>JAKPAM010000079.1 GCA_029779435.1 Pseudomonadota bacterium | reverse complement strand
AGCAGCTCTATCCGTTCGGCCACAAGGCGTTCGAGACCGAGCTGAAGAAATATCCGCACCTGACGCAGGTGATCTGGTGCCAGGACGAACCGCAGAACCAGGGTGCCTGGTTCTACGTCCAGCATCACATCAGCGAGGCGCTGAAGGACGGGCAGCGGTTGTCCTATGCCGGACGTCCGGCGTCGGCCTCGCCGGCCGTCGGCTACTACGACAAGCACTACGCGCAGCAGAAGGATCTGCTCAACGCCGCGTTGGGCGAAGTCAAGCCGGCTCGCGCCAGCAAGAAGGCCAGCGCTTGATCCGGGCCTGACGTCGAACGACCCGTCGTCTTCTGGCGGGTCGTCTCCGTTTGGCCGGCGAACTGCACGAATCCATCCGCTCGGGGCATGCGCCCGGCATAGAGAACAGAATTCCCGGAGTCTTTTCCATGGCACTCATCGAAGTCAAAGTTCCGCAGCTTTCGGAATCGGTCGCCGAAGCGACGCTGCTGCAATGGCACAAGAAAGCGGGCGAAGCCGTCGCCCGTGATGAAAACCTGATCGATATCGAGACCGACAAGGTCGTGCTCGAACTGCCGGCCCCGAGCGCCGGCGTGCTGTCGCAGATCGTCAAGGACGACGGCGCGACGGTGACGTCGGGCGAAGTGATCGCGATCATCGATACCGACGCGGCGGCGGGTGCCGGCGCGTCCGCACCGGCCGCATCGGCGCCGGCCGCCGCGCCGGCGGCACCGGCTGCCGCCGCACCCGCTGCCGCCGCGGCGTCGGGCAGCAAGGCCGACGTCGCGATGCCCTCGGCCGCCAAGCTGATGGCCGAGAACAATCTGACCGCCGGCCAGGTCGCCGGCACCGGTCGCGATGGCCGCGTGACCAAGGGCGACGTGCTGGGCGCGGTGGCGGGCGGCGCCGCCTCGGTCGCGCCATCGACGATCCCGACTGGCGTGCCGACCACGTCGCTGCCGCAGGTCAAGGCACCGATCAAGACCGCCAGCCTGCTCGAGGGCCGTCCGGAGCAGCGCGTGCCGATGTCGCGGCTGCGCCAGCGCGTGGCCGAGCGGCTGCTGCAGTCGCAGGCAACCAACGCGATCCTGACCACGTTCAACGAGGTCAACATGCAGCCGGTGATGGACCTGCGCAAGAAGTACCAGGATCGCTTCGAGAAGCAGCACGGCACGCGCCTGGGCTTCATGTCGTTCTTCGTCAAGGCCGCGGTGCACGCGCTCAAGCAGTACCCGGTCGTCAACGCGTCGATCGATGGCAACGACATCGTCTATCACGGCTACTTCGACATCGGTGTGGCCGTCGGTTCGCCGCGCGGCCTGGTCGTGCCGATCGTGCGCGATGCCGACCAGATGACGTTCGCGCAGATCGAGAAGCAGATCGCCGAGTTCGGCAAGAAGGCGCAGGCCGGCAAGCTCGGCCTCGAAGAGATGACCGGCGGCACGTTCTCGATTTCGAACGGGGGCGTGTTCGGTTCGATGCTGTCGACGCCGATCATCAATCCGCCGCAGTCGGCGATCCTGGGCGTGCATGCGACGAAGGATCGCGCAGTCGTCGAGAACGGCCAGGTCGTGATCCGGCCGATGAACTACCTGGCGCTGTCGTATGACCACCGGATCATCGATGGCCGCGAGGCGGTGCTGTTCCTCGTCGCGATCAAGGACGCGCTCGAGGATCCGTCGCGCCTGCTGCTCGATCTGTGAACGGAGGATCCAACATGGCTGAACGTTACGACGTCATCGTCATCGGCGCGGGTCCGGCCGGCTACATCGCGGCGGTCCGCGCCGCGCAGCTCGGCTTCAAGGTCGGCTGCGTCGAGGAGTGGATCAATCCCAAGGGCGAGCTGACGCTCGGCGGCACCTGCCTCAACGTGGGCTGCATCCCGTCCAAGGCGCTGCTGGCCACGTCCGAGGAGTACGAGAAGGCCCACCATCACCTGGGCGACCATGGCATCACGTTGTCGAACCTGAAGATCGACATCGCGAAGATGCAGTCGCGCAAGGACGAGATCGTCACCAAGATGACGAAGGGCATCGAGTTCCTGTTCCGCAAGAACAAGATCACCTGGCTCAAGGGGCGCGGCTCGTTCGCCGGCAAGATCGATGGCGGTGGTTTCCGGATCAGCGTCGCCGGCAAGGACAAGGACGGCAAGCCGGTCGTCGACACGCACGAGACGACGAACGTGATCGTCGCGACGGGCTCCAAGGCCCGCCATCTGCCGAACGTGCCGGTCGACAACGTGCTGATCAACGACAACGAGGGTGCGCTGGCGTTCGCCCAGGTGCCGAAGAAGCTCGGCGTCATCGGCGCGGGCGTCATCGGGCTCGAACTCGGCTCGGTCTGGCGGCGCCTGGGCGCCGAGGTGACGATCCTCGAGGCGCTGCCGGGATTCCTGGCCGCGTGCGACGAGGCGGTGTCCAAGGAAGCGGCCCGGCAGTTCACGAAGCAGGGCCTGGCCATCCACCTCGGCGTGAAGATCGGCGAGATCAAGACCGGCAAGTCGGGCGTGTCGGTCGCGTATACCGACAACAAGGGCGATGCGCAGACGCTCGAAGTCGACAAGCTGATCGTATCGATCGGCCGCGTGCCGAACACCGAGGGCCTGGCGCTCGAGAACGTCGGGCTCGCGGCGAACGAGCGCGGCTTCATCGACGTCGACGATCATTGCGCGACGAACGTACCCGGCATCTGGGCGATCGGCGACGTCGTGCGCGGTCCGATGCTCGCGCACAAGGGCGAGGACGAAGGGGTGATGGTGGCCGAGCTGATCGCCGGCCAGAAGCCGCACATCGACTACAACTGCATCCCGTGGGTCATCTACACGTCGCCCGAGATCGCATGGGTCGGCAAGACCGAGGCGCAATTGAAGGCCGAGGGCCGCGCGTACAAGGCCGGGCAGGTGCCGTTCGCGATCAATGGCCGCGCACTGGGCATCAATGCGTCGGCCGGGTTCGTCAAGGTGCTGGCCGATGCAGCTACCGACGAGCTGCTGGGCGTGCACATCGTCGCCGCCAATGCGTCGGATCTAATCGCCGAGGCGGCGGTGGCGCTCGAGTTCAAGGCGTCGTCCGAGGACATCACGCGCGTGTCGCACCCGCATCCGTCGTTGTCCGAAGTGGTGCGCGAGGCGGCGCTGGCTGCCGACAAGCGCGCCCTGAACATGTGAGCGCAGGCCGCGGTGCCGTCATCGAGGCATACGAGGCGACGCTCGCGCAGCGCGGCTACAAGGCCGACGCCGCGCAGCGCGCCGCCATCGTGCGCCTGCAGGCGATGTGCGACGAACTGGTCGCGTTCAAGGCGGCTCGATCGAACAAGCTCAAGCGGCTGATCAACCGGCCGGACGTACCGCGCGGCGTCTGGTTGTACGGCGGCGTCGGCCGGGGCAAGAGCTTCCTGATGGATTGCTTCTTCACGGCCGTGCCGATCGTGCGCAAGACGCGACTGCACTTCCATGAGTTCATGCGCGGCGTGCATCGCGAGCTCGACGACCTGAAGGGCAGCGCCGATCCGCTCGACGAGGTCGCGCGGCGGGTGGCGCGGCGCAACCGGTTGATCTGCTTCGACGAGTTCCACGTGTCCGACATCGCCGACGCGATGATCCTCGAGCGGCTGATGCGCGGCCTGTTCCACCATGGCGTGACATTCGTCATGACGTCGAACTACGCGCCGGACCAGTTGTATCCGGAGGGCCTGCATCGCGACCGGGTGCTGCCGGCGATCGCGCTGATCAAGCAGAACACCGACGTGCTGAACGTCGACGTCGGTACCGACTACCGGCGCCGCGCGCTCGAACAGGTCAAGGCGTACCTGACGCCGCTCGGCGCGCAAGCCGATCAGGCGCTGCGCGAGATGTTCGCGTCGCTGGCCGAGACGCGCGACGAGGACCCGCATCTGCAGATCCAGGGACGCGACGTGCGAGCGCTGCGCCGTGCCGGGGGCGTCGTGTGGTTCGACTTCAAGACGCTGTGCGGCGGGCCGCGTTCGCAGAACGACTACCTGGACCTGGCCAGCCGGTTCCACACGGTCATCGTCAGTGCGGTGCCGAGGATGAGCGCGGGCATGGCGTCCGAGGCGCGCCGCTTCGTCTGGCTGGTCGACGTGTTCTATGATCAGAAGATCAAGTTGATCCTGTCGGCCGAATGCGAACCCGAAGACCTGTATACCGCTGGCGCGATGGCCAACGAGTTCCATCGAACGGTCAGCCGCATCGTCGAGATGCAGTCGAAGGAATACCTGCAGACGCCGCGCCGCACCGTGGTCGAACGGCTCTGATGGCCTTGCGCGCGCGGTGGGGGGCGCTGTTTCGGTCGCCATGGCGCTTGCCGTGGCGCGTCCCAGCGCGGACGCGCGCGAAGTTCTCGTCGCCGGCGTGGGCACGGGTGCCGGCCTTGGTGTCGATGCTGGTATTGCCGCTGGCGGCTTGCACGGGAACGCCGACGGCTGCCGTCCGCGCCGAGCAGGTGCTGCCCGAGTTCGATCCGGTACGGATCCTCGAACCGGCCCAGGCCGATGCGGCGCTGGCGGCGGTCGACCGTGATCGCGTCCAGCGCACGCCGGTCTGGCAGCGGCGGGAATACGACTGCTACGACCGCTTCCTGACCAATCGCTGCCTCGATGCGGTCCAGGACGAACGGCGCGCGATCGAGTTGCGCTACAAGCATATCGAGGTCAGGGCGAGGCAGGTCTTGCGCAACCAGCGCGCGCTCGAAGCCAGCGAGCGCAAGGCGCAGGACCTGTCCGAGCGGCAGGGCGGCGCTGCGCAGGATTCGGCCGCCCGCGACGCTTCGCGCACGAAGTTCGATGCCAAGCAGCAGGAAGCGCGCGAGCGTACCGAGCGGCGCCTGCGCGAGGGGGCGCCTCATTCACCGGCCGAGACCGCGCGCCGTCAGCAGGAGCGCGAACAGGCGCAGCGCGACCGGGCGGCGCAGCGCCAGCGCAAGCGGGACGAGGCGCCCGCGAACCGCGAGGCATTCGAACGCAAGCAGCGCGAACAGGCTCAGCGCCTGCGCGATCATGACGAGCAGACGCAGCGTCGCCGCGGCGGCAGCGTGGCGCCTGACGGCGGCGCCGGCGTGGGAGCGGACGGAACGGGCGCCAAGCCCTGAGAGGCCATGAGCCTTTTGGCGCGCAGCCTCTTGACGCGCGTTTCGGGGCCGATCAAAAGACCTTCAAGCCCTGACTCGCGGCGGCGGCGCCGTTTCGGCGTGCGCGTCGGCCCGTCCGAACCGCATGATCGCCAGCGAGCAGTTGTCGCCCATGCCTTCGGCCCGTTCGCGGGCTCGGCCGACCAGCGTGCGGGCGGCATCGGCCGGCGCGGCCTGGTCCAGCACGAGCACGATCTCGCCCGCGTGGAAGTAGTTCCATAGCCCGTCCGAGCACAGCAGGAACGTATCGCCGGGTTGAGGCGCATCCAGGCGTCCGAACGTCGGTACCGGCGTCTTGTCCGAGCCCAATGCGTTGACCAGCATGCCGGCCCGCGGATGCAGATGGGCGCGATCGCGGGTCAGCAGGCCCTTGCGGACCAGTTCCTCGGCGTAAGTGTGGTCGGTCGTGCAGTGCATCAGGCGCCGGTCACGGATGTGGTAGATCCGACTGTCGCCGACGTGGCACCAGTCGATCCGGTCCGGTTGCATCAGCACGGCCGCCAGCGTGCTGTGCGGCTGCGTGCCGGACGTCATGCCCGACAGGCGCAGGATCGTGTGCAGTTCCAGTACCAGCGACTGGAAGAAATCGACCGGATCGTCCCGCCCCGGCGCGAACTCGCCGATCCGCTGGGTCGCGGCCAGCACGACGTTGTCCGCCGCCATGCTGCCGCCGCTGCGCCCGCCGAGCCCATCGGCCAGGACGCCCAGCGCCACTGCCGCGCCGGGCTCGGCGCCCAGTACGACGACGCGGTCCTGCTGTTCGGTGCGGTCGCCGACATGCTGTTCGATGCACGCCTGGATCTGGAGTCGGGCTGGACGTGTTTGCTGGCGCTTCATGTTGCAACTATTATTCCATGTTGGATTTGGGCACTTGGAACCGTCTGTCCGCCACGCGCGGGCACTCAGCCATCATGGATGACGAAACCATCAAGCGGCGTATCGCCGAGCTGCAGCTCGAGCATCGCGGACTCGACGCGATGATCGATGCGATCGGCACACAGGGCCGCTTCGACGAACTGCAATTGCGCCGATTGAAGAAGCGCAAGCTGCAGATCAAGGACGCCATCGCCTTGCTGCAGATGCAATTGATCCCGGACGTTCCGGCCTGAGAACCTGATGCATTCCCCTGCGGTTCGCCGGTTCGCCGATCCCGCGGAACGGGAGCCGTCGTCGGCCAGCGACGATCTGGCTGCCGGATCCGCTGCCTTGGATGCGCCGGATGCCGGGCAGGCGCCTGACGACGCTTCGCTCGATGCTTCGTTCTTCCCGGTCGATCCGGCTCCGTTCATCGACGCGCTGGCCCCCGACGGGGCGATCGCGCGCGCGCACCCGGGCTTCGTCGCGCGCGAGGGCCAGCAGCAACTGGCGGCCGCCGTCGGCGAGGCGATCCAGCGCCAGTCGATGCTGGTGGCCGAGGCGGGCACCGGCACCGGCAAGACCTACGCGTATCTGGTGCCGGCGCTGCTGGCTGGCGGACGCGTGCTGATCTCGACCGGTACCCGCAACCTGCAGGACCAGCTGTTCGCGCGCGACCTGCCGCGGGTGCGCGAAGCGCTCGGCGTGTCGGCCAGCGTTGCGCTGCTCAAGGGGCGGGCCAACTACGTCTGCCGCTATCACCTGAAACGCAACCTCGCCGATGGACGTTTCGCGCGACGGGAGGACATCGTCGATCTGCGGCGGATCGAGTTGTTCTCCAAAGTGTCGCTGACCGGCGACCGTGGCGCGCTGACCGGCGTGGCCGAGGACGCGCCCGCCTGGGCGATGGCCACGTCGACACGCGACAACTGCCTGGGGCAGGACTGCCCGGACGTCGACCAGTGCTTCGTCTACAAGGCGCGCCAACAGGCCCAGGATGCTGACATCGTCGTCGTCAATCACCACCTGTTCTGCGCTGATCTGGCGTTGAAGGACGAAGGCGTCTCGGAGCTGCTGCCGACGGTATCGGCGGTGATCTTCGACGAGGCGCACCAGTTGCCGGACGTGGCGACGCAGTTTTTCGGCACAGCGGTGTCGACGCGCCAGCTCGTCGAGTTCGCGCGCGACACGCTGCGATGCGGGCTGGCCGAGGCGCGCGACCAGACCGACTGGACCGAACTGGCGGCACAGATCGAGCAGGCGGTGCGCGACTGGCGCCTGCAGGCGGGGTCGCCGGCGCGCCTGGATAGCCAGGCCGCCCGCCGGATGCCCGAGCTGCTGCAGGCCATCGGCTATGCGCACGAGACGATCGTGGCGGCCGGCGACGTGCTGTCGCAGGCGGCGGTGCGCAGCAAGGACCTGGCGCGCTGCGCATTGCGCGCGAAGGAACTCGCTTATCGCTTGAGCGACTGGCTGACCCGCATCGTCGACGAAACGGCCGCGCGCCGCGAGTCGGGCGCGGCGGGTACGCGGACTACCGGACCGGGCGCTGCATCGAGTACCGAGAAGGACGGTGGACCGGCGCCGATGGCGGGCATCCAGCCGCCGGTGCCGGAGTCATCGCCGGCTCGCGGAGACGATGACGTCGTCGAGGGCCGGATCCTGTGGGCGGATGTCAGCCAGTCGGGTTGCACGTTGCATGCGACGCCTCTGTCGGTGGCGCAGGCGTTCACCCGCCATCGCGAGCAGCGTCCGCGCGCGTGGGTGTTCCTGTCGGCGACGCTGGCCATCGGCGGCAGCCTCGATTTCTTCTCGCGTTCGCTCGGGCTGGACGGGGCGCGCACGATGATCGTCGACAGCCCGTTCGATTATCAGACCCAGGCGCTGCTGTACGTGCCGCAGGGGCTCGGCGATCCGCTGTCGCGCGATTACGCGGATCGCCTGGCGCAGGCGGTCTGGCCGTTGATCGTCGCCAATGGCGGGCGGGCATTCGTGCTGTGCACGACGCTGCGGATGGTCGATCGACTGGCAGAACTGCTGGCGCGGCGTATCGCTGCCGAGGACTCGGCGCTGCTGCTGCTGCGCCAGGGGCAGGGAACGCGGGGTGAACTGCTCGACCGCTTCCGCGAGCATCCGGCGCCGGTGCTGGTCGGCAGCGCCAGCTTCTGGGAAGGGGTCGACGTGCAGGGGGCGCAGTTGTCGCTGGTCATCATCGACAAGCTGCCTTTCGCGCCGCCCGATGATCCGATCGTGCGGGCGCGCAGCGAGGCGGTTCGGCACGCGGGCCAGGATCCGTTCCGGCGGCTGCATCTGCCGGCGACCGCGATGGTGCTCAAGCAAGGAGCCGGACGGTTGATCCGCTCGGAGACCGACCGCGGACTGCTGGTGGTATGCGACGCGCGGCTGGCCGAAAAGCCCTACGGCCGGTCGATGCTCAAGAGCCTGCCGCCATTCCGTCGCACGCGCTCGGCGCAACAGGCGTTGGATTTCCTGAACCCGGAGAGCGATGGAGGCGCGGCCGGGGCCGGCGAATCGACGGCCGACGCTTAGTGTCCGCCGGCAGTGTCCGCCGGCTCCAGCAGGATCCTGAGCGTCAGAATCGGCATCTGGCGTTGACCATGGTCTTGCGTGGCTCGCCGCAACGGGCGTAGCGGCGGCCGAACGGCGTGTTGACGGGAGAACGAGAGATGACGACGACGGTTTTCTCCACGCGCGGAGCCCGTTGGGCCCTGTTCCTGGTTGGCGCTTGCCTGGCCGCCTCCTGCGCGACCCAGGATCCCGAGGCGCCCGCCGTCGCCGACGCGCCGGTGGTGGTCGGCGGCGCGAGCGTGATCGCTGTCGATGCGTCGCGCTTCGACGCCGGCCGCAACGCTCAGTTGGAGTCCGGGCCGTCGCGCCGGGCCTGGGTGGACGCGCTATCCCGCCATCTGGCCGAGCGCGTCGCGCATCGGCTGGCGCCGGGCCAGCGGCTGGACGTGCGCATCACCGACGTGCAGCGCGCCGGCGACTTCGAGCCGTGGCGCGGGCCGCCGGCAGCCCAGGTGCGCATCGTCCGCGACATCTATCCGCCGCGTATCGATCTCTCGTTCAAGCTGCGGGACGAGCGTGGCGCCGTGCTGCGCGAGGGTAACCGCCAGTTGCGCGACAGTACGTTTCTGATGCGTCCGGACATGTACCCCAACGATCCACTGCGCTACGAGAAGGCCTTGCTGGACGATTGGGTGCGCGAGGAGTTCGGTGTGGCCGGGCGTTGACGAGCCGCCGGTCCGGCGGCCCGGCGCCCAGGGTTACTTCCAGAACTGATACCACTTGCGATCGATCTTCGCGATGCCGTCGCGCGGTAGCGGGCTGTCCGGGAAGTTCGTCTTGAACACGCGCTCGGCGTCCTGTTGCAGGTCCGTCATGCCGAGCTTCTCGTACGAGATCATCAGGATGTACAGCGCCTGCTCGACCGCGGGCGTCTGTTGATAGAGCTTGACGACCGACTCGGCGCGGTTGGCGGCGGCGACGTAGGCGGCGCGGTCGAAATAGTAGCGGGCGATCTTGACTTCGCCTTGGGCCATCGTGTTGACCAGATAGCGCATCCGTTCGCGCGCGTCGTCCGCATAGCGGCCGTCGGGCCAACGCGTGACGACTTCGCGGAATGCATCGAACGCATCGCGCGCCGCGCGCAGGTCGCGCTCCGACAGGTCCTGGCCGCCGAGGCTGGCCATGAAGCCCTGCTGTTCGTTGAAGTTGATCAGGCCCTTCAGGTAATAGGCGTAATCGAGCTGCGAATGATTCGGGTGCAGCTTCATGAAGCGGTCGACGGCCGCCAGCGCGAGCGCGCGATCGCCTTCCTTGTAGTTGGCATAGGCGAGGTCGATCTGCGCCTGCTGCGCCCACTTGCCGAACGGGTAGCGCGATTCGAGCTTCTCGAGCTGCTTGATCGCCTGCTGCCAGTTGCCCGAGTTCAGTTCATCACGGGCATCCGCATATAATTTCTCGGGCGGCCAGCCGGCCGTGATGTCCGGCCCCTCGCCGGTGCCGCAGGCGGCCAGCAGGGCCGTCGTCGTGATCAACACCAATGCGCGCCGGGTCGCGGCGATCCATGTCAGATAAGGCATCCGTTTCTCCATCCCGATCAACGCGCGAAGAGGCCGACGTGCCGAGGCGCGCCGGCAAATCGTCGGATGGCGATTATATCGAAGGGACCGAGGCAGGCGACGCGGCGCGACGGGAAGGCGCATTGCGGGACGTTGAATCGGGGGAGGCCGATCCGCGGGAGAGCGAGCCGCAGACGATCGACGCGGCCGACGGCGCGGGCGAGCGCGTCGATCGGTTCCTGGCAGGACGGCTGCCCGACGTGTCGCGCGCGAGGATCCAGCAATGGATCGCGCTGGGGGCCGTTTGGTGCGAGCAGCGGGCGCTGCTGTCCAAGACGCGGCTGGCCGGGTACGAGACCCTCTTCGTCAGACCGTTGCCGCGTGAAGCGGATTCCGCGTTCGAGCCCGACGACGTCCCGCTGGACATCGTCCACGAGGACGACGCGTTGATGGTCATCAACAAGCCCGCGGGCTTGGTCACGCACCCGGCCGCCGGCAATTGGCGTGGCACGCTGCTCAACGGCCTGTTGCATCACCGGCCGCGGTCGGCGACGCTGCCGCGCGCGGGCATCGTCCATCGGCTCGACAAGGACACCAGCGGCCTGATGGTCGTCGGCAAGACCGAGGCCGCGTGCGCCGCGCTGGTCGCGCAACTGGCCGACCGCAGCATGTCGCGCCGCTATCTGGCGATCGTGCACGGACGACCGCCGGCCAGCGGCGAGATCGATCTGGCGATCGGTCGCGACCCTCGCCAGCGCACTCGGATGGCGGTCGTCGACGAGCCGGCCGGCCGGCCCGCGCAGACGCGGTTCGAACCCCTGGCGGTCCGGCACGGGGAAGGCGATCCGGCCGGCATCGACGGCGGTGTCGCAAGGGCGCGCGCGCGCGGACGAGTGGTCGGCGACGGCGGCGCGCTGACGGCCTCGCTGCTCGGCTGCGCGTTGCGCACGGGGCGCACGCATCAGATCCGCG
>JAKPAM010000078.1 GCA_029779435.1 Pseudomonadota bacterium | reverse complement strand
AGCAGATTGGTCTGGTCGGCGATGCCCTTGATGGTGCCGGCGATGTCCCCGATCTGTTCCACCTGCCTGCTCAGTTCCTCCATGCCGCCGGCCGCCGCCTGGACGTCGACCGCGGCGTCGCGCATCGAGGAGGCGGTCGTTTCGATCACACCGCCACCGAAGTCGGCGCGTTCGAGCGAGCTGCGGGATACGTCGCGTGCGTGACCGGCGCTTTCGCTGACGTGGGCCACGCTGACGGCGAGCTGTTCGGCCGCCGCCGCCATGCTCGAGGTCGAATCGTTCTGCTGTGCAACGGCGCCGGCCAGCGTGTCGACCGAGCCGTGCAGTGACGAGGAGTGGCTGGCGACCTGCTGCGCGTTGTCGCGCATCGATTTCAGTGTCGATTGCAGCTCGGCGAACAGCGCATTGATCGACGCGCCGGCGGCCGACAGTTCGTCGCCGCGGCTGTCGGGCGCGCGCACGGTCAGGTCCATCCGCGTCCGCGCCTGTCCGAGCGCACCCTGCAGCGACGAAAGACTGGTGGTCAGCCGACGCAGCGTCAGCACGATGCCGACGATGAGCAGCAGCGACAGCACGGCGATGGCGATGCTCAGCGTGATCAGGCCGGTGCGGTAGAGCGCGCTGGTGCGGGCGCGCGTGTCGTTGCCCAGCGTCTTCACGTCCTGCTCGATCAACCGGGTCAGCGCGGTCATCGCCTCGGTCGCGCTGCGGTCTATGCCCTTCACCGCACGATCCACCTTCTTGCCCGACTCGGGATCGGCCGGGTCGAAGTTCTTCAGCGCCGCCATGTAGCGCTCGTGCATCGCGGCGTGTGCGGCGGCGAGCGCTTTCACCTCGGCGACGCGCGGCGATCCTTCCGCCTGCAGTCGACCGTCGAGGTCGGCCAGACGGGCGGACACCTCCTGCGCGTGCTTCTCGAAACTCTTGGCGTAGCGCTGGAACTGCTCGACGTCATTGCCGCGGATCAGGATGTTCTTCCATTCCTGTACCTGGGTCTTGAAGTCGATGCTGGCGTTCTGCACGTCCAGTCCGATCTCGACCGTGCGCTGCAGACG
>JAKPAM010000071.1 GCA_029779435.1 Pseudomonadota bacterium | reverse complement strand
TGCGGCGGTTGCGCTTCAGGCCGTCGCGCTGCAGGGCGTCGAGTGCGCTTTGCAGTTCGTCCCAGATCATGTGTGCAGCGCGGCGTCCAGGGCGGCGGTGGCGCGCGTCACGAGAAATTCGCACTCGGCGGCGCTGATCGCATACGGTGGCATGAAATAGACGGTGTTGCCGATCGGCCGCAGCAGGATTTCGTGCGCCAGTGCCTGCCGGTAGAAGCGCTGCGAGAACTGTGGATCGTCGCTGACTACGTCGAAGGCCGCGATCATGCCGCGCTGGCGCAGGTGCCGGACTTGCGGGTGCGTCGCCAGAGGCCGCAGGCAGTTGCCGAGGTGCTCGGCGAGGATGCGGTTGGCGTCGATGACCTGGTCGTCGGCGAAGATGTCGAGCGTCGCCAGGGCCGCGCGACAGGCCAGCGCGTTGCCGGTGTAGGAGTGCGAGTGCAGGAAGCCGCGGCTGGTGGCCGGGTCGTAAAAATCCGCGTACACCGCCGCGGTGGTCATCACGATCGACAGCGGCAGGTAGCCGCCGGAGATGCCCTTGGACAGGCAGAGGAAGTCCGGGCGGATGCCGGCCTGTTCGTGGGCAAAGAAGGTGCCGGTCCGACCGCAGCCGACGGCGATCTCGTCACAGATCAGATGCACCTCGTAGCGGTCGCACAACGCGCGGGCGAGGCGCAGGTATTCCGGGTCGTACATCGCCATGCCGCTGGCGCACTGGATCAAGGGCTCGACGATCAGCGCCGCGATGCGCTGATGATGCCCTTCGAGATGGCGTTCGAGGGCGGCCGCCGCGCGGCGGGCGATGTCGACGGCGGTTTCGCCGGCTTCGGCGAGGCGCGCGTCCGGCGTCGGAACGGTGCACGCCGGGCGGATCAGCGCCGCGTAGGCGTCCTTGAACAGCGCGACGTCGGTGACTGCCAGGGCGCCGACGGTTTCTCCGTGATAGCTTCCGGCCAGGCACAGGAATTCCTGCTTGTCGGTGCGGCCACGGTTCTGCCACGAGTGGAACGACATCTTGAGGGCGATTTCGGTCGCCGACGCGCCGTCGGAGGCGTAGAAGCAGTGCCCCAGCGCGCCGTCGGTCAATGCCGACAAACGCTCGGACAGTTCGATCACCGGCCGATGCGTGAAACCGGCGAGGATGACGTGCTCCAGTTCTTCGAGTTGCTCGCGCAGCGCGGCATTGATCCGCGGATGGCAGTGGCCGAAG
>JAKPAM010000050.1 GCA_029779435.1 Pseudomonadota bacterium | reverse complement strand
AGCGGCTCGTCTACGGCTCGTTCACCGGCTACGGCGAGACCGGTCCCGAGCTGTCGAAACCCGGATTCGACGCGACCGCGTACTGGGCGCGCTCGGGGCTGATGGACACGCTGCGCAGCGATGCCTCGACCCCGCCGGCGCGGGCCGTCGCCGGCATGGGAGACCATCCGTCCGGCGTCTCGCTGTTCGCCGCGGTGGTGCTGGGCTTGTACCAACGCCAGAATACGGGCCGCGGCACGCAGGTCGGTTCGTCGCTGCTGGCCAACGGCGTCTGGGCCAACGGCTTCATGGCACAGGCCGCGCTGTGCGGCGCCACGTTCACGCCCCGGCCGCCGCGCGAGAAAAGCTTCAACGCGCTGGGTTGCTACTACAAGTGCCGCGATGGGCGCTGGCTGCTGATGTCGATCGTCAACGAGGCGCGCGACTGGCCGGCCTTCGCCCGCTGCATGGGGCGCGGCGACCTCGTCGAGGACACGCGCTACGCTAAGCAGGCGGACCGCTTCAAACACTCCGACGAGTTGATCGCGCAGTTCGACCTGGCATTCGCCGAACGCGACCGCGACGAGTGGCGCCGGCTGCTGGACGAGGCGGGACTGATCTTCGAATGCGTCGCCGAGATGGGCGACCTGCGCGTGGACCGGCAGATGCGCGACAGCGGCGTGCTCAAGCCGATGGTCGACAGCGAGACGCTGACGATCGACAGCCCGCTCTTCGTCGACGGCGCCGACAAGGCACCGGCGGGCAAGGCCCCGACGCTGGGCGAACATACCGACCAGATCCTGCGCGACGCCGGCTATGACGACCCGGCGATCCGGCAATTGCGCGCCGACCGGGTCGTGTCCTGACGCCCGCCCCTTCCTGCAACGACGCTTACCCCACGGAGAACGACATTGAGCGATCGCATCCTCGCCCTGAGCCTGGGCCGCCAAGCCCGCATCCTGTCGATCGCCACCGACGGCAGTGACGTCTCGACCCTCGTCAGCGGATTGGACTCGATGCCCGACGGCCTGACGATCGACCCGATCGGCCGCCGGATGTACTACACGTTCATGGGCGTCGTGTACGACGGCGAGGATTTCTGGGAGACCGACGGTCATGTCGAGTCCGCCAACCTCGACGGCAGCGACCGGCAGGTCATCGTCCCGGTCGGCGTGATCGTCACCGGCAAGCAGATCGCCTTCGATCCGGAAAGCCAGCGTGTGTACTGGACGGACCGCGAAGGAATGCGGGTATGGAGCGCGCGCATCGATGGCTCGGACCGGGTCGTGCACGTGCAGACCGGCGCCGGCGAGGATCGCCTGGACCGGCGCCGCCACCCGGTCGGCATCGCCGTCGACCGGCGCGGCGGCTTCCTGTACTGGACCCAGAAGGGCAAGCCCAACGGCAACGAAGGCATGCTGCTGCGTGCCCCGCTCGACGTGCGCCCCGCCGATCCATCGGCGCGCACCGACATCGAGGTGCTGCTCGACGGCCTGCCCGAGCCGATCGACCTCGAACTGGATCACGAGGCGTCGATGCTGTACTGGACCGATCGCGGCGATCCACCCGACGGCAATACGCTGAACCGCGCCCGCGTCGGGCCCGGCGGCCTCAGCGATCACCAGATCCTGTTCTCCGGCTTGAAGGAGGGCATCGGACTGGCGCACGATCCGGCCGGCCGGCGGATGTTCGTCAGCGACCTGGGCGGCCATCTGTACGAGATCAGCACCGAAGCGCCGTTCAATAGCCGCCTCGTCGTCAAGAACCGTGCGAGCCTCGTCGGGATCGCCTATCTGCCCGGGTGATCGATTTCGTCCCTCCAGGGTCCCGTTCCGGTGGGAAGAGACCGTACGTCGGCCTCTTTTCCGACGAATGGAGACCATGAGGTGTTTTTCGGCTACATCGGCGCTGGCGCACTATTTCACTTTTGTTTACATTAACGAGGTGGGCGGTTCTCTGGACCGTCCATGACAAGTCCACAAACTTGTCCGTTCTTCCCCTAGATCGTTTTGTTAGCCGGCCCGTGTGGCCGGCTTTTTTTTTGCGGCCCGGGATCGCCCGTTCGTCCGCCCGCGGTGGGAATGGCCGCCGGATGGCCTCATCCCCCCCTCCCCCCGCACGGCTCAGCGTGCGATGCGCGTCTCGAACTTGGCGCGGTGGATGCTGAAGAACGCGCGCACGTTGCGCACGTTCGAGCCCGCGCCGAAGAGCTGCCCGGATAGCGCGTGATAGGCCGGCATGTCGGCGACCTGGATGATCAGCACGAAATCCGGCCCCGCCGACACCTGGTAGCACTGGAGCACCGCGTCCGACGCCACCGCGCGCGACTCGAACGCGCGCTGCGCCTCGTCGCCCTGCTGATCGAGCGCGATCTCGGCGATCACGGTCAGCCCGTGGCCCAGCGCCCCCGGCCGGACGATCGCCACCTGCCGCTCGATGATGCCGGCCTCGATCAACCGCCGGACGCGGCGCAGGCAGGTCGGGGGCGATGCATGCACGCGCGCCGCGAGCGCGAGGTTGCTCAGCGACGCGTCGCGCTGCAACTGGTCGAGGATCCGCAGGTCGAGCGCGTCGAGAACCGGAGTATCGGTATCAGTCATCGAGATCGGCAATTCATCAGCCTTCTAGTCGTTGTTGGTGAAATTTTATTCCATATCTATTTATCTATGAATAAATCGATCTTTAATGATCGAGTATTGAAATTTCAATTCACGACTCACCCTCTACGATGCGCACATCCCATCAATCCCCTTCAGTGAGAGCGAACCATGTGCGGAATCGTCGGCGCCGTTTCCGGGCGCAACGTCCTGGGAGTGCTGTTGCAGGGCCTGCAGCGGCTCGAATACCGCGGCTACGACTCATGCGGCGTCGCCGTCTGGCAGGACGGCACGCTGCGCACGTCGCGCAGCACCGCGCGCGTGGCCGACCTGGCCCGGCAGATCGATGCATCCGGCCTGCATGCGCTGACCGGCATCGCCCATACCCGATGGGCGACGCACGGCGCGCCGTCGACCGCCAATGCCCACCCGCACGTGTCGCCGGATACCGCACGCCCTCGCATCGCGCTCGTGCACAACGGCATCATCGAGAACCACGACAGCCTGCGCGCGGAACTGCAGGCGGCCGGCTACCGGTTCGACAGCCAGACCGATACCGAGGTCATCGCGCACCTGATCGACCGCCTGTATGACGGCGACCTGTTCGATGCGGTCGAGCAGGCGGTCCGGCGGCTGCGCGGCGCCTATGCGCTGGCCGTCCTGTGCCGCGACGAACCGCATCGCATCGTCGGCGCCCGCTCCGGTTCGCCGCTGGTCGTCGGCCTGAGCGACGGCGAATGCTTCCTCGCGTCGGACGCGATGGCCCTGGCCGGTGTCACCGACCGCATCGCCTACCTGCGGGACGGCGACATCGTCGACATCGGGTTGGCGGGCTGGCACGTCCACGACCGCGACGGCCAGCGCCGCGAACGCCCGGTGCAGACGGTCAAGATCCTGGCCGGCAGCACCGACCTCGGCCCTTATCGCCACTTCATGCAGAAGGAGATCTTCGAACAGCCGCAGGCGCTGGCCGACACGCTCGAAGGCGTCGAAGGCATCGTCCCCGAACTGTTCGGCGACGGCGCCTGGCGCACGTTCGACCAGATCGATCGGCTGCTGATCCTCGGATGCGGGACCAGCTACTACGCGGGCCTGGTCGGCAAGTACTGGATCGAGCTGCTGGCGCGCATCCCGGTCACCGTCGAGATCGCCAGCGAATACCGCTATCGTCCGAGCATCCCGGACCCGCGCACGCTGGTCGTCACGATCTCGCAGAGCGGCGAGACCGCCGACACGCTGGCCGCGCTGCTGCATGCGCGCAACCTGGGGCAGCCGCACACGCTGACGATCTGCAACGTCGAATCGAGCGCGATGGTGCGCGAATCGACGCTCGCGTACATCACGCGCGCCGGTATCGAGATCGGCGTGGCGTCGACCAAGGCATTCACGACGCAACTGGCCGCGCTGTTCCTGCTGGCGCTGACGCTCGCGCAGGCGCGCGGCACGCTCGACGACGATGCGCTGGCCGCGCATCTGCAAGCGATGCGGCACCTGCCGCGCGCGATCCAGGGCGCGCTGGCGCTCG
Organism: Pseudomonadota bacterium; assembly: GCA_029779435.1. Taxonomy (GTDB): domain Bacteria; phylum Pseudomonadota; class Gammaproteobacteria; order Burkholderiales; family Burkholderiaceae_E; genus JAKPAM01. The sequence goes on along the minus strand of JAKPAM010000050.1, from coordinate 23,616 downwards.
AACCGCAACTGATCGCGTGGGCCGAGCAGTTCGCCGCGCGCGACCACGCGCTGTTCCTGGGCCGCGGCCTGCACCTGCCGATCGCGCAGGAAGGCGCGCTCAAGCTCAAGGAGATCTCTTACATCCACGCCGAGGCCTACCCCGCCGGCGAACTCAAGCACGGCCCGCTGGCGCTGGTCACCGACGCGATGCCGGTCGTCACCGTCGCGCCGACCGACGAACTGCTGGCCAAGCTCGAATCGAACATGCAGGAGGTGCGCGCCCGCGGCGGCCGCCTGTTCGTGCTGACCGACGCCGACAGCCGCTTCGACAGCGCGGACGGCGTGCAGGTCATCCGCCTGCCCGAGCACCACGGCCTGCTGTCGCCGATCGTCTTCACCGTGCCGCTGCAACTGCTCGCGTATCACGCGGCGATCGTGCGCGGCACCGACATCGACAAGCCGCGCAACCTGGCGAAATCGGTGACCGTCGAGTGAGACGGCGCGCCGCCGCGGTGCCCGGCACTGGCGGCCGGCGGGCCCCCGGCGACGACGCTTTGGCGAGAACGAAGGTTCGCAGGGCGGAGAAGGTTCGCTGGATGAACGCTTGGAGAAAGTAGTACGGCCAAGTGCTACTATCGCGACGACTCGTGGTCAATCGAACGTTCGTGGCGATGAACCTGCCGCACCGGCATCCGATCCAGCACCGCATCGATGACGAGTCGGCCCCGACGGGCCGGCTCGGCCCCGCATCGCGCGCAGGCGCTCCCGCCTCCCGGCTGCGATTCCGCGCGTCGCATGGCCGGATCTGGGCGCTGCTCGCGTCGCTGGGGCCGGTCGACCTGAATCGAGACCAGATCCTCGATCACCTGCGCGCGCACGATCCGACGCTGCCCAGCGCCAGCGTCGACGGCATCATCAATGGCATGGAACACAGGGGCCTGCTGACGCGCCGGACCGTGCGCACGCAGGCGCAGGAGGATCTGATCCTCTTTCGCGTCAAGCCGCTCGGCGATGCCGATGCGCCCCCCGCCGCCCGGACCGAGTCCGATACGCCCCACCCGCCGCTGCGGCGCGAAGGGCGGCCGGGCCGCCGCCCTTCGCATTCGACGAACCCGATCATGACCGTGCTGTCGGCAGCCGGCGACGCCCCGTTGAGCCGGTCGGACATCCATCGGCACCTGGCCCTCACCGGCAATACGATGAGCCTGTCGACGGTCTACCGCACGATGAGCGCGCTCGAACGCAAGGGACTCGTGCTGACCGAATGGGGCGCCGACCGGGAAGCGCGCTATCGGATCAAGCCAGCCGGTTTCGACGCGCAGACGCTGTGCGTACGATGCGATTCGACCGGACGCCGCGTCGAGATCGCCGATCGCGCGCTGCTCGGCCGGCTGATCGCCCTCGCCCAGGAACACGGCATCGAGACCGCCGGCAAGACGATCACGATCGCGTTCTCCGACTGACGCGCCCCCGTCAGCCGGCCATGGGCGGCCGCCCTCGAGCGGATAGACCCGGCCTCCTACGCCCGCGTCGTCGTCTTGATGTCGACGCTGGCCTTCATCGCATTCGAGTACGGGCAGATCCCGTGCGTCGTATCGACCAGCTTGCGGGCTTCGGCTTCGGGCATCCCCGGCAGATAGACGTCGAGTTCGGCCGTGATGCCGAACCCGCCTTCCGAACGCGGCCCGATGCCGATCGTCGCGGCCAGGTCCGCGCCCCCCGATATCGCGCACCGGCCCTGTCCTGAACCGACCTTTGACGCACACGCTTAGGGCCGCATATAACACCACTTAGTCAGCGGAACACGTCGCCGATGCAGGTCGTCCAAGAAAAAAAGCGACCAATCTGACAAGGAAGCCGGGTGCCTGTCTCGTTCGAAGCCTTCGGAGCGGCGATCGTCGATTCGTTGGACGAATTGCCTTTCCTGCTGCTGCAGGGCGCCGCCGTCGTCGGCATGGTATCGGTGCTGCTGCTCGTCAAACGCGACCTCCCGTTCGACGACATTCGCTACAAGGTGCGCTTCGGCATCGTGTTCGGGCTGACCGGCTTCGTGCTGACGATGCTGGTCTCCGAATTCATCCAGATGCCGTCCAAGCCCTACCTGCGCGCCGACCCGCTGTTTCTGGCGGGCCTGCTCGGCGGCTGGCACGGCGGCTTGATCTGCCTGGCGCTGATCGCCGCGGGGCGCGTGATGTTCGGCGGCCTGCATCAGTTGCTGGCCGCGATGATCGACCTCGCGATCGTCTCGATCGGCGGCATCGCCCTGCACGGCTGGTTCAACCGTCGTCCGATGGCACGGCTCGGCTGGCGCGACCTGGGCCTCTGCTTCGGCGTGCGCGAGATCATCGTGCTGGGGGCCGCCGTGGTGGTCTACGCGATCGGCCTGATCAGTCCGGCGGTGTTCCTCAGCAGCCTGGCGCGGCGGCTGTCGGCGATCGCCGTCTCGCTGCCGATCACGGGGGCGGTCTTCATGCTGTTGCGCGGCGAAGCGTTGGCGCGCGAACAGAGCGAGAAGCGCGAGCAGGCCGCCCTCACCGACATGCTGACCGGGCTGCCGAACCGTCGGGCACTGCGCGAGCACATCGCGGCGCCGCCCCCGTCCTGGCCGAGCGGCGAACGCGTGATCGTGCTGTTCGAGGTCATCAACATGGCCGAGATGTATTCGGTCCATGGCGACGACTGGTCCGACGCGTTCTGGCCCCAACTGGCCCGGCATCTCGAATCACCGGCGATCGACGAACTGCTGGCTCCATGCCGGCCGCGCATCTTCCTGTTCTCGGACACGACGCTGGCGATGGTGCTGCACGACACCTCGGCGCAGAAACTCGAACTGACGGGCCGCATGGCGCACCTGCATGCCGAGCTCACGGCGCTGCTGCAGGGGCAGGACGCCGAGAACGAACCGGTTCCGCAACTGCGCATCGGCGCGGCCACGCTCGACGCCGGGCTCGGACTCGGACGCGAGGCGGCATCGAGCCTGCGCAACATCAGCCTGGCGTTGCGAGGCAGCGACAACGCCGTGCAGATCTTTCCGCGCTCGTTCGCCCAGAAGGCACAGGCCGATGAATACGCGCGCCGCATGCTGGTCGAATGGATCCGGCTCGGCACGCCTCCGCTGCACTACCAGCCGAAGTTCTCGCTGCGCGACATGCGCATCGTCGGCGGCGAGGCGCTGCTGCGTTGCGTCGACGAACAGGGGGCGCCGCTACCGCCCCCGTACCTGCTGGAGATCGCCGAACGCCATCGGTTGCTGCCCGGCCTGGAATGGTCGACGGTGCAAGCCGTCGTGCGCGACCTGCGCCGCATGGACCGATCGATCATCGACATAGGCCTGGCCGTCAACCTGTCGGCCGTCTCGTTCGTCACCGCCGGCTTCGGTGAACGCCTGGTCGCGCTGCTCGCCGATCAAGGCGTCGCGCCCAACAGGCTGTCGATCGAGGTCATGGAAACGAGCAAGGTGCCGTCGATCGACATCGTGCAACACAACTTCGACATCCTTCGGCACTCGGGCGTGAAGCTGTCGCTGGACGATTTCGGCAATGGCTACGCGGCGCTGACGACGCTGGCCCTCTACCCGTTCCGCGAGGTCAAGATCGATCGCTGGATGGTCGCCAGCATCGGACAACCTCGGATCCGGCAGGCGATCGCGCTGGCCGCCGAGAGCGCCAAGCGCTATGGCGCCGAGCTGGTGATCGAAGGCATCGAGACCGAAGAGCAGCGCCGGACACTGCTCGACATGGGTATCGAAACCGGGCAAGGCTTCCTGTGCTCGCCCTCCCTGCCGCTGGAAGGATTTACCGCGCTGGTTTCACGGGCACGGCCGCACGGCGTGCCAGGGCCCGCGCACGCCAGGATCGAGCCCGTCTGAACAGGCCTCAAGGACGCTGATCAATTCCACCTGGCCGTCGCATCCGCCCTTCGGGCGGCGCGAGCGGCTCGGGCGAATTGATCAGCGCGTCCTTAACCGCCCGGGCGTTCGTCGCCGGGCTCGACCACGCGAAAGCAGATTTCGCCGCCGGCCGTGCTGAAGCCGTGCTGGTTCGCCAGCGCGAGCAGGCGCGTCAGCAGCGCGCGATCCTTGATGGTGACCGAGCGGCCGTCGGCCTCGTTCGTGATCGCCAGTTGGCAGGCATCGAACCGGCTCGGCTTGATCCGGTACAGCGCTTCGCGCTTGCCGCTCCATTCGCACAGGACCGTGCCCGTGCGCACCAGCTCGTCGATGACCCGGTAGACGGACGACAGGCTGATCGGCGACCCGGTGAGCTTCAGGCGCCGGAAGATCTCCTTGCGGCTGACGGCGTTCGGCCCGAGCCGTGCGATCGCACCCAACACGTCGTTGCGCGAATACGCGCGCCGCGTCAGCCCGTCATGGCGGTCGCCTTGGCGAAGGGGCTCTGACGGGGATGGCGACTGGGGTCGCGATCGGGACTGCGATGGCGGTAGGGACAGCGGCTGCGATGCGGATCGACCGTTCGAGTCCGTGATCCGGTCGAAGCGGCTGCTGCCTGCGCGGGCGACCGCGCAAGCGGGTTCGGTGCTTGCTGACATCGATTCCAACGGTGATTGACGCCCGAGCAGGGCTTCTCGCTGAGAATGATTGCCATTCTTTGTTGCGAGAATTTGTTCGTTCATGGCGCTATTTGTCAATCTGGATTGATCTGACAAAAAATGGCGACAAGCGGTGGCGACAAGCCAGCGCCGACAAGCCGGCGCCGGCACCCGCTTTCAGCGCGTCGGCCACACTCCCGGGCGTGACAACACGTCAGGGCCGACCTGATCCAGGGTCGCGCAGCCCAGTTGGGCCATCGCCAGCTCGAGCTCGGTCCGCATCAGGTGCAGCAGATGCGCGACGCCCAGCGCGCCGGCCACCGCCAGCGCATGCAACAACGGACGGCCGATCATCACCGCGTCCGCGCCCAGTGCCAGCGCCTTGACGACGTCGGTCCCCCAGCGCACGCCGCCATCGACCAGCAACGGGGTGCTCGGCAGCGCCTCGCGCACGCCGGACAGCAGCATCAGCGGCGACGGCATGCCGTCCAGCACCCGGCCGCCATGGTTCGACAGCACCAGCCCATCGACGCCGCGCTCGACGGCCATCCGCGCCTGCGGCGGCGGCAGCCAGCCCTTGACCAGCAGCGGCAGGCGGGTCTGCGCACGCAGCCAATCGAGTTCGTCCCACGTCGGCGCGGCATCGGCCAGCGGCGTGCCCAGCACGATGCGCGACTGCCCGGCATGGCTGGTCTGCCGAAGCGGCACGATGCCGTGCAGGTTGGCTGCCTCGACGCCTGGCGGCAGCGCGAACCCCGAGCGCTTGATCGACGCATCGATGGTCCAGACGATCGCCGAATAGCCGGCGGACTCGGCGCGCCGCAGCAAGGCCAGCGTCTGCGCGCGCTCCGGCTGCGAATAGAGTTGGAACCACAACGGCCCGCCGTCGGCGATGCCGCTGGCCGCATCGGCGATGGCCTCCAGCGGGTGGCTCGACAGCGTGCTCGCGATGAAGCCGGCCTGCACGGCCATCGCGCCCTGCACGCAGGCCAGCTCGCCGGCCGGATGGGCGAGCCGCTGATAAGCGACCGGCGCCGCCATCAGAGGGTGGGCCAGCGCATGCCCGAGCAATGACCGCCGCGTGTGGCCGCCGCGCAGGTCCGCCAGCGGACGCGGCGACAGATGCCATTGGTCGAACGCGGCGCGGTTGCCTGCCAGCGTCAGCCCCTGGTCGGTACCGCCCTGGATGTGGTGCCACGCCATCGCCTCGATGTGGTGGATCGCATGGCGCTCGTAGTCGGCCGCGCACGCGACGTCCGGCGGGATCCGCGCATGCGGCGGACGCAGCGGCTGTCCCAGCGCGTTCGCGGACGCGGCCGCCGTCATGCCTGCGACCACATGCGCAGCAGGTTGTGATAAGTGCCCGACAGCGCGGACAGGCTCGGATCGCCCGGGTGGCGCGCCGTCAACTGCTGGATCTGCTGGTCCAGGTCGAACAACAGACGGCGCTGCTCGTCCGACGCGACCAGGCTGTGCGTCCAGAAGAAGCTCGCATAGCGTACCCCGCGTGTCACCGGCTCGACCCGGTGCAGGCTGGTGCCCGGATACAGGATCGCATCGCCGGCCGGCAGCTTGACGACCTGCTGGCCGAACGTGTCTTCGACGACCAGCTCGCCGCCGTCATAGGTATCGGGATCGCTGAAGAAGACGGTCGTCGATACGTCGCTGCGCACCTTGATCGCGGTGCCGGGGATCGTCACGAACGCATTGTCGATGTGATTGCCATAAGTGCCGCCGCCTTCATAGCGGTTGAAGCGCGGCGGCAGCACCTTCAGCGGCAGCGCGGCCGACATGAACAGCGGATTGCGGCCCAGGCGATCGAGGATCCGATCGCCGATCGCCCGGGCGACCGGACTGTCCAGCGGCAACTGCTGGTTGGCCTTGACCTGCACCGCCAGCGAGCCCGCCGTGACGCGGCCGTCCTGCCAGGACGCTTCTTCGAGCGCCTGGCGGCATTGGCGCACTTCGTCGGCGTCGAGCAGCGCGGGGATGCGGATCATCATGGCATGTCAGTACATCAGCTTCAGCGACGCGACGACCGCGCGACCGGAGGCGATGGTCGCATAGTGCGGCGAACGCACGCCGCTGTAGTAGACCTTGTCGCCCAGGTTGTAGCCGTTCAACTGGAACGTCAGGTTGCGGTTGACCTGGTACGCCATCATCGCGTCGAAGCGAGTGTAGCCGTTGGCGCCCTTGGTGACGATCCCGCCGTCGACAGCCGAACGGGTATAACCCTGGTTGACGCGGCTCTGCGCATAAATGCCCACGCCCATGGTCAGCTTGGCGATCGGCTGATAGGTCGTCCACAGGCTGAAGCTGTGCTTCGGCGTGTTGGGGAACATCTGGCCGTTGGCGACGGCGCCAGCGCCCATCGACTTCTGCTCGCTGTCCATGTACGTGTAGCCGCCGAACATGCTCAGGCCGGGCAGGATGCGGCCGGCGATGCCCAGCTCGATGCCGTCGACCTGCTTGTTGCCGCCCATGTACGTGATGCCGTTCTCGGTGATGCGAACGTTCGTCACCTCGTTGCGGAACACCGCGGCCGTCAGGCCCAGGCGCTTGTCGAACACGTCCCATTTGGTGCCTAGTTCGATCGCGCGGGTACGCTCGGGCGACAACGCGGCCAGCACGTCGGTCGTGATCCCCAGGTCTTCGCTGCCGTTGCCCAGGGTCGCGCCGCCGGGACGCGACGACGTGCCGATGCTCGCGTAGACGCTGCCGTTGGCCGCAGGTTTGTAGAGCACGCCGAACTGGTAGTTGAACAGCGTGTCGTCACGGCTGACGTCGAACGGAACCGAGGATGAGACCCCTTGCGTCTGGACGTCATAGCGATCGATGCGGATCCCCGCGTTGATCAGCCACTGTTCGTTGAGCTTGAGCGTATCGAACGCATACAGCGCGATCGTGTCGATCTTGTTGATCGTCGGGACCGCGGGCACGGTGAACGCATAGTTCCACGGCACCGAGCCGTCCGGATTCGTCAACGACGCGCACCACATGCTGACCGCGGTACACGGCGTCGTCGAGGCGTCCTGGATCGCCGCCGAGCGCACGTCGGACCGCTCCTTCGCCAGTTCCAACCCCACCGAGAAGCGGTGCTCGATCGAACCGGTCTTCGCCGTGCCGCTCAACTCGGACAGGTTCTGCAGCGTCTTGACGTCCGACTGGCGGAAGTTGCCGCGCCGCCAGACGAAGCCGTTGATCGCATTGCCCTTGCTGTCGTCGGGCTGCGTCCACACGTAGTCCTGCTCGGATTTGCTGAACCGCAGGCTGTTGCGGAACTTCAGCGCGTCGCTGAACTTGTGCTCGACGGTGGCGGTCAGCAGGTCGCTCTTTTCCTGTTCGTGGTCGCGCGCGAACACGCCGTACCAGTTCTCGCGGTTGCCGCCATAAGTGGGCGAGACGCGCGTACCGCCGGGCAGGCGCGCGGCCGCCGCGTTGCTGTACAGGTAAGGCACGCCGCCGTCCGGCACGTTGTCGGTCTGCAGGTGCTGCCACGACACCGACAACTGGGTCGGCTTGCCCAGGCCGAACGTCGCCGTCGGCGCGAAGCCCCAGCGATCGACCTTGGGGCCATTGCGTCCCGGTACGTCGGCGTGGTGCGCCATCGCGTTCAGGCGAAAGCCGACGCCTTCGCCCAGCACGCGGTTGACGTCGACGGTGGCGCGCCGGTAGCTGTCGGTGCCCAGGCCCAGGTCGCCGTAGACGAAGTTCTCGTTGCGGGCCTTCTTGGTAACCAGGTTGATCGAACCGCCGGCGCCGCCGCGGCCGGCGAACGCCGAATCGGCACCCTTGATCACCTCGACCGCTTCCAGGTTGAAGATCTCGCGCGTGCCGGCAGCGATATCGCGCATGCCGTCGACGAAGGTGCTGGACTGCGCGTCCATGCCGCGGATGAACGGCTGGTCCCCGCTGGGGTTGCCGCCCTCGCCGTTGCCGAACGTGATGCCGGGTGCCGACCGCAGCGCATCCTGCAGGCTCGTGGCGCCGGTCTGCCGGATCAGCTCCTCGTTGATGATCTGGACCGTCTTGGGCGTGTCGACCAGCGGCGCGGTGAACTTGGCGGACGACGCCTCGTCGGTCTTGACCGGCACTTGGGGCGTCGACGTCACCGTCACGGTCCCCAGCGTCGACGTCTGTTGCGCATGGGCGGGCAGCGTGCCGGCCAGGCAGAGCGCGGCGGCCAGCGCGAGCGGCTTCAGGGGTGTCGAGGGCGTCTCGAAAGGGTTCGTCATGTTCGCGATCAGTCAGGTGGAAAACCCTGCACTTTGATTGCGAATCATTGTCATAGGGGTTTTGAACTGGAAAATTTCGCGTTTCGACAGGAAGGCACCATCGAAATTTCGTCTTTTTGTTGCCTTAATACAACATTTCGCGACTTAGACCTGCCGGAAGCCGCCATCGGGCTGGAAACACTTGCCACCGCCGCTAAAACGATCAATGCGCGATCCTTGCGCGGGCCGATCGATTTCAACGGGGGCTCATCGCCCGATCGATGGCGGTTTCGTCCGGCGACATGATGGATCGAAGGCGGCCCGACGGATCGGAGGCCGCCGCGTCAGAACGCTACCGTCGCGCGCAGCAGGATCTGCCGCGCATCGCCCATGGCGACGAAATACTGGTTCGCCGACGACGGATAGTAGGTCTTGTCGAACAGGTTCTTCACGTTCAACTGCACGGTCAGCCGGCGACCGTCGATCCGCGTGTCATAAGCGACGAACGCATTGGCCACCGTGTAGCCGGGCAGCCAGAACGTGTTGGCCGAATCCCCGGGACGCCGGCCGACATACTGCGCGCCGCCGCCGATGCGCAGCCGCCCGTCGCCGCCGAAAACCTGGCCGATCTCGTACACCGCCCACAGCGACGCGGTCTGGCGGGCGACGTTCCATAAGCGGTTGCCGGTATATAGCGGGTCATCGGTGGTCTTGGCGTCGACATAAGCGTAGCTGGCGATCGCACTCCAACGCTTGCTCAACTGCCCGGCGACGTCGAACTCGAGCCCACGCGAGCGCGCGGCGCCCGAGGTTCGCCAATCGGTCAAGCGGGTCGCGTCGTTGTACTGCGACACCAGGACGTGCTTCTTGTCGATGTCGAACAGCGCCAACGTTCCCGTCACCCGGCCGGGCAGGTCGAGCTTGGCGCCGATCTCCCACGATTTGGCCTCCTCGGGCGCCACGTTCGCATCGATCACGATCCCGCCCCCCAACGGCGCGATCGTCGAGGTCGGCTTCAACGACTGGGTGAAGCTTCCATAGAAAGATACGTCGTCGCGCCACTTGTACACGACGCCCACGCGAGGCAGCCACTTGCTGCCGTCCGTATCGGTGTTGGTGACGAACGGCCGGCCCCGGCCGGCGACCTGATGCCAAGACAGGTAGCGCACCCCGCCGACGACGATCCACTTGTCCGACAGATGGACCGAGTCCTGCACGAAAAACGCCTGGTTGTGCAGACGGTCCGTCTGGTCGCTGTCGCTGGCCGACACCGTCGACGACGGCGGCTCCAGCCCGTAGACCGGTTCCAGATAGCTGAACAGGGACCGGGTGGCTTGCCGGAGCAAGTCGGCGCGATAGTACTTGCGGTACTCGGCGTCGATGCCGAACTGCAGGTCGTGGCGCATCCCGGCCAGCTTGACGCTGCCGTCGACGTAAGCGGTACCGTAGCTGTCGGTGCTCAACGCGCCATGCGTCGCGTCATTGCTGCGCGACAGCGTGCCGCGCACGGCATCGACGCCATTGACGCGCAACTGGCCGGCGTCATAAGTCTCGCGGTTATGGCTCAAGTTGAAGTGAGCCGCCCAGCCGCCGCGCAACTGGTGATCGACCGACAGTTGCGCCAGGTGCGTCTCGCCGTTCATCTCGTTGAAGCGTTCGTCCAGGCGGCGCGTCTTGGGGATGTCGAGCGGCCGCTGTGTCACCGGATCGAGCGCCGTACCGCGATCGAACGGCGTCACGTACTTGCGATACTCGTACCAGAGCACCGCCTTGGTGTCCTCGCCGTACCAGGCCAGCGACGGCGCGATCAGCGTCTCCCGGTGAACACCGAAGTTACGCCAGTAATCCTCGTCGACGTGGTCGACGATCATCCGGTAAGCGAGGCCGTCCTGCCCGATCGGACCGGTCGCGTCCAGCGTCATGCCGGCACCATTGCGTCCGCCCGCATACCCCGACCCCAGCAGCGACAGCACCGTCTGCTGGCGCAACTGCGGCTTCTTGCTGACCACGTTGACGACGCCGCCGGGATCCATGATCCCGTACAGCAGCGAAGACGGCCCCTTGAGCACCTCGACGCTCTCGGCGGCCATGTTCAGGCTGCGCCCCTGCACCAGCGGCATGCCGTTGCGCAGGATCGATCCGTCGCGATTGCCGCCGAACCCGCGTTTCATGATCGTGTCCTGCGTGCTGGCGAGCGTATTGCCCTGGGTGATCCCGCTGACGTTGCCCAGCGCGTCATCGACGTTGCGGGGGCGCTGATCCCGGATCGCCTGGGCGGGCACGACGTTGACGACCTGCGGAATGTCGAGGACGGGCGCGGTCGTTCGCAGCGTCGACGCATCGGGCGTCGGCTGGTAGCGATCGTCGGCTTCGATCGGCACCGGTGCCGCGCGGGCGACGACGCGCACCGGCGCCAGTTCTCCCTGCACTGCGTCGCCCGCGGATGACGACGACGCCATCGACTGGCGCAGGATGAATTCGCCGGGCCCGCCCTCGACCGCTTCGAGTCCCGAACCGGCGAGCAGCGCGGCGAATCCGGCTTCGACGGTGTAGCGGCCTTCGAGGCCGCCGGACTGGCGCTCGGCGGTGACGGCCGGATCGAACGACAGGGCGACGCCTGCCGCGGCGGCGAAGCGGCCCAGCACCGACGACAGCGGCCCGGGGTCGATCCGATAGACCCTGGCATCCAGGCCGGCCGCCGACGCGGGGCCCGCCGCGGCGTTCGGCGTGGACGCGGGAGCGGATTCGGCGACCTGCGCCGCGGCCGGTGCGGCCGACGACAAGGTCGTCGCGACGGCGAGCAGACAGGCGAAAGCCGCGGGAGAGCAATGGGGAGAGGGAACGACGGACGGACGCATGAAAAGTTCCTTCGGCGGGAATGGCGGATTGAAGCGCTTCAATCGACAGGCCGAACGAACCCGAAAAATAGGAAAAGGCGCAGGAAAAAGGCGTAGGAGAAAGCGTAGGAAAAGCGGAGCGGGACGCCGGAGCGCGGCCCTCAGGCCGGCACGACGCTGACCCAGTAGCGCGTGCGGCGCACGATGCGTACCGGAAACGCCCGGGCGATGACGGCCAGCGCCTTGTCGGTGTCCGATATCGGCAAGGCGCCCGAGATACGGATGTCCGCGATGGCTGGATCGCAGGCCAGTCGGCCGCGCCGATAGCGCGCCAGTTCTTGCACGACCTCCTCCAGCCGCCATCCATTGACGACCAGCACGCCGCTGACCCAGTCGGCATAGACGGGATCGGCCGGCTGCGGCGTGCCCATGACGTCCTGCGTGAAAGTCACCTGGCGCCCGGCGCTCAACCGCGTCACGCTGCCGGGTTGGCGCAGCGGATAGGCATCGACCGCATCCTGCAGGACGGCGCAGATCGTCCGGGTGCCGATCGAGCGGATCGCCAGACGCGTGCCCAGCGCATGGATCCGCCCCTGCGGCGTGTCGATCAGGAAAGGACGAGGATCCTCGCGCGTCGCCGTCAGCGTCTGCGTCGATGTTTCCGTACCGGCCGCCCTTGCCCGCGCGGTCTCGACGAGGATCTCGCCCTCCCGCAACGAGACGAGCCGCCGCGACGCATCGAAGGCGACGTCGACGGCAGTCCGGGTGTTCAGCCTCAGCATCGAACCGTCCGGCAGATCGATGGTCGCGGATTCGCCCGGACCGGTCCGGTGATCGGCGAGCAGCGCGGGGATACCCCCTTCCGGTGCCGCCAGCCGCCAGGCCAGGCCGACGGTCAGCCCCGCGCCGGCCACCGCATACAGGTCGCGCAGAACCCGGCGCCGGCGTCGCCGGGCCGTCAGCAACGTCGCGGCACCGACCTGCGCCGGGACGCGCCGCAGGGTCGCCTGGAGTGTCTCGAAGGGTTTCCACGCTCGCTGGTGGGCGGGATCGGCATCCAGCCATGCTTGCCAGGCGGCGACATCGTTTGCCGACGCTTCACCCGAGCACAGCCGCGCGCACCAGGCCACCGCCTCGTCGCGCACGTCGGCCTCGCTGCGCGGGTCGCCACCGGCGCGGGAATCCGACGCCGTCATCCGGGCCACGCATCGTCCGAAATGATCCGATGGCAATGCAGCAGCGCCCGGCACATGTAGTTGTTGACGGTGCGCACCGTCACGCCCAGCCGGGCGGCGATCTGCGAATACGTCAGACCCTCGAGCTGCGACAGCAGGAACGCTTCGCGCACGGCGGGCTTCATGCCGTCGAGCATCGCATCGATGGCCACAAGGGCTTCGAGAACGATCGCGCGCGCTTCGGGAGACGGCGCCTCGGCCGCGGGCAGCACCGCGAGCGTGTCGAGGTAGGCGCGCTCGAGCTGCCGGCGGCGATGGAAGTCGACCACCAGGCCCTGGGCGATCGTCGCCAGGTACGCCCGGGGTTCGCGCGCGACGACCGGATCCTTGCGGCTCAGCAGCCGGATGAACGTGTCATGCGCGAGGTCGGCGGCATTGTGCGTACAGCCCAACCGACGCCGCAGCCAATCCCGCAGCCAACCGTGGTGGTGCTCGTACAGCGACTGGATGTCGGACTGGGGCGCGCATTCGTTGGCCGGCATGAGGACTCCCCGGGTCTTCGGCCGTGGTGTTTCGGCTTCTCAATGAGATTGATTCGTATTCTATATCACCTCAGGCCGGTAACTCCACCGTGGCGCGCAGACCGCCCTCGGCGCGGTTCGCGAGGGCGACGTCACCGCCATGCGCGCGGATGCAGGATCGAGCGATCGCCAAGCCGAGGCCCAGCCCGGCTCCGCTGCCCGGGCCGGCGCCCTCGCCGGCCCCCGCGTTGTCGCGGCAGCGCGCCGCATCCAGCCGCGCGAACGGCTCGAACACCTGTTCGAGCTGATCGGGGTCGATGCCCGGGCCCGCGTCGTCGATCTCGATGCGCAGCATGTGGGCAGCGGCGTCGGCCGACACGTCGACCCGCACGCGGCCATAGCGCGCGGCGTTCTCGATCAGGTTGGACAGCGCGCGTTTCAGGTGGACCGGCCGGCAGCGGTAGATCCGGTCGTCGCCGATCGCGTCATGCAGGTCGATATCGCGGCCGTGGAACCGCTGGCTGTCGACGACCTCGGCCACCAGCGCGGCGAACCGCACGGCCTGCGTCGGCTCCTGCCGCACGTCGTCGCGCGCGAAGCGCAGCGTCTCGTCGACGATGATCGCCATCTCGTCGAGCGTGCCGATCATCGCCTCGCGCAGTTCGTCGTCGTCGACCAGCTCGGCGCGAATGCGCAGCGAAGTCAGCGGCGTGCGCAGGTCGTGACCGATCGCGGCGATCATCCGCGTCCGGCCGCCGACGAACCGGTTCAGGCTGCGCTGCATGTCGTTGAAGGCCTGCGTGATCTCGCGCAAGCCTTCCGGGCCGGCCGGCTCGGGCAGCACCACGGTCTCGCCGCGGCTGACGCGCCGCGACGCCTCGGTCAGCATCCGCAGCGGCCGCATGATGCGCTGCCCGAACAGGATCGCGATCAGCGTGGTCGGCACGGTGCCGACCAGCAGCGAGAACGTCAGCACGCGATCCCAGTGCGCCGGCATCATGCTCGGCCAGTGGCGGCTCCGCAGCCAGGTGCCATCGGGAAACGCGACGTCGACGTCGAGCGCCCAGGCGGCGTGGCCGCTGAAGGTCTTGGACAGCCAGCCCGGCAGCAATTCGGTGTCGAGCGACGCCTGCCGGGTATCCACCTGCGCGAGGCGCACGTCGAGCGGCAATGCGGCCGGCAGGTCCAGCCTCGCCCGCAGGCTGCGGGCCAGCGCCGCCTCCTGCTCGTCCATCCGGGCCGGCCGTGCCGCCGGTTCGTCGGCGAGCGCGAAGTGCGATTCCGGCAGGCTGATGTCGGCGAGCAGCGTCGACGGCGCCTTGCTGCGAGCGGCGGCCCGATACGCGGACACGATGCGGGTCTCGATCGTCCGCGCCGACAGCGGATGGACGCTGGCATTGTCGGCGCGCCATCCATTGACGACCACCACGGCGATCAGGTGAGCGACCAGAGTCGCCAGCAGCCACAACGCCAGGAGCTGGCCCGACATACTGCGCGGCAGCGCGCGCGATAGCGACCGCGACAGTGCGCCCATCAGGACTCCACCACGACGTTGGCCGCCAGCAGGTAGCCATCGCCGCGGACCGTCTTCAGCAGGCTGGGACGGCGGGGGTCGGTTTCGAGCTTCTTGCGCAGCCGGCTGATCTGGCTGTCGATGCTGCGGTCGAACACGACCATGTCGGCGCGCTGCGTCAGTTCGAGCAGTTGCACGCGGCTGAGCACCCGGTTGGCGTTCTCGACGAGCGCCTTCATCAAGTGGAACTCGGCGGTGCTCAGCGAAACGTCGTCGCCGCGCGGATCGTGCAACTGCCGGGTGCCGGTATCGAACGTCCAGCCATTGAACGCGAAGCGCCGGCCTTCGCCGGAAGCCTCGCCGCCGGCCGCGCGCACGATCGCGCGCTGGTCGCGCCGCAGCACGCTGCGGATCCGCGCGACCAGTTCGCGCGGATCGAACGGCTTGGCCACATAGTCGTCCGCACCGATCTCGAGCCCGGCCACGCGATCCGCCTGCTCGTTCATCGCCGTCAGCAGGATCACCGGGGTCTGCAGATGTTCGAGCACGAACCGGCACAGCGACAGCCCGTTCTCGCCGGGCAGCATCACGTCCAGGACGATCAGGTCGAACGGGCTCTCGTCGAGCCGCCGGCGCATCGCCTTGCCGTCGGCGACGGCTTCGACGTCGAAGTCGAAGCGACGCAGATAGGTCGACAACGGATCACGAATGCTCTCGTGATCGTCGACGATCAGGATACGGGGACGGGCGGGGGAATCCGACATCGGGAGACGACCGGTGCGAATGCGAACGATTCCGCGATATGACGCGCAAGTCTACCCGAGCGGATCGGATCCGGCCGTCCCCTCCAGGATTGTGCGGCGGGTCGTCCGGCGTAGTGGCGACCGGCAGCGCCGTGGCGGCGAGGCATGGCACATGCACAGCAAGGCAAGGCAAGGCAAGGCAAGGCAAGGCGATGGTGGCGGCGTCCGCACCGTGAATCGGGTTGCAGGCAACGAAATCTCGGCAACCCGCGCGAGCGATGGCAAAGTGACGGGATCGACAACGGCCCGCCATTTCCGCCGAGGAGACGACGATCGACATCCCGCAATACCCTTTCGATGAACGAACGCGGACGCGCATCGCGTCGAATCTGACGAGTTTCGCGCGGCGGGATCCCGGCGCCGAGGCGGCCGCGCTCAAGCGGGCCGCCGTCGCGATCACGCTGGTCGAGTCGTGCGGCGGCGTGGCATTCGTGCTGACGCGGCGGGCCAGCCGGCTGCGCGCGCATGGCGGCCAATGGGCATTGCCCGGCGGGCGCTTCGACGACGGCGAGGACTGCGTGCGCGCGGCGCTGCGCGAACTGGACGAGGAAGTGGGACTGCGGCTGGCGCCGCCCGACGTGCTGGGCGTGCTCGACGACTACCCGACGCGATCCGGTTACCTGATCACGCCGGTGGTCGTCTGGGCGGGGGCCGATGCGAGGCTGGTGCCCAATCCGGAGGAGGTCGCATCGGTCCACCGTATCTCGCTCGGCCAGATCGTCGACGCGGATGCGGTGAGTTTCGTGGCGATCGAGCAAAGCCCGCGCCAGGTCGTCCGGATCCGGATCGAAGGCAACCTGATCCATGCGCCGACGGCCGCATTGCTGTATCAGTTCCGCGAAGTGCTCGAAGGGCGGCAGACCCGGGTCGCCGAGCTGGAGCAGCCGGTGTTCGCCTGGCGCTGACCCCGGGCCAGAGCGCAACGCGCGTCCCAGGGCCTGTTGACGCTAACCCCGGCGAGGGGTGCCGCCATCTCGTGGCGAGGCCATTCCCGCGCCTTCGGGCGGAAAGGGATCAGGCGGAAGCGGCCGGCAGCGCCTGGATGCCCGCCAGCACGATCCCGAGTTCGCGCAGCACGATGGCCAACTGGTCGCGGATCGCGTCGTCGCCGGCGCCCTGGATGCAGATGCGCTCGAATTCATGCGAGACCTGCTGCAGCGCGAACGCGCCGAGCGTGCCGGCCGCGCCCTTCAGGTCGTGCGCGAGCCGGCGCCGATCGACGGCGGCGTTCGGACCCGATGCCTGCGCGAACGCCTGGCCGAAGTTGCCGTGCATGCGCACGAACAGGCGGAGCAGGCGCTCGAACAGGACCGGATTGTTCATCGCGTGCGCCAGCCCGACGACCGAATCGATGCCGGGCAGCGCGTCCAGCGACGTCGCCGGACCGCCGTCCGGAACCGCATGGCGCGCGGCGCGGTGATCGATCCAGCGCAGCAGCGTGTCGTACAGCAGCGCCATGTCGATCGGCTTGACCAGTTCGTCGTCCATGCCCGCGGCGCGCGCGGCCTGGTGTTCCTCGAGCAGGATGCAAGCCGTCATCGCGATGATCGGCACGCCCCGCCAGCGGGGCTCGGCGCGGATCGCGCGCGTCGTCTCGTAGCCATCCATCTCCGGCATCCGGCAATCCATCAGCACCAGGTCGAACGGCTGCGTCCGCATGGCGTCGAGCGCCTGCCGGCCGTTATCGACGGCGACGACCCGCACACCGACGTCTTCGAGCATCTGCGTCGCCAACCGGCGGTTGAAGACATTGTCGTCGACCACCAGGATCCACCGTCCCCGCAGCGGATCGTAGTCGGATCCGCCCCGGCGGGGCGCGAGGCCATCACCTCGGCCTGGGTTCGTATCACTGCTCGGAATCACGGGAGGAATCGCATCGATCTGACGTACGCACGGGAACGCGCGGACACGGGAACGCGCGGACACGCGATGATCGAGCATCGCTGGTCCGGAGGATAACTGCAAACTACAACAACAACGATCGCCCTCGCCAGTGGCCGGGCGGCCGACGGAGCAACGACGCCGCAGCGGACAGGCACCCCGTCGGCATCGTCGAGCCGCGCGATGCCGGACCCGATGGCCGGACCCGATCGCCAGGCCTTGAGCGGGATCACTCGACATTCCGGCGTTCTATGGCAGACTCTGCGCGCCCGCCATGCCCCATGGCGTCGATCGTGCGCCCGGCCCCCGGGCATGCACGCACCGCCCCGATCGGAGACTCCCCATGACTCAGCGTCGAACCCTGTTGCGAAGCGCCACCGCCCTCGCCTGCCAACCGCTGCTGCGCGCCGCCGCGCCGGGCCTGGCACTGGGCGCCCTGTCACACGCCGGATCCGCCCGCGCGCAGGCGGCCGACTATCCGACCAAGGGCGTGCGCGTCGTCGTGCCGTATCCGGCGGGCGGCGGTACCGACATCATCGCGCGCATGCTCGCGACGCGGATGGCCGAGACCTGGAAACAGTCGTTCATCGTCGACAACAAGGCCGGCGCCAGCGGCATCATCGGCAACGACATCGTCGCGAAGGCCCCGGCCGACGGCTACACGCTGCTGGTCGGGATCACGACGCTGATCCAGATGCCGCACCTGCAGAACAACCTGCCGTACGACTCGTTCAAGGATTTCACGCCGATCTCGCAGATCGCCTATTCGGCCGACCTGCTGCTGGTGCCGGCGTCGAATCCGGCCAACACGCTGAAAGAATTCCTCGACCAGGTCCGCAAGCAGCCGGGCAAGAGCAGCATCGGCTCGTACGGCACCGGCACCTCGTCGCACATCCACGCGGCGATGCTCAACGCGCAGGCCGGCACGGACATGGCGCACATCCCGTTCAAGGGCGGAGCGCAGGTGCTGACCGACCTGATGGGCGGCCAGCTCACCTGCGCGTTCGTCGACCTGACGTCGGTCAGCCCGCAGGTCGGCTCGAACAAGTTCAAGGCGCTGGCGATCACCGGCGAGCGGCGCTTCAAGAAGCTGCCGCAGGTGGCGACGTTCACCGAACTGGGCTATAAGGATTTCGAGCCGGCCGGCTGGTTCGCGCTGCTCGGCCCGGCCAAGCTGCCGGCGCCAGTCCTCGACAAGTTGTCGGCCGAGGTGCAGCGGATCATGAAGGACCCGGAGGTGATCCAGAAGATCGACGACATCGGGCTGATCCTCGGCGGCAACACGCCGGCCGAGTTCGCCAAGGCGATGAAGCGCGACTCCGACATCTGGGGCAAGGTCATCAAGGAAGCGAACATCCGGCTCGATACCTGAGCGACGGGGCTCAGTCCACCCGCTTCACCGAAGGCATCACCCAGCTTCCATCGAAGATCGAGGGACTCTTCTCCTTCGGCCAGTACATCCGCAACATGGCCAGGAACGGGCCTTTGGGCGCCGGCAGCCAGTTGGCCTGCTTGTCGGCGCCCGGCGATTCATGCTGAAAGTACAGCGTGATCGAGCCGTCCGCGTTGGCGACCAGTTTGTCGCGCGGGCTCACTGTGTACTTGTCGAGGGGGTTGGGCGTGAACCACCAGCCTTTGTCGAGCTCGTACATGGTGATCGACCAGAAAGCGTTCACCGGCGGCAACGCGTCCTTGCTGGCAAAGGTCACCGTGTACCGGTGTTCGCCATTCAGCGGCCGGCCTTCGCTGTCCGCTTCGATGTACGGGTAGACGGCGTCTTCCTGCAGGTTCGACGGCCAGCCGAAGGCCGCCACCGCAGCGCGCTTCATGTAGTTGGTCTTGTAGCGGCCTGTGCCGGTCCGGTACAACCAGCCGTTTGAATTTCCATCCTGGAGCGAAGGGCGGATCGTGTCGATGGCTTTCAACGCATCCTGCGGCAGCGTCGACAACGCCTCGACCACGTCCGGTCCCAACGCCGAGAGCTTGAAGGGCTTGCACGGTTCCAGCCCGATCTTCGCCATCTCGGCGAGGATCGGCGCGTCTTCGGGGACGGGCGGGGAGTCATGGCACATCAGATCCGCCATGTGCTGGAAATACTCCTCCACGCCAAAACCCAGAATCACGTCCTGCGGCTTCTGGGTCATCGAATAGCCGGGGTCGATGACCGGCGGGACGGGCGCTTTGTAGTTCGCCTTGCCGACCGCCGACAGCGGACGGGCGTCCAGCTTCGCCTGCAGCGCGTTCGTGGCCTCGTAGTCCGCTTGCGTGCCGTCGGCGTAGATGCGGGCCAGCATGACCGCGTAACGGGTCGTCGATTTCACGTGGGTCATCCCCGCGGGAACCTTGCCCGACCAGCCTGGGCCGGTGATCAGGAAACTATGGGCCTTCTGGCCCGTGGTGCGCGTGCCGCCCGATTCGATCACCGGCATCCACAGGCTGTACATCGGAAACACCGCATAGCGCTCGCCCAGGTCCGGATAGCTGAAGACCCACGGCTCCTTGTCCACGTCCACCCAGACGACCGAGTACAGCGTGTCGGCGTTGGGGGCGGAAACGACGCGGTGTTGCGCGGTCGGATAGCGCTTGAGGTTGATGAAATGCCCCATTGGCGCGCGGGCCCTTTCGACCGAGGAGACATTGGTCCCCTGCACGCGCGTCACCTCGGTGGTGATCAGCGAATAGCCGTAGATATAAGCGTCGAAAGCGATCTTGCGGGCTTCTTCGACCGACAGCGCGTGCGCCGATCCTGTCATGAGCCCACCGGACAGAACCAAGCCGGCGGCGAGTCCGCGTTGTGTGATCAAGTTCATGTCGAGTCGATGTAGGAGCTTGCTGAGCGGGTGCTTGCAGTGTAGGAAGCCCGCGCTGCGCCATTCCATCAACCGCGCAACCAATTCTCCTGAATCTTCACTATGGAAAACCCTTGCACGCTTAGGCTGGTCCCTTACGCCGCTCGCACCGTCAGGGCTCTTGCGCGATGCGCAGCAGCGCGCTCATGTCGCGCAGGACGACGAGGCGGTATCCAGCCCGGATCTCCACCACACCTTCGTCCTTCAGACTGCGCATTTCGCCGGCGACCGTCTGCCTCGACACGCCCAGCATGCTCGCCAGTTCGGACTGCGTGACGCGCAGTTCGGTGTCGATCGGACGCCCTCGCGAGCCCAGGTCGCCATAGCGGTGCGCCAGGTTGATCAGCACCAGTGCCATGCGACGGCGCACCGAACCCAGCGCCCAGTCCCGCTGGGACTCGACGTTGAGGTGGAACCGCTGCAACACGAATCGGGCGACGCTGCGCCACAGCAGCGGATCCGTATCCAGCACCCGTTGCATCGCCGCCACCGGAATATGGAGGATCTGCGAGTCCTCGCGGGCGCGCGCGGTGAACAGCCGCGGTACCTCGCCGAGCAGATGCAGCAGCCTCGTGATCTGGCCCGGACCCAGCACCGCCAGCGTGTACTTGCCGCCGTCGGCGCTCGTCACGTTCATGTCGATGGACCCCGACACGACAAGGAGAATGTCCTGCTCGCGGCCGTCACCGACGTCGAGTGGTGCGCGGCGCCGATAGTGCTGCAGGTAAGCCGAGGAGGCCAGCTCTCGCAGACAGTCGGCCGGCCAATCGGCGAATAGCGGGCACAGGCGCAGCGATTGATCGAGCGGGGGCTCGTTGGCATGCCCCGATACGCGCGGGCGGTATTCCATGAAACGGCGTCCCCGAATTGGTTGTGTGCTTGATAGAAATCGGCCGACCGCGCTGCCTACCATGGCGCTGGCTCACCCTGATCAAAGGACTACCCGCCATGAGAAAACTGCTCGCCATGCTCGGCCCCCTGATGATCGTGTCGCATGCCATCGCAGGGACTGCAACGCAGCCGCCAATCACCGAGCAGGAAGCTTACGCCATCGGCGTCGAAGCCTACACCTACGCTTATCCCGCAGTGCTGATGGAAATGACGCGGCGCGTGCGGTCCAACGCCGTCGAACCCGACACCATCACCCGGCGCAGTCCGATGAACCGTTTCGCGCACGCCGAGGCCTATGCCAACGCGGACGCGCGCGACGTGGTCCGCCCCAATGCCGACACCCTGTATTCGAGCCTGTGGTACGACGTCGGCCGGGAGCCGCTGGTGATCACCCTGCCCGACATGGGCGACCGCTATCACGTGATCCCGTTCATGGACATGTGGACCGACGTGTTCGCCGCCCTGGGCACGCGCTCCACCGGCAATGGCGGCGGCACCTATGCGCTGGTCGGCCCGCGCTGGAAGGGCACGCTCCCCGACGGGCTGCGGACGATCGTGAGCCCGACCGACGTGGGCTACATCATCGGGCGCATTCAGGCCAACGGCCCCGACGACTACGGCAACGTCCACAAGCTCCAGGCCGGCCTGAAGGCCGTGCCGCTGTCGGGCTGGGGCAAACCGTCGTACGTGCCCGCCCCCGGCCGCGTCGACCCGGCGATCGACATGATGACGCCGGCGCCCCAGCAGACGGCCAGGCTGGACGCGGCCGCGTTCTTCGGCACCTTCGCCGAAGTGCTGAAGACGAACCCACCGAATGCCACCGACTACGCAACGGTGTTCCGCATGGAGCGCCTCGGCCTCGTGGCCGGCCAGAGCTTCGATCTCGCCAAGGCCGATCCCGCCGTGCAGCGTGCACTGACGCGGGCGGTGCCGGATGCCTACAAGCGTATCCAGAGCCGCGTCCGCGGCTTCGGGGCGCCGGTCGACGGCTGGATCAACGCGGCCGCCCGCTCCACCAAGCTCGGCGTCTACGGCAACGACTACCTGCTGCGCGCCTACATCGCTTATGCCGGCCTGGGAGCACTGCCCAACGAGGATGCGATCTATCCGCTGTCGCTCGCCGATGGCGAAGGCAAGCCGCTGAACGGGGCCTCGAAGTACGTGCTGCATTTCGACAAGGACCGCATCCCGCCCGCCGACGCGTTCTGGTCGCTGACGATGTACGGCGCCGACCAGTTCTTCGTTGCCAATCCGATCAACCGCCATGCGATCGGCGACCGCGATCCGCTCGTGCTCGATGCCGACGGCTCGCTGGACCTGTACATCCAGCACGAATCGCCGGGCAAGGACAAGGAGGCGAACTGGCTGCCCGCGCCGGCCGGCCCGTTCAGCATGAACCTGCGCCTCTACGTGCCGCGTGCGGCGGCCCTGGACGGAAGCTGGACGCCGCCACCGATCCGGCGCCTGCCCTGATCCCGGCCGAGAACCTCACTGGCCATGGTGACGAACTGCCTGTACGCAGCGATACCGAGGTATCGCGAGGATTTGCAACGCGGCATGACGCTGATTCTCTGCGGATTTATTCAGCGGACTTGCGGGACAGGACACTAGGCTGAATCGACATTCAAGGGAGCCACATGGATATCGAAGCGAGGTAGAGAAAGGCCAGGAAGTGGGAGGGCTTGCGGTCGAAGCGAGTGGCGATGCGGCGGAACTGCTTGAGCTTGGCGAAGCAGCGTTCGATGCGATTACGTAGCCGGTAGCGTGTCTTATCGTACGGACGCGGTTGCTGGCAACTGCGTGGAGGGATCACCGGCTCGGCCCCACAAGACTGGATCAGTGTTACGAGTTCCCGGCTGTCATAGCCCTTGTCGGCCAGGACGTACTTGGGCTTGAACCCGTCCAGCAGTGTTGGTGCCTGGGTGATGTCGTTGCGTTGCCCACCTGTCAGAAGAAATCGCACTGGCCGGCCCTGACCATCGACCGCCATGTGGATCTTCGTGCTCAGACCTCCTCGGGAGCGCCCCAGAGCCGAGTCCGCACCCCCCCTTTTCCGGTCGCTGCCTGTGCATGCGCCCGGACAATGCTGCTGTCGATCATCAGGTACTGGCTGCTGCGATCCCGGATCAGGGCCTGGAACACCTGATCCCACACCCCTTTGGCCGCCCAGCGGGTGAAACGCTTATGCACGCTCTTGTAGGTGCCATAGCGCAGCGGCAGGTCGCTCCAGCGCGCTCCGGAGCGCAGCACCCAGAGCACACCATTGACGAAGGTGCGATTATCGGCTGCTGTACGGCCTGGGTCGCTGGCCTTGCCTGGGAGCAGAGCTTCAATTCGCTCCCATTGGGTGTTCGTCAGTTCGTAGCGGCTGGGCCGCAGATGCTTGGTCTTCAACATCCGACC
>JAKPAM010000046.1 GCA_029779435.1 Pseudomonadota bacterium | reverse complement strand
ACGTTCCAGAAGCAGGCCGCCGAAGTCTGGAGCCAGCCCGAACGCTACGCGTTCATCAACTGGATCGCCGCTAACCCGGACGCCGGTGATGTGATCGTCGGGGCCGATGGGGCGCGCAAGGTGCGCTGGTCACGCTCGGGATCGGGTAAGAGCGGCGGTGTCCGGGTGATCTATTTCCACCTGGTCGACGATGAAGTGGTGCTGCTGGTGATGGTCTATGCCAAAGCGGCGCGCGCGACCGTCAAGCCGAAAGACATCAAGCGAGGCATGAAATGAAGGGTCTGAAAAAGCTCGACGTGAACAAGGTTGCTGCGGCGATCGAAGCGGACGCAGGACAGGTACTGCCCGGGCTGCGTGAGTCGCTGGCCGAGGCCAAGGCAGGCAAGTTCGCCGAGGTGCACACGCCGAACACAATCGCCGCGCGCAAGCGAGGGCGGCCGGTGGGCAGCACGCAGGCGGTCAAGAAGGAGGCGGTGAAGGTTCGGCTCGATGTCGATGTGCTGGCGGCGCTGCGCGCCAGCGGCGATGGCTGGCAGACGCGCATCAACGATGCGCTGCGGGCGTCCCTGGCACTGGGTGGCAAGTTGCCGAGCTGAGAACGCACCCAGGCATCCATGGGTCCGCTTTCAGCCGCGCGGCAAATTGCGGCCGTGCATCAGTCGCTACGGGCTGTCGCGCTCGGAGACGGCGGATGCCCGCGCCGCTGCCGGACCGTCGCTGCGCGGCGCTGGTCGCTGCACGTCTATCAACGGCGCGTTGCGCAGCACCAGCAACGTCTTTGCCTGCCGACCTTCGCGCACGTCCGCTGCCCATTCGTGGGCGAAACCCGGCAGCAATGACCGGGCGTGATCTGCGGTTATCTGATAGTGGAAGTCCAAAGCGCTCACGACACCGCTGGTCTCGATGCACTTCATTACGCCGTGCAGCTTGCCGCTCCAGCCTCTGCTGCAGATCGCTCCAGCCTCTGCTTGCAGATCCGCTGGCCCGATCGAAGCCTGGGCATCCAGTGCATTGTCTGCTGGTGTGTCATCTCTGCCATGCCGTCCCCTATGTCACTCCGGTAGAACTCATTCACCACGGCCTCACGCTCTTCGCGAGATTCCTCGAAAGCCTGAAAGAGCAATGTGTCCACCGGCATCGCGCTTCGAGAGCCTGCAGCAGGCCGGCAGAACGATCGCCGACCGGATCGGCTTTTACAACCATCGGCGCGTCACCCCCGCCACAACCCGGTCGCAGCAATTTCGCGCGCATAGTCCGCGAAATCCCTCGGCCGCCGGCCGAGCGCCTGTTCGACGCCCGATGCGGTCGCTCGGTTGCGGCCATCGAGCACGACGGTGAACAAGTCGAGCAGCAGATCGATGATCTCCGGCGGCGCGTGGCCCGCCATCGCGTCGGCGAACGCCTTGGCCGACACCTGGCGGAAGCGCACGGTTCGTCCGGCGGCACGGGAAATCTCGTCGACGGCTTCGGCGAAGGTCAGCGCGCGCGGCCCGGTCACTTCATACAGCCGGTTCGCGTGGCGCGCGTCGGTCAGCGTCGCGACGGCCACGTCGGCGATGTCGTCGGCATCGATGAACGGCTCCGCCACGGGGCCGGCAGGCAGCGCGAGTTCGCCGCTCAGCACGCTGCCCAGCAGATAGCCTTCGGAAAAATTCTGGTTGAACCAACTCGCGCGGACGACGTTCCAACCCAGGCCGCTTTCCTGCAACGCGGTCTCGGCCCGCTGTGCGCCGGGCTCTCCGCGGCCGGAGAGCAGCACCATCTGTCGCAGCCCCGCCTCTCGTGCCAGGCCGGCCAGCCGGTCGATCGCCTCGTCCGCGCCCGCGATCGCGAGATCGGGCTGATAGGTGACGTACGCGCGGGTCGTGCCTTCGAGTGCCGGCGCCCACGTATCCGGACGCTGCCAGTCGAATGGAATCGCCGTGCCGCGAGAGGCGGCCCGGACCGGGACGCCACGTGCTTCCAGCCGCGTCTTCACGCGCCTGCCGGTCTTTCCGTTCGCGCCGATGATCAAGACGGTGTCACTCATCAGTGTCTCCTTGGGGTATGGAAAATACGATAAACACTCGTATTTGACAAAACGATAGTCTCTCGTATTCTGTTCGTCAAGCCGTTGGCGAACAGAGGACGCGATGAAGGAACCGAGGGGCGCGCGCGAAACCGGGGCTGTCGAAGGGGTGGTCCGCCTGGTGCCGACGCAGAAGCGCAGCCGCGATCGGTTCGACAAGATCCTCGCGTCCGCCGAGGCGCTGCTATGCGAGAAGGGCGCGGAGGGGTTCCGCATGAGCGAGCTGGTCGAGCGCTCGGGCGTGCCGTTCGGCTCCCTCTACCAATACTTTCCGGACAAGACCGCGGTCCTCGGTACCCTCGCCGAACGCCATAACGCCGAAGGCCGGGCGTGTGTCGCGGCGGAGCTGGGGGCGCTGCATGCGCCGTCCGATCTGCCCGTCGTGCTCGCGCGCATCACCGACGGGTTCTACCGGATGTATCAGGACTATCCGGTGATGCGGGCGCTCTGGCAGGCGACCCAGGCCGATCCCGTTCTCCAGCGTCTCGATGCCCAGGACGGTGCGCGATTGGCCGCCTTGCTGGGCGACGCGCTGGCCGGTTGTCCGGGCGATGGCGGGGGTAATATGCAGACAGCGGCTCGCGCGGGTTTGGCGATCACCCTGATCGGCGCGGCGGTGCGCCATGCGCTTACGCTGCCGGCACCCGAGGCAGAGGCCGTTCTCGCTGAATTCAAGCGGCTGCTGGGCGGAATCGATCCCTGTGATTGACAAAATTCAACACCGACCGAGCGTCAGTCTGGCGACCTAAATCCACCCAGGCAGTACAGGCCCTCCGTTATAGCCTGTCATCCGTCCGGGATATGTCATGGCGTCCGAGTCCGTCACGTTTCACTTTCGTTGTCCCCGCTGCAACGCCCGGCGCTTCGCGACGCTGGCGCGGCTGCGGCTGACGCCCGTGGTGCGCTGCGCATCGTGCAAGTTCGAGTGGGAGTTCAGCGTCGAGATCGTGGAGGCCGGACATGCGTATGCGAGCCAGGCGCTCCGGGAGATGCGCGCGACGATCGATGAGGCGCTTTTCCAGCGCCTGATGTCGCCACGGGACAACGGCGTCTGGCCGGCCGAACCGGAAAGCGACGAGCCGCCGGTCGACGCCGAGCCCGTGCGGAACGATCCGGTGGGCAAGCGCCGATCCGTCAAGCTCCGCTGCTGAGCGCCGCTTGCCGCGATCGCCGGTGCCGCGCGCGGCGGCCGACGACGGGCCACCACGTCACAGCCATTGGACCAGCGATACGCCGATGCCGAGCCGCGTCTGGCGGTGGTTGTAGTCGATCAGGCTCGCGCCATAGCCGGTGAACACCTGCACGTAGCCCTTCAGGTAGCTGAAGATCGGAAACGCGTAGTCCAACTGCAGCGATCCGTGCGAGCGATCGCCGCCGCGCAGCGAATGGCGGGCCAGCAGCGACAGTTCATGGCCTTCCGACTTGCGAACGACCAGCAGGTCGGCACGTCCCACGTAGTCGGCGATGTCCGGGTTGTTGTCGTCGTCGCGGGATTCGGCGATGCGCCACCACGGGCGCAGCATCACCATCCAGTTGTCCTTCTCGAAGCCGAACTGCGCGATCAGCCGGTTCCAACTGCGCGACTCGGGATCGCCGCGCCCGTTGGACTGGTGATTGAGCGACAGCCCGGCCATGCGCCCCTGCCAGCCGAACAGCGAATAGTTGGTGCGGAACACCAGCATCGCTTCGGGCTCGTAGTTGGTCTCGCGGAACGGCCGGGACGCGTGCGAGTTGTAGATCTGCCAGTACGAGGTCTGCGTGTAGCCGATCCACAGGTCGCCGTTGTCGCCGAACAGGCGATGCGCGACCTTCGACTTCAGGCTGATCTGGAACTTCATGTCGGTGCGCTCGAGGCCGAGAGGCGTCGTCACCTGGTTGGCCGGATTCGGGCTGTACGGCATCTGGTTCGGGTGCGTCGAGCGATCCGCGAGCATCACGAACATCGGCTTGTACGGCCGCAGCGTGAAGCGCCCGCGATCGCTGGCTGCATCGAGTTCCCAGCGGTCGGCCAGCGACGTGCCCAGGCTGCGGCGCACGTCGCGGATCGCGTGGGCCATCTCGCCGGCCTGGTTGGCGGGCAGCAGGTCGGAGTCGCGCGCCGGGGCGGGCAGCGCCGGCAGCGATGATGGAGCGGGCACCGGCACGGGCAGCGTCCCGGGCAGGCGGTTGGCGCCGGCGCGTCCCGATGCGCGGTCGTAGCACAGCAGGCGCTCGTGATCGTCATCGATGCGGGTACAGGGATTGTCTTGGGAGAAGGCGGCCGGCGTGGCGGCGCTCAGGACCAGCAGGGCGATCGCCCGGCCCGCCATATGGAAGGATCGAGGCATGTCTCGGCAACGGGAGGGATGAGGACGAGCGATTATGGCGGATGCGGCGACGCGTCGACCCCGCGCATCGGCTCGGCTATGCTCGTCGACCAACAAGGCAGCCGCCGTGGGCGGACAGGAGAGAGGGCCGTGATGCGATTCCGATTCCTTCCGCGTTCGTCGCGGGTCTTTCCGGTCGGCCGCTTCGTGCCGACGCACCGAACGGGCGGCGCGGCAGGGGCGTTGCTTCGGCGGCCTGCGCCGCGCCGACTCCTGGCCGTGATCCTGCTGGGGGTCGCGCCGCTCGGGCGCGCCGAGTTGATCGGCGAGGTCGATACGGCGTTCCGCTGGCTGGGCAAGGACGATCGCGTCGTGGTCGAGGCTTACGACGATCCCAAGGTCAAGGGCGTGGCCTGTTACGTCTCGCGGGCCCGCACGGGCGGCGTCAAGGGTACCGTGGGGTTGGCCGAAGACAAGTCCGAGGCGTCGATCGCCTGCCGTCAGGTGGCGCCACGGCTCACGTTCACCGGTCCGCTGGCCAAGCAGGAGGACGTGTTCACCGAGCGGATGTCGCTGGTGTTCAAGCGGCTGCACGTCGTGCGCCTCGTCGACGCATCGCGCAACACGCTCGTGTATCTGACGTATTCGGACCGGTTGATCGATGGCAGCCCGACCAATGGCGTGACCGCGGTGCCGGTGTCGCCGGACACGCCGATCCCCGTAAAGTGAGCGCCGCGGCGGCGGCGGCGCGCCGCTTTCGCTGGGAGGAATGAAGGAAGGGCGATGGCGTCCGTCCGTCGGAAGGCGTCGTTCGTCGGCCATCCGCCTTTGCCTGGCCGCTCCCGCGCGTATATACTGGCAGCCGAAAACCGTGGTTCGGCTTTCGATCGGCTGTCGTTCGTGGCGGCCGTCACCGCCAGTGCTCGACCGTGTGACCAGCGCCGATATTCGGCCGTCAGGCCCGTGCGGCATCAGATCCGGTCTGCCGAGGATCCCATCCTGGCATTTGCCGAACCCCGAGGTTGAACAGGCCGCGCCGTGTCCGAGGCGCGCCACTCCCTGACGTAGGCAATTGTCCAACCGCATGCGGCGCAGATACTTTCGCGCGTCGCCGGGTTCAGGCGGATGAACACCGCACAAGCGAAGATCATTATCGAAGCGGCGCTGATGAGCGCCGGGCAACCGTTATCGGTGGCGGACCTGGGCCGCTTGTTCGACGACGTGTTGCCCGCCGACCTGATTCGGGCGCTGCTCGACGAACTGCGCGTCGACTGGAGCGGCCGGGGGGTGGCGCTGGTGCCGCTGGCAAGCGGCTGGCGCTTCCAGACGACCGCGCAGGTGGCGCCCTACCTGGACAGGCTGCATGCCGAAAGGCCGCCGAAGTATTCGCGCGCCGTCATGGAAACCCTCGCGATCATCGCGTATCGCCAACCGGTCACTCGCGGCGACATCGAGGAGATCCGCGGCGTCACCGTGTCGTCGCAGGGGGTCAAGGCCCTCCAGGATCGAGGCTGGGTCGAGGTCGTCGGGCACCGCGAGGTGCTGGGCCGGCCCGAGCTGCTGGGCACTACGCGTCAGTTCCTCGACGACATGGGCCTGTCCGCGTTGAGCGAACTGCCGTCGCTGACCGACGGCGATGGGCTGGTCCAGGCGATGGAACAGCGGATGATGGATTTCGAGACACCGCCGCCCGCGCCAGCCGAAGGGCAACCCGACCCGCAACGGGTCACCACCATTGAACCCGTCGAGGGGAATGCGCTTGAGCAGTAACAACTTTGCCGAAGACATGCCGCACGGAGGCGCTCCATCGGAGTCGTCGGGGGCGTCCGAGTCTACCGATCCGTCGGGTGCCGGCTCCCGGCGCCGCTCGCCGAGGACCGGCCGCCGCCGTGGCCGGCCTGCCAATGGCCAGGGTGGCGACCGTCCGGCATCGGACGGTGCCGACGCCGCGTCGAGCGGCGACGGAGACGGTGGTGCGGGTTTCCATGCGGCTGGTGGACGACCCGACGCGGGCGAGGCGGCGCCGGCTGGCCGCGGCCAGCCGAAAGGGCCGCGCCGCCGCCGGGGCGGCCGGGCACAGCGGCCGGAGGGCGAATCGCGCGAGCCGCGTGAGGCCGGGCAGCCGCCGCGCCAGGGGCGTGGCCCCCGCCGGCCGGGTGGCCCGAATGCCGGCCCCCAGCAGGGCGGGCGGGGGCCGGGCACCCGTCAACAGGGGCGCGGACGTGGTCCACGGATGCTGGTCGACACGGCCGATCTCCCGCCGGACGCCGTCCGCATCGACACCGCGGAGATCGTCGGTGCGCCGGTCGAGGACCAGGAGCCGTTGTCGGTGTTCTCGGATGCCGCGCGTTTCGGCGTCACACCGGCCGAGCCGGGTGGTCGCGGACGCGGCAAGGTCAAGCCGCTGCCGCCGGGCGATGACGCGCCCAAGCTGCACAAGGTGCTGGCCGACGGCGGCCTCGGATCGCGGCGGGACATGGAAGAACTGATCGTCTCCGGCCGCGTTTCGGTCAATGGGCAGCCGGCCCACATCGGCCAGCGCATCGGGCCGACCGACCAGGTGCGCGTCAATGGCCGCTTGATCAAGCGGCCGGCGGCGCCTCCGCCGCCGCGCGTGCTCATCTATCACAAGCCGGCCGGCGAGATCACCACTCGCGACGATCCGAAGCAGCGCAATACGGTGTTCGACCGTCTGCCGCGCGTCAAGGACGGGCGTTGGATCTCGGTGGGCCGGCTCGACTACAACACCGAGGGCCTGCTGATCTTCACGACGTCGGGCGACATCGCGAACAAGCTGATGCATCCGCGCTACGGTTGGGAGCGCGAGTACGCGGTGCGGGTGCTCGGCCGGATCAGCGACGAGGATCGCTCGCGGCTGCTCGGCGGCATCGAGCTGGACGACGGTCCGGCGGCCGTGCTCAGTTGTGAGGACGTCGGCGGCGATGGCGCCAATCACTGGTACCGGCTGGTCATCGACGAGGGGCGCAATCGCGAGGTGCGCCGCCTGTTCGAAGCGCTGGGCCTGACGGTCAGTCGTCTGGTGCGGATCCGCTTCGGCCCGGTCGGCCTGTCGAGGCAACTGCCGCGCGGGCGCTGGCTCGAACTGCCGGACGCCGAGGTCCATCAACTGATGCAATTGCTGGCCAAGCCGGCCGCGGCGCTGGAGGCCCAGGCGGCCGACGGCGAGGATGAGGCGGCGCCCCTTGCCGCGCGTGACGATGATGACGGCGACGAGTTCGACGACGATCTGTGGGACGACGACCGGCAACCGGATTTCGGCCTGCTGCCGTCCGACGAGCCGGCGCCGCTGAGCGCCGAGCAGCAGGACGATGACTGGCAGCCGCGTTCGGCCAATGCCCACCTCGAAGGCATCACGCGCCGCGTGAAAGCCGGCGATGGGCTGCCGCGCAAGTCGGCGCGCGGTCCGCGGCGTGGGCGCCCGAACGACGCGCTGGGCCTGTTCAACCCCGCCGCGGCGCCGATGGGTGCCGGGCGTGGCGCCGCTTCACCCACCGGTGGCAACCGTGCGCCGGGCGCGCCGAGGGGAGGCAACCGCAAGCGGACGCGCGGCCCGCAGGCAGGGCCGCCGGCCGGCGGCGGCCGTCCCGGAGGGCGCGGCAACGGCGCGGCACCGGGTGCCGGCGGCAACCGTGCCGGCGGGCGCGCGCCCGGGGGGGGAAACGGTCCCCGCGGTGCTGCACGCGGACCGCGCCGTGGTGGCCGAGGCGGGCGCGGCGGATCGGGCGGCGGGCAACCCGGTTGATCAGCGGCGGAGGCCCGACCGTACGCGGGCATGCCGCGGTGGCGGCGGCGTGACCGGAGGCCAGAGCGCGGGCCTCTTCCTCACGCCTTTGGGCGGCTGCGGTTCACTGGTGGTTCGTAGCGAAGCATCGATGAGCTGCGAATTGGCATCGATGAGTCGCGAATTCGTGAATTATGTCGCGGTCAAGCGCGGATTTCCCCCATTGCGCGTGCACTGAGCCCGCGGGGGACTGTTCAAGGGCAGCCCGCCCATATATAATCTTTGGATTGCGAGCGCTCAGGCTTCCTCCGATTGCCTTCGATAGCCAACCCATCGAGGCGTTTACAGTCGTTGTCGGAAGGGTGATCGGAGTGCGCTCGGTGAATCAATGGGCCGGTGGTGCCCATTTTTTTTTGCCGCTGCCAGTGCGTCGACGGTGACGCAGCGTGTCGTTCGGGCAGCGGTCGGCAGCGAGCAGGTTATTCGGATGGTGTTGCAGTCGGTCATTGAAGCGTGCCTGACCGGTCTCGGCTATGAGCTTGTCGAACTCGAGCATGGCCCGGGCGGGTTGCTGCGCGTGTTCATCGATTTCGCGCCCGCGACGGCACAGGCCGTGGCCGGCGATCCCTTGCCGGTTGCCGCCGAGGCTTCGCCCGGCGGCGCTGGATCGTCGTCGCCTGCCGGGGACGGCGCGGAAGCGACGGCGGCCCACGGCGATGCGCTTGCCGCGGAGGGAGAGATACCGCAGATCCGGATCGAGGATTGCGAGCGTGTCTCCCACCAGTTGACGCATCTGCTCACTGTCGAAGGCGTCGATTACGCGCGCCTCGAGGTGTCGTCGCCGGGGTTGGACCGGCCCTTGCGCAAGCAGGCGGATTTCGAGCGTTTCGCCGGACTCGAGGTCGCGTTGCGGCTCAAGCGCCCGTTCGAGGGGCGCCGCAACTACGAGGGGCGGCTGACGATCGAAGGCGACGGCCGCTTTGGTATCGAATATTCCGATGCGCCGCCCGCTCCGGCGGCGGGTCCGGGGGCGCAGCGCAACGGTGCCGCCAAGCGGCCCGGCGCTCGGGTGGCGGGTGCGAAGGGGCGCCGCCAGGCCCCGTCGGCACCGACCCACAAGATGGTTTTCGTGCTGGACGAGATCGACCGGGCGCGCCTGGTGCCGGCGTTCAAGTTCTAGCGGGATCGTGCAGATGGTTGTTTTAGGAGGCTTCGTCCGATGAGCCGCGAAGTGTTGTTGCTGGTGGATGCGTTGGCGCGAGAAAAGAACGTCGCGCGCGAGGTGGTGTTCGGTGCGCTCGAAAGCGCGCTGGCTTCTGCAACCAAGAAGCGTTTCAAGGATGAGGTCGACGTCCGCGTGGCGATCGATCGGCTGTCGGGCGAGGCCGAGTCCTTCCGCCGTTGGCAGGTCGTGCCCGATGGCGAACTCGAGGATCACGACCTTCAGATCATCCTGTCCGAGGCCCGCAAGCAGATCGCGGACATCCAGGTCGGCGACTACGTCGAAGAGGAGCTCGAACCGGTCGACATGGGCCGGATCGACGCGCAGGCCGCCAAGCAGGTGATCCTGCAGAAGATCCGGGATGCCGAGCGCGAGCAGATCATCGACGACTTCCTGCAGCGCGGCGAATCGATCCTGTCCGGCACGATCAAGCGGATGGATCGCGAGGGCGCGATCGTCGAATCCGGCAAGGTCGAGGCGAGGCTGCCGCGTGACCAGATGATCCCCAAGGAGAACCTGCGGGTCGGCGACCGCGTGCGCGCTTATGTGTCGCGGCTCAATCGCGAAGGGCGCGGGCCGCAGCTGTTCCTGTCGCGTACGTCGCCTGAATTCATCAAGTACCTGTTCGGCATCGAGGTGCCCGAGATCGAGCAGGGCCTGCTCGAGATCAAGGCGGCGGCGCGCGATCCGGGCGTCCGTGCGAAAATCGCGGTGTTCACGCAAGACCGCCGCATCGATCCGATCGGCACCTGCGTCGGCGTGCGCGGTTCGCGCGTGCAGGCCGTCACGGGCGAGCTGGCCGGCGAGCGCGTCGACATCGTGCTGTGGTCCGAGGATCCGGCGCAGTTCGTCATCGGCGCGCTGGCGCCGGCCAACGTCACGTCGATCGTCGTCGACGAGGACAAGCACAGCATGGACGTCGTCGTCGACGAGGACAACCTCGCGCTGGCGATCGGCACCGGCGGGCGAAACGTGCGGTTGGCGTCCGAGCTGACCGGCTGGCAGATCAACATCATGACGGCCGAGGAATCGGCGCAGAAGACCGAATCCGAGCGGGCGACCGTGCGCGAGCTGTTCATGAACAAGCTCGACGTCGACCAGGAGGTGGCCGACATCCTGATCGACGAGGGGTTCACCAGCGTCGAAGAGGTCGCCTACGTGCCCTTGAACGAGATGCTCGAGATCGAGTCGTTCGACGAGGACACGGTCAACGAGTTGCGCAATCGTGCGCGCAACGTGCTGTTGACCGAGGCGATCGTGACCGAGGAGAAGATCGAGAAGACGGCCGAGGATCTGCTGTCGCTCGAGGGCATGGACAAGGTGCTGGCCGCCAAGCTGGCCGATGCCAACGTCCACACCCGTGATGATCTGGCCGAGCTGGCGGTCGACGAACTGGTCGAGGCGGTCGGCATCGACGAGGAGCAGGCTCGGGACCTGATCATGAAGGCCCGCGCGCACTGGTTCGAAAGTGAATCGAACTAGCGGCCGGCAGGCTTGGCCTGAGGCAATCGAACTCCGGGCGGCCGGCAGGATCGCCCGGGGGGTAAGGAATGAGAGGCGCGCCATGTAGGTGGGCGAGAGAACGCTGAGCGGCGCCTGTTGGGGGATAAGAGGTCATATGGCAAGTACGAATGTTGCGAAGTTTGCTGCGGAATTGAGAATGCCCGCCGAAGTGCTGCTCGATCAGTTGCGCTCGGCCGGCGTGATCAAGCACACGCCAAACGACGAGATCACCGAAACCGACAAGGAGCAGCTGCTGGCGTCGTTGCGTAAATCGCATGGCAACGAGGATGCGGCCAAGAAGAAGATCACGTTGACGCGCAAGCAGACGTCCGAGATCAAGCAGGCCGATTCGACGGGCCGCAATCGCACGATCCAGGTCGAGGTGCGCAAGAAGCGCGTGTTCGTCAAGCGCGATCCGAACGAGCAGGGTGTCGACGCCGCCGATGGGCGCGACGAGGACCTCAACGAGTCGGCCGTGCAGGTCGTCGACGAGGCCCAGCGCCGCCAGCGCGAGGAGGAAGAACTCCGCCAGCGCGAACTGCTCGAACGGCAGGCCGCCGAATTGCGCGAGAAGCAGGAGCGGCTCGAACACGAGGCCCGGCTCGAGGCCGAGGCCGCCGCCGAAGCGGCGCGGCGCTCCGAAGAAGCGCAGCGACAGCTCGAACTCGAGCGGGCCGCGGCGGCCGAACGCGCCGAGAAGGCCGAGCAGGCGCGGCAGGCCGAAGCCGTCGCGGCGCAGCAGTCCGAAGAGACGCGCCTCGCTCGCGAGGCCCAGAAAGCCGAGGAAGACCGCAAGGCCGCCGAGCAGGCCGCCGCCGCGCAGGCCGCGGTGGACGCGGCTGCCGAGCGTTCGCGCAAGGCGCAGGAGCAGATGGCGGCGCAGGCCGAGGCGCGCCGCGCCGTCGAGCGCGAGGTCGCCGAGATCAATCGCCTGATGGAAATGCAGCGCCGGCCGCAGCCCAAGGTGGCCGCGCCGCCGCCGCAACCGGCAGCGCCGGCCGCCAAGGCCGCCGCGCCTGCGGCGGCGCCGGGCGCCCGTCCGACCGCGCCGGGCACGTTGCATCGTCCCGCGGGGGCCAAGGATGCCAAGGGCCCGGCGACGACCACGGCCGGCGCCGCCGACAGCAAGGACAAGAAGCACGTCAAGGCCGAGAAGCTGTCGTCGTCGTGGCACGAGGAAGGCGCCAAGCGCCGCGCGATCAAGACCCGGGGCGACTCGGCCGGCGGTGCCGGCGGGTGGCGGGGTGGTGGCCGCGGATCGCGTCATCGCGGCGACCACCGCGAGGAGTCGAACTTCCAGCCGGTCAGCAACGAGCCGGTGACGCGCGAAGTGCACGTGCCCGAGACGATCACCGTGGCCGACCTGGCGCACAAGATGTCCGTCAAGGCCGCCGAGGTCATCAAGGCGCTGATGAAGCTCGGTCAGATGGTCACGATCAACCAGGTGCTGGACCAGGAAACGGCGATGATCCTCGTCGAGGAACTCGGGCACAAGGCGGTGGCCGCCAAGCTCGACGACCCCGAGGCCTTCCTCGTCGATTCGCACGCGAACAACACCGACGAGCTGCTGCCGCGTCCGCCGGTCGTCACCGTCATGGGTCACGTCGATCACGGCAAGACCTCGCTGCTGGATTTCATCCGGCGCACCAAGATCGCGTCCGGCGAAGCGGGCGGCATCACGCAGCACATCGGCGCTTATCACGTCGAGACGCCGCGGGGCGTCGTCACGTTCCTCGATACCCCGGGCCACGAAGCGTTCACGGCGATGCGGGCGCGCGGCGCGGCGGCGACGGACATCGTCATCCTGGTGGTGGCGGCCGACGACGGCGTGATGCCGCAGACGATCGAGGCGATCAGCCATGCCAAGGCCGCCAAGGTGCCGATCGTCGTCGCGATGAACAAGATCGACAAGGCCGAGGCCAACCCCGATCGTGTCAAGCAGGAACTGGTCGCCAACGAGGTGATCCCCGAGGAATACGGCGGCGACGTGCCGATCGTGCCGGTGTCGGCCAAGACCGGGCAGGGCATCGACGATCTGCTCGAGAACGTGCTGCTGCAGGCCGAGGTGCTCGAGCTGAAGGCGCCGAAGGAAGGCGCGGCCAAGGGCCTGGTCATCGAGGCTCGGCTGGATAAGGGGCGCGGCCCGGTCGCGACCGTGCTGGTCCAGTCCGGCACGCTGCACAAGGGTGACATCGTGCTGGCGGGGTCGGTGTTCGGCCGGGTCCGCGCGATGATGGACGAGAACGGCAAGAACGTGACGTCCGCCGGTCCGTCGATCCCGGTCGAGATCCAGGGCCTGGCCGAGGTGCCGCAGGCCGGCGAGGACGTGCTGGTGCTCGGCGACGAGCGCAAGGCGCGCGAGATCGCGCTGTTCCGCCAGGGCAAGTTCCGCGACGTCAAGCTGGCGCGCCAGCAGGCGGCCAAGCTCGAGAACATGATGGACCAGATGACCGAGGGCGAGGTCAAGACCCTGCCGCTGATCATCAAGGCCGACGTACAGGGCTCGCAGGAAGCGCTGGCGCAGTCGATGCTCAAGCTGTCGACCAGCGAGGTCCGGGTCGTCATCATCCGTCAGGCGGTCGGCGGCATCACCGAGTCGGACGTCAACCTGGCGACCGCGTCCAAGGCCGTGATCCTGGGCTTCAACGTGCGGGCCGATCAGCAGGCCCGCCGGCTGGCCGACAGCAACGGCGTCGATGTCCGCTACTACAGCATCATCTACGACGCGGTCGACGACGTGAAGGCGGCGATGGCCGGCCTGCTGTCGCCCGAGAAGCGCGAAGAGGTCCTGGGCCTGGTCGAGATCCGCCAGGTCATCAAGGTCTCGCGGATCGGCAACATCGCCGGTTGCATGGTGCTCGAAGGCCTCGTGCGCCGGGGCGCGCAGGTTCGCCTGCTGCGCGACAGCGCGGTGGTCTGGACGGGCGAACTCGATTCGCTGCGCCGCTTCAAGGACGACGTGCGCGAGGTCAAGGAAGGCTTCGAGTGCGGCCTGACGCTGCGCAACTACGATGACGTCCGCATCGGCGACCAGCTCGAGGTGTTCGAAGTGAAGGAGGTGGCGCGCACGACGCTGTGAGGCGTCGCCGCGGCATCGAGGCCAGTGTATGAGTCGACATAGCAGGACCGGCGCCGATCGCGGCGTCCGGGTGGCCGAGCAGATCCACCAGGAGCTGGCGGAGCTGATCCGCGCCGAGGTCAAGGATCCGCGGGTCGGCATGGTGACGGTCACCGGCGTCGACCTGACGCCCGATTACGCGTACGCGACCGTCCACTACACGGTGCTGCCCGGCGACGAGCAGACGGTGCGCGAGACGCAGGCGGGCCTGGCCCGCGCGGCCGGCTTCCTGCGCGCGCAGCTGTTCAAGCGCGTGCGCATCCACACGACGCCCGAGCTGCGCTTCACGCACGATCGCTCGGTCGAATACGGTGCGCAGATGTCGAAGCTGATCGACCAGGCCAACGCGCGCCACGGCGATGACGACCCAGCCCCCGGCAGAGACGATCGAGCCCCCGGCGACGACGACCCTGCCCTCGGCAAAGACGATCCAGTCGCTTAGGAGCCTTCAAGCATGACCGTGACCGACAAGACGGCACGTTCGCGTCCGTCGGGTCGGGTGCAGCGTGAGCGCATCGATGGCGTGCTGCTGTTCGACAAGCCGCCGGGCTTGAGTTCGAACCAGGCGATGATGAACGTGCGCCGGTTGATGGCCGCGGCCAAGGCCGGCCACGGCGGCACGCTCGATCCGATGGCCACGGGCCTGTTGCCGCTGCTGTTCGGCGAGGCGACCAAGTTCGCCCACGATCTGCTCGATGCCGACAAGACCTATCTGGCCGAGATGACGCTCGGCACGCGGACCGACACCGGCGACAGCGAGGGCGCGGTGATCGCCACGGCGCCGTGCACGTCGACGCGCGACGACGTCCTGCGCGCCGCCGCCGGCTTCATCGGCGACATCGACCAGGTGCCGCCGATGTACTCGGCGCTCAAGCGCGACGGCAAGCCGCTGTACGCGTACGCGCGTGAAGGGGTGACGCTCGAGCGCGCGGCGCGGCGCGTGACGATCCACGCGATCGACATCGTCGATGTCGACCTGCCCCGGGTGTCGCTGCGCGTGCGCTGCAGCAAGGGCACGTACATCCGCACGCTGGTCGAAGACATCGGGCAGGCGCTCGGCTGCGGCGCGCACCTGAGCGCGCTGCGCCGCGAGGCGGTGGCCGGATGGCAGGTCGCCGATGCGGTCACGCTGGCGCGGATCGAAGCGCTCGATCTCGCGTCGCGGCGCGCGTTGCTCGGTCCGCTGGACAGCCTGCTGGCCGGCTTGCCGGCGGTCAGGCTCGACGACCCGGTGATGGCCCGGCGCTTCGGGCAAGGCCAGCGCCTGCGGCTGCATCCGCCGGATGGTGCGAGCACGCGCGTGCGCGTCTACGGCCATGGCAACGACCACGAGAGCCCTGGCGAACGCGATAGCGAACGCCAGGGTGAACGCCTTAGCGGGCGCAATGACGAACGACTGCTGGGGCTGGCTTTGCTGGATGACGGCGTGCTGGTCCCGCAACGACTGATTTCAACGGAAACGCCACAATGAGCCTCGCGATACGAAACATCGCCATCATCGCCCACGTCGATCATGGCAAGACCACGCTGGTCGACCAGTTGCTGCGCCAATCGGGCACGTTCCGCAGCAACCAGCAGGTCGCCGAGCGCGTGATGGACAGCAACGACCTCGAGCGTGAGCGCGGCATCACGATCCTGGCCAAGAACTGCGCGGTCGACTACCAGGACACGCGGATCAACATCGTCGACACCCCCGGGCACGCCGATTTCGGCGGTGAGGTCGAGCGGGCGCTGTCGATGGTCGACGGTGTGCTGCTGCTGGTCGACGCGGTCGAAGGGCCGATGCCGCAGACGCGCTTCGTCACGCGCAAGGCGCTGGCGCTGGGGTTGAAGCCGATCGTCGTCATCAACAAGATCGACCGGCCCGGCGCGCGGCCGGACTGGGTCGTCAACCAGACGTTCGACCTGTTCGACAAGCTGGGCGCCACCGAAGAGCAGCTCGACTTTCCGGTCGTCTACGCGTCGGCGGTCAACGGCTTCGCGGTGGCCGACCTGAAGGACCTGCCGGCGGACGGCGTCGTCGATGCCGAGTCCATCAGCGCCGCGGGCTTGACGATGGAGCCGCTGTTCGCCGCCGTGCTGCGCTACGTGCCGGCGCGCGAGGACGATCCGGACGGCCCGCTGCAGTTGCAGATCTCGGCGCTCGATTACTCGAGCTACGTCGGCAAGATCGGTGTCGGCCGGATCACGCGCGGACGCATCCGCGCCGGGCAGCAGGTCAGCGTGATGTTCGGCGATCCGGCCGAGTCGGGTGTCGCGCCGGTCACGCGCAAGGTCAACCAGGTGCTGCGCTACAAGGGGCTCGAACGCGCGGTCGTCGACGAAGCCGAGGCCGGCGACATCATCGCGATCAACGGCATCGAGGAGCTGGACATCGGTTCGACCGTCTGCGACCCGGCCCAGCCCGAACCGCTGCCGCTGCTGCAGGTCGACGAGCCGACGATGACGATGGAGTTCCTCGTCAACACGTCGCCGATGGCCGGGCGCGAAGGCAAGTTCGTCACCAGCCGCCAGATCCGCGAGCGCCTCGAACGCGAGTTGAAGTCCAACGTCGCGCTGCGTGTCGAGTTCACCAGCGACTCGGACACGTTCATCGTGTCGGGCCGCGGCGAGCTGCATCTGACGATCCTGCTCGAGAACCTGCGGCGCGAGGGCTATGAAATCGCGGTGTCGCGGCCCAAGCCCAAGATCCGCTTCGTCGACGGCGAGCGAGAGGAGCCGTACGAGTCGCTGACGATGGACCTCGAGGAAAACCATCAAGGCGGCGTGATGGAACTGCTGGGCCGCCGCAAGGGCGAACTGCAGAACATGGAGCCCGACGGCAAGGGCCGCGTGCGGCTCGAGTACCGCGTGCCCGCGCGGGGCCTGATCGGCTTTCACAACGAGTTCCTGAACCTGACCCGCGGCACGGGCATCATGAGCCACGTCTTCGACGATTACGATGCGTGGGCCGGCGACATCGAGGACCGGCGCAACGGCGTGCTGATCTCGCAGGATGACGGCGACGCGGTCGCGTACGCGTTGTGGAAGCTGCAGGAGCGCGGACGGATGTTCGTCAAGCCCAACGATCCGCTGTACGAGGGCATGATCATCGGCATCCATTCGCGCGACAACGACCTGGTCGTCAATCCGATCAAGGAAAAGAAGCTGACCAACGTGCGCGCGTCCGGTAAGGACGAGCACATCGTGCTGACGCCGCCGATCGAGCTGACGCTCGAGAAAGCCGTCGAGTTCATCGCCGATGACGAACTGGTCGAGCTGACGCCCAAGAGCATTCGCCTGCGCAAGCGCCTGCTGAAGGAGCACGAACGCAAGCGCGCATCGCGGGAAGGCGAAGCGGGCTGACATACAACACTCGGGCGAGGGATTCGACAGATTTTTGTTGGCGACGGATTCGTTTCGCGTCATTCTTTGCCCGTCATGGATTGACACGATTTTGTCCAATCCTTCCGCATACGCGAACACACGAACATTGACCTCAATCGAGGAGTGAGTATGGCAACTGCCAAGAAGGCTGCTGCAGCGAAGCAACCGGCCGTGAAGACGTCCGCCGCTGGCAAGCCCGCCGCGAAGAAAGCCGCCGCCCCGGCGGCCAAGAAGTCCGCCTCGGCCGACAAGAAGCCGCGCACCCCCAATGCGGCGTTCATGAAGGCGCTGACGCCGAGCCCCGCGCTGGCCGCCGTCGTCGGCAACGGCACGCTGCCGCGCACCGAGGCGATCAAGAAGCTGTGGGAGTACATCAAGCAGCACAACCTGCAGGACAGCGCCAACAAGCGGAACATCAACGCGGACGCCAAGCTCCAGCCGATCTTCGGCAAGGCGCAGGTGACGATGTTCGAACTGACCAAGCTCGTCAACGCGCATCTGTCCTGACGTGATCGAACGCGCCGGCCGTTGATCCGGCCGCGCATCGCGTCGATGAGAGGCCGCTTCGCGCGGCCTTTTTCAATGGCACCAGGATCCGACGAGTGGCGCGCCGCTTGCAACGGTCGTGCCGCCGGCCGTCGGCGATCGGGGTGGGGAGCCGTGCGTTTGCCGTGATCATCTCCGGATTCGCATAAGGGCATGGTGTGTCCAGCAACTCCCTCACCACCCGGATCGTCGTGCTGGTCCTGGCGGTCGCCTGCGCCGGCCAACTGGTTCTCGGATCGATCTTCGTTCGCGGCATGCAGCAGCGGTCGCTGGCGGCCGGCCAAGGGCAGCTCGACATGGCCGAGCGCGTCGTCGTCGCCCGCGTCGCGCAGAGCCGCGCCGACGCGCTGGTGCAGGCCACCCTGCTGGCGCGCGATCCGGTCATGGCGCGCGCGCATGCGCAGAATCTCGGCGACGCGCTGATCGGGCAGTTGCAGGCTGCGCTGCGCCGTGCCGGTCCCGCCCGCGCCTTGCTCGTGCGGGCCAACGGCATGGTCGTGGCCGACGTGGCGGGATCCGCGGCGAGTGCGCCGATCCGCATCGACTACTGGCGCGGCACCACGCTCGCGCAGGTGTTCAATGCTGGGCGCTCATCCGGTTTCGTCGCGGCCGGCGGATCGATGGTGATGTGGACGGCGGTCCCCGCGCAGTTCGATCCGAACCTGGCGATCGTCATCGTGCAGCCGATCGAGGCCTTCGTCGTCGCCGAATTCTCGCGCGTGTCGGTGGGAGCGCAGCTCGGTCTGATCGAGGTGCAAGCCGCCACGGCGCCGGTCGCCGCGGATCCGCACGTGCGGCGCGTGTTCCTGGACGGCGCCGAGGCAGGGCCGGTGGCCGTCGAGCTGCGGGTGCCCCGGCTGTCGATGACCGAGCTGTTGCGCGAATCCCTGCGCCTGTGGCTGCCGGCGTTCCTCATCGTTTCCCTGCTGTCGGCGCTGGCCGCGTATGCGCTGTGCCGCGTCGTGCTGCGTCCGGTGGGGCGTGTGCGCCAGGCGATCGCCGCGCAGGCGCCGGACGGCCTGAAGCCGATCGACGGGCGCTTCGGACGCGACCCGCTGGGGCAACTGGTTGCCGTATTGAACGCGCTGATCGAGCAGTTGCGTGAGCGTGACCAGTCGCTGCGGCGGGCCGCGTTCCGCGATCCGCTGACATCGCTGCCCAACCATGCGTTGCTGCACGAGCGGTTGACGCTGGCGTTGCGCGAGGCGCGCAAGACGCACCGCGTGCTGGCCATGCTGTTGATCGACATCGAACGGTTCGAAGCGATCAGCGATTCGCTCGGCGCGCAGGTCGCCGATGCGGTCGTGGCGGCGGCCGCGGCCCGGCTCAAGTCGATGCTGCGCCAGGCGGACAATCTGCTGGACGTCAGCGCCGGCCGCGCGTCGCATACGGCGCTGGCCCGCGTCGCCGGCAATCGGTTCGCGATCGTCCTGCCCGGTTGCAACGGCGAGCAGGCGCTGCAGGTCGCTCAGCGCGTCGGCGAAGCCTTCCGTTCGCCGATCGAGCACGAGCGGCAGGAGATCGAATGCACGATCTCGATCGGGGCGGCCGCCTTTCCCGCCCACGCCGAGGATGCCGGCGGCCTCGTTCGCGCGGCCGAC
Organism: Pseudomonadota bacterium; assembly: GCA_029779435.1. GTDB lineage: Bacteria > Pseudomonadota > Gammaproteobacteria > Burkholderiales > Burkholderiaceae_E > JAKPAM01. The sequence continues at coordinate 6,981 of JAKPAM010000046.1, read as the reverse complement.
ATCGCGCTGCGCTGGGCGCGGCGATCGGGCGAACGGATCAAGGTCTTCAGTCCCGAGCAGGAGCGCGAGCGCGAGTTCCAGACCTCGATGGCCATCGATCTGCAGAAGGCGATGACCAATGGTTCGCTGTCGCTGCGATACCAGCCCAAGATCACGCTGGGCGCCGGCAGGATCGCGATGGCCGAGGCGCTGGCGCGATGGCAGCATCCGGAGCGCGGCAGCGTCGATCCGCGCGAATTCGTGCCGTTCGCCGAGCGCATGGGCTTGATCGGGCGGCTGTCGCGCTGGGCGATCGAGCAGGGCCTGGGCCAGCTCGTCGCGTGGCGCTCGGTCGGGGTGCCGGTGCAGCTCGCGATCAACGTATCGCGCTACGACGTGTCGTCGCCGCAGTTCGCCGCGTACGTGATCGAGCGCCTGCGGCATCATGGCCTGCCGTCCGAGGCGTTGACGATCGAGATCAGCGAGCGGGCGCTGACGCAGCGCTCGAATGAAGCGCTGGCCTGCCTGCGCCAGCTCGACGAGGCCGGGATCAAGCTCGGTATCGATGATTTCGGGGCGGGTTATGCGGCATTGGCATCGCTGCGCGAACTACCTGTCCAGCACGTCAAGATCGACAAGCGTTTCGTCTCCCAGATGGCGCGCGATCGCAGCGCCTACGTGATCGTCGCGGCCGCGATCCGGCTCGCGCATTCGCTGCGCTGGGAAGCCGTGGCTGAGGGGGTCGAGGACGCGGAGACGATGCGGCTGCTGCGCGAACTCGGCTGCGACCATGCGCAGGGCTACTACCTGGGCAAGCCGCTGCAAGCGGACGACTACCTCGCCTGGCTGCGTCATCAGTCACGGCGCTTCGAGCACGATGGGGCACTCGCCGGACCGGCGGAAAGCGCCGAAGAGGGCGCGAAGGGCGCCGCCGCCGTGCCGAACGTCAGCCGGTGACGGCCTCGGGCACGCGGATGCGGACGCCGAAATCGCGCTCGGCCCGCCGCGCGAGCGCCAGCAGCACCTTGTCACGGGACAACAGGACGCCGGCGCGGTGGTGGACCGCCAGATCGATGAATACCTGATCGTCGGGATCGCGGCTGCGCAGCGGGCAGGCGGGCGGCTCGTCATGGACGACGGCCCAGCGATCGAAGCGCGCCAGGCAGCCGGGGATGTCGACGCCCCGCGCGCCGAACTTGCGCCAGCTCAGCACGTCGGCCAACTCGGCTCGGGTGTGCCGGGTCGCCAGGACCCGGCTGCGTCCTTGTTCGACGGCCGCGCGGATCGGCGCGCTGCTTGGATCGTCGAAGATCAGCCAGTCGAGCCAGACGTTGGTGTCGAGCACCACATCGCCGCTCAGGGCGGCGATCGGCGTGCGGACGAGGGCGGGAGCGTGCATCGGGCGATGCCGGCGCGATGCACGCGCGTCGGGGTCAGCCTTTCTCGGCGGTGACTTCGACGCGACGGGCTTCGCGGTTGTTGCCGTCGCCCGTGGTCTCTTGAGGTTTGCGCAGGTCGATCTGCGCATCGGTCAGGCCGGCGGCGCGCAGCGCGGCGGCCACGGCCAGCGCGCGGGCCTTGGAGACCTCGGCATTGACGTTGGCCGGGCCGGTCTTGTCGTGGAAGCCCGAAACGACGGCCCGGCTGGCCCGGCCGGCCTTGATCGCTTCGACGATCGGCGCCAGGTCGGCGGAGGCCGTGGCCGGCAGGTCGTTGCGGCCGGTGTCGAAGTACAGCTTGACCGGGCCGGCTACCGGGCTGGCGGCAGCACCGTTGGCGGCAGCACCGTTGGCCACTGCGCTGGCGGCGGCCGCGGCAGTGGCGCTGGTGGTGCCAGCGGAAGCGTCGGTCGAGGCGGCGGGTGCCGCGGCGGCAGCGGCCGTATCCGTCGCCGAGGAGGCAGCGGGCGCCGCGCTGGCCGATGCAGCGGCCGGCGTGGTCGCCGCGGCGCTGGTCGAACCGCCGCCCGACGCAGCCGCCGACGCCGTGGCGGGCTTGCCGCTCAGCGAGATCGCGCCGAACGCGGCCCAGAACGATACGGCGATCGCCAGCACGACGGCGAAGCCGATGATGATTGCCACCACCGCGTTCTCTTCGCGATTCTCGTCTTTGTCACTCATCTGGGAAATTCTCCGTGGTACGCCGCAGGCGACGGTTGGGTCAGCGCGGCATTATACGAGAGGGCGAGGGATGGCCGGTCCGAATCGGTTCAGATCACGCGCGGTTCGGGCTCGATCGCCACGCCGAACCGCTGCCGGACCGAGTCCTGGATGCGCCGCGCCAGCGCCAGCAGCTCGGCGCCCCGCGCGTGGCCATAGTTGACCAGGACCAATGCGTGCTGCGGATGCACGCCCGCATCGCCATCGCGGAACCCCTTCCAGCCGCAATGCTCGATCAGCCAGGCGGCCGCGATCTTGGCGTGGCCGTCGCCGGCGGGGTAGACGGGCATGTCCGGATGCGCCTGGCGAAGCGCCTCGGCCTGTCGCCGCGGCAGCACCGGATTCTTGAAGAAACTGCCGGCGTTGCCGATCAGCGCCGGATCCGGCAGCTTGCGGCGGCGGATCGCGCAGACCGCCTCGGCGATCTGCGGCGGCGTCGCCGTCGATGCGTCGATGCCGCGCGTTTGCAGCTCGGCACCGATGTCGCCATAGCCGGGACGGGGATCGGCGCGGCGCGATAGCCCGAAGCGAACCGACGCGATCAGCCATTGCGGGCCGTCACCGTGCTTGAACACGCTGTCGCGGTAGCCGAAGCGGCACTCGCTCGCGTCGAACCGGCGCGATTCGCCGGTGCGCAGGTGAATCGCCAGCAGCGAGCGCATGCGATCGGCCATTTCGACGCCGTATGCGCCGATGTTCTGGATCGGGCTGGCGCCGACCAGGCCCGGAATCAGCGAGAGGTTCTCGAGGCCGAACAACCGCTGCGCCAGCGTCCATTGGACGAACGGATGCCACGGTTCACCCGCGGCCGCCTCGACGATCACGTCGTCGCCGGCCTGCTCGACGATCGCTCGGCCGCGCGAGGCGATCCGCAGTACCGCGCCGTCGATGTCGCGGGTCAGCAGCAGGTTGCTGCCGCCACCGAGGATCAGCGCCGGTCCGTCCGGGCCGCAGGCATCGAGCGCGGCCGGCAGCGTCCGTGCATCGGTCAGCGTGACCAGGCGGTGCGCTCGCGCGTCGATGCCGAACGTGTTCAGCGCGCGCAGCGGCGCGTCGTCGATGATCGACGGTGGTGCGGGCGGGAAATCATTGGCGGGCAGAGCGGTCACGGGCGATATCGGGAGCGGCGACGAGCGGGGCGGCGGGCGGTGGCGAGCGGGCGGTTGTGAGCAGGCAGTTGTGAGCAGGCAGTTGTGAGCGGACAAGGGGCGGCCGGCGAACGGAGCGGACGGCGGTGCGGCGGCACCCCGATCAGCTCGGCGTGTACGCGAGCCGCACGTAGATCGGCGCGTACGCCTCGGCCTGCGTGATCTCGATCAGCGATTCGCGCGCCAGCTCGAGCAGCGCGACGAACGTGACGATGACGACCGGCGTGCCGCGCTGCACGTCGAACAGGTCGTCGAACGCGGCGAACCGACGGTTCTGCAGCGAGCGCAGCACCAGCGTCATGTGCTCGCGTACCGACAATTCCTCGCGCGTGATGTGGTGATGCTGGACGAGCCGTGCGCGCCGCAGGATGTCGGCCCACGCGCGTTTCAGATCGCCGGGGTCGACGTCGGGCAGGCGGACCGTCGCCGACCGGTTCAGCTCGACGTCGGCACGCAGGAAATCCCGGCCCAGCATCGGTAGCTGGTCGAGTTGCTGCGCGCCGATCTTGATGCGCTCGTATTCGATCAGGCGGCGCGCCAGTTCGGCGCGCGGATCCTCGGCGTCCTCGTCGGTGCCCGACTTCTTGACCGGCAGCAGCATCCGCGACTTGATCGAGATCAGCAGGGCCGCCATCAGCAGGTATTCGCCGGCCAGTTCGAGGTTCGACGAGCGGATCTCGTCGATGTACGCCAGGTACTGCCGCGTGACCTCGGCCATCGGGATGTCGAGGATGTTGAAGTTCTGCTTGCGGATCAGGTACAGCAGCAGATCCAGCGGCCCCTCGAACGAATCGAGGATGACTTCGAGCGCATCCGGAGGGATGTACAGGTCGTTGGGCAGCTTGAGCAGCGGCTCGCCGTACAGCCGCGCGAAGATCTTCAGCTCGAGCTGCCGGCCGGCATCGCCGAACTCCCCGGGATCGAGTTCCGGGCTGGCGGCATCCGGCATCGTCGGTGGCGGATGCGGCTCGGCTGGACCGGTCAACGTCGGACCCTCACCGGTTCACGGCTTCTCAACCCTTGATCTGGTAGACGTAGGGCTGCTGCGGTACCTTGGACGCCTGGTCGCGCGCGAGGGTGTCCAGGTCCTGGGGACGATCCCACCACAGCGCGCGTCCTTCGCGCTGGGCTTGTTCGAGATGCGGGCGCTGCTGCTTGAGCTCGCGCAGGAAAACGGTGACTTCGGATTCGTACAGAGCCATGGCGCGTCAGGGAAGGGGGGGCTGAAGGACCACGCAAGGGTTCGGCCCGGTGTTGCGAGGGTTGATGCCGTATTTTATGCGATCGGCGCCGCGCCCGGCGATCGGCGTCGGCGCCGGACGCGCGAAAAGCCACGGAAGCGAACGGAAAGGGACGGAACGGGAAGATGATGTCGACACGCGTCACGCGATGGCTGGTGGGAGGCCTGATGATCTGGGGCTTGTTCGGGTGCGACTATTTCGCGCAGAAGGAACTGAAGCCGGGTGTCTCGACCGTCTCGGACGTGCACCGCCTGATGGGCGTGCCGGAGCGGATCTGGGACGAGACCGACGGCTCGCGGACCTACGAGTACGTCCGGGGCCCGGCTGGGCACGAGACCTACATGGTCGTCGTCGGCGCTGACGGGTTGTTCCGCAGCATGCGCAACGTGCTGGTGCCCGAGACCTTCAGCCAGGTCAAGCCGGGCATGAGCGAGGACCAGGTCCGGCGGCTGCTGGGCAAGCCGACCGAAACGGTATTCTTCCGGCTCAAGCAGGAGAACGTCTGGAGCTGGCGCCACTACGGTGACCAGCAGCGGCCGATGATGTTCAACGTCCACTTCGACCAGGATCACACGGTCAAGTCGACGAGCCTGTCGCCCGATCCGCTGAGGGTCAACGGCTAAGGAATCGACGGGCGCTCGGCCGGATTCCTGCCTGAGCGCTTCCGATGCCTTTTTCGCCGTGGCTTCACGCCTGCAGCCGATAGTGAAATGGCGAACGGCTGCGGTCAGGGTATACCCGCTTTTCTCGCTGCCAGCGTGCTCATAGACTCGGGCGGATCTATTGGCCCGAGTTTTGCTTGGATTTACCCAGGACATGACGAGGGGCGACCGTCTTCCCAAAACGTGCCATGACGACGCGCGATGATCGGCGTGCCAGGGCGCGCCCCAGAAAGGTGAATCCGTGATCCCGTTTCCTTCCCTTCGCCGAGGCCTGATCGCCGCGGCGGCCGCCGTCGCCCTGTGCGGCGCCGCATCCGTCCAGGCCCAGGTCACGCTGCGCACCGTACCGCACACGGACCTGAAGATCCTCGATCCGGTGTGGACCACCGCGGATATCACGCGCGACCACTCGTTCATGATCTACGACACCTTGTTCGGCATGGACGAGCAAGGCAAGTTCCAGCCGCAGATGGTGGACAAGTACACCACCAGCGCCGACAACAAGGTCTGGACCTTCACGCTGCGCCCGGGGCTCAAGTTCCATGACGGTGCGCCGGTGACGGCACAGGACGTGATCGCCTCGATCCAGCGCTGGGGCAAGCGTGACGTGCTGGGGCAAAAGCTGTTGGAGAGCCTGGACAGCATGACGGCCGAGGGCAGCAACGGCTTTCGCATGACCTTCAAGCAGCCGTTCGGCGTCGTGCTCGACGCGCTGGGCAAGCCCAGCCCCAACGTGCTGTTCATCATGCCGCGCAAGGTGGCCGAGACTCCCGCCGACCAGCAGATCGACAGCTTCATCGGCTCGGGCCCGTTCACGCTGCGCAAAGAGGACTTCCGCCCCGGCGACCGCGTGGTCTACCGCAAGAACGCCGACTACGTGCCGCGCAAGGAGCCCGCGTCCGGCCTGGCCGGCGGCAAGGTCGTGAAGGTGGACCAGGTCGAATGGGTGTTCCTGCGCGACCCGCAGACCCAGGCCAACGCGCTGCTCAACGGCGAGGTGGACATCCTCGAAGTGGTCCCGGCGGCGCGCGCCGCCGAACTGGAGGCCAGCGGCAAGGTGAAACTGGTGACGTTGAAGCCGTCCGGCCAGTTCGTCGTCCATTTCAACCACAAGCTGCCGCCGTTCGACAACCCGAAGCTGGTGCGCGCGGCGATGCTGGCCGTCAATCAGGAGGCGGTGCTGCGCGCCCAGGTGGTCAACCGCGATTTCTACAAGCCCTGCGCGTCGGTCTACCTGTGTTCGTCCATCTACGGCGGTTCGCCCACGGGTTTCTTCACCGGCAAGCCGCAGTTCGAAGAAGCGAAGAAGCTGGTCAAGGAAGGCGGTTACGACGGCAAGCCGGTGGTCGTCATGATGCCCAGCGACGTGCCGGCGATCAGCAAGCTGCCGATGGTGTACAGCGAACTGCTGAAGCAGGTCGGTTTCAACGTGGACCTGCAACAGATGGACTGGGCCACGTTGACCGCGCGCCGCGCCAAGAAAGACCCCGTCGACAAGGGCGGCTGGAACGTGTTCGCGACGCATTGGAGCGGCGTCACCGCCAGCAGCCCGATGACGCACACGGCGCTGACCGGCAATGGCGATGCCGGCTACTTCGGCTGGCCCACCGATGCCGAGCTGGAGGCGCTGAAGCTGCGCTTCGTCCAGACCAGCGACGCGGCCGAGCGCAAGAATCTCGCGGCCCAGATCCAGACGCGCGCGCTGGAGGTCGGCGTGTTCGCGCCGCTCGGCGAGGTGCGTGGCAGGTCGGGCGCGGGCCAGGGCATCACCGGCCAACTGCCGTCAGCCGCC
>JAKPAM010000011.1 GCA_029779435.1 Pseudomonadota bacterium | reverse complement strand
TGCAGCGTTGCAGACGGCGTTTGCGCTGACCGGTGCGGCCCAGCATGTCGTCGAGGATCGAGATCGGGTGCATCCGCACCAGCGTCGTCCCCTCCGGATCGACCGCGCCCATTTGCAGCACCAGATTGATCGATCCGTCGATCTTGTTGCGATAGGATTTGATGCGCCAGTTGCCGCCATAATCGGATTCGAACGGCTCGTCGGACACGCATTCGACCAGACTGTCGTTGCGGTGGCGATAGGCGATCAGGTCGGCGATCGTGCCGATCTTCATGCCATGCCGCCGCGCAAACGGGATGAGATCGTCGAGCCGCGCCATCGTCCCGTCCTCATTGAGGATTTCGCAGATCACGCTGGACGGGTTGAGCCCGGCGAGGCGCGAAATGTCGACCGACGCCTCGGTATGGCCGGCGCGCACCAGCACCCCGCCATCGCGGGCGATCAACGGAAAGACATGCCCCGGCGTGACGATGTCGTCGCGGCCCTTGCTGGCGTCGGTCGCCACCGCAATGGTGCGCGCACGGTCGGCGGCGGAAATGCCCGTGGTGACGCCGTCCTTCGCCTCGATCGAGGTGGTGAAGGCGGTTTCGTGGCGGGTGCCGTTGTTGCGGCTCATCAGACCCAGGCCGAGCTGGTCGACACGGCTGCGCGGCAGGGCCAGGCACACCAGCCCGCGCCCGTGCGTCACCATGAAATTGATCGCCGCCGGCGTCGCCATTTGCGCCGGGATGATCAGATCGCCCTCATTCTCCCGATCCTCATCGTCGACGAGGATGAACATGCGGCCGTTGCGCGCCTCGTCGATGATCTCCTCGGCGCTCGCCAGCGGGGAGGCGTCGCTGCCGTAGGCGAACCACTCCTCCAGCTTGCGCAGCGTTTCCGCGGTCGGGTTCCAGTCCGCCGCGTCGAGATCGCGCAGCGTGTTGGCGTGCAGCCCGGCGGCGCGGGCCAGACCGGACTTGCTGATGGCGCCTTCGGAGATGCGCGCACGAACGCGCTCAATGATGGATGTGCTCATGGCGCGATACCATCACATCAAAATGTGATCGTCAACCAATAAATCACATTGCAGGCTGGGGTCCGCCCAGTTGCGCCAGCCGCCCGGCGGTCGAGCGGCGCGCCTGATCGGGCATGTCGAACACCACGCGATGGTTCGTGAAATCGATCGACACCCGGTCGAACAGGCGCAGCGCGTCCATCCCCAGCAGGATCGCCGGACGGCGGGCGAGGCCGAGCGCGGCGAAGGCGGGCGAATCGGCATAGGCCACCGGCAGGTTGGTGAAATCCACCCCGCCGACGGTGATCGCGCCGATCTGCCCGGTCTCGACCGCGAGCGAGCCGCCGGTAACGCTGGTCAGCTGGCTGGTGCCGCCGCCGGCGCCGTGCTGCCGCTCGCGCGTCACCAGCCGTTGCAGGGCGAGGTTGCCGACGCTGGTCTGCGCGCCGGTATCGAGCACCACATCGATCCGCCGGCCGTTGATCGTCGCGTTGGACAGGATCAGCCGGCCGGCGGCGCGGCGTGCGACGACGACGATGACGTCGCGGTCGAAATCCTCGTCGCGCTCGACGCGGCGGCTGGGCGCGCTGTCGCGGATGTCCATCCGCCCGGCGACGAAATCGATCACCAACCGGTGATTTTGCAGGCTGTCCACCCCGATCAGCCCCGGCCCGCCGATATCGGCCTGGGCGAAGCCCGGCACGATGCGATCGCCGAGCGCGAGATCGTGCAGGCGGATGCCATTGGCGGCGTAGAGGTCCGTCGTCACCGCCTGGGCAATGCCGACGACGCGCGCGCTGCCCGTCCGCGCCAGCCCCAGTCGCGCGGCCAGTTCGTGCGACACCACGGTGCGCTCCGCCCCGGTATCGAGGACGAAGCCGAACGGCCCCTGCC
>JAKPAM010000003.1 GCA_029779435.1 Pseudomonadota bacterium | reverse complement strand
CCTACGACGGCTTCGGCGCCGGACCGGAAGAGCTGAGCGCCGTGATGGGCGAGTTCGGTGCGGCACTGGCGCCCGAGCCGTTCCTGGACTCGGTGGTCGTGCCGGGCCTGCTGGTGCAGGGCTCCGGTGCCGACGACGCCACCAAGAGCGAGTTCCTCGGCGCGCTGGCGAGCGGTGAGCGCCTGGCGGCGTTCGCACACTTCGAGCAGGGCGACCGCTGGCCGGTGTACGCCGTGGCATCGACCGTCGCCGACGGCAAGCTGACCGGCGTGAAGCCGCTGGTGTCGCACGGCGACTGCGCCGACGTGTTCGTGGTTTCGGCCCGGGACGCCGACGGCACCGTCGGGCTGTACCTGGTCGAGGCCGACGCCGAGGGCGTGAGCCGGGTGGGTTACCGGACGCATGATCGTCGTCGTGGGGCGCAGGTGCGCTTCGACGGTGCGGCGGCGACGCGACTGGGCAGCGACGATGCGTCGTCGTTGATCGAGTCGGTGTCGATCGCCGAGCAGGCCGCGCTGTGCGCCGAGGCTGTGGGCGCGATGACCAAGTCGTTGTTCCTGACGACCGATTACCTGAAGTCGCGCAAGCAGTTCGGCGTTCCGCTGGCCGCGTTCCAGGCGCTGACCCACCGCGCCGCGGACATGTACGTCGCGCTGGAGCTGGCGAACAGCATGAGCGTGTACTTCACGGCTGCGCTGTCGGAGGGGACCGCCGACACGATCACCGCGTCGCGCGCGAAGCTGCAGGTCTGCCGGTCGGGCAGGCTGGTCGGCCAGGAGGCCATCCAGATGCACGGCGGTATCGGTGTGACCGCGGAATACCCCGTGGCGCACTATGTTTCGCGTCTGACCGCGATCTCGCACACGCTGGGTGACGCCGACTCGCACTTGAGCGAACTCGCTGCGCACATCCGCGACTGGGAGATGGCCACCGTCGGCTGAGTGGTTACGCGGCTCAGCGACGCCGCAAGCTCCTTGAGCCGGACGAACGTAGTGCCCTTCGACGGCCCGTCGTCGCACGCTCCGCCGCGCCAGCTCAGGATCCGTCCGTGTCGAAAGGCCGCACGATCGGGCGGGGATTTCCAGATTGGTTCTGGAAAACCCCGCCCGATTTGATGCGCCGAAGCGGCTAGGCTGAGCGCATGAACGAGACCGATCTGCTGCGCGACAACCTGGCCGACCTGACGTCGTACGGCCTTCTCTCCGTCGGACTGCTGGTGATCGGCTTCATCGGGCTGGATCTGGTGACGCCCGGCAGCCTGCGCAAGTGGATCTGGACCGAGGGCAATCGATCGGCGGTCATCCTCGCGGTATCGCAGGCACTCGGACTGACCTTCGCGATCGCGGCCGGCGTGACGTCGAGCAGCGACCTCTCACTGGGTCGGGGCGTGCTGTACGTGCTGATCTACGGCGTGATCACGATCGCGCTGATGATGTTCTCGTTCGTACTGGTCGACGTCCTGACGCCCGGCAAG
>JAKPAM010000153.1 GCA_029779435.1 Pseudomonadota bacterium | reverse complement strand
CCAGCTCGAAAGGCATCTGCGCCAGCTTGCGCGTCATGATCGAGGACACATGCAGGCGATCGCCCATCACGGTCTTCACGTCCTCGTAGTAATCGCCTTTGTAGTCCTTCGGAAGATCGAGCAACATCAGGCTGCCGACGTGCATCGGCGTTTCCGGGGTCTCGAAATGCAGGAACGAGGCGTCCATGCCGCTGAGCTGGTCCATATGTCTCCATCCTTTCTTGGTAATTGGCGTGCAACCGGGCGGGCCGGTTGCACGAATCCATCAGTAACGGTCGGCTGGCGACGCGCGAACGGCGCGGCGCGCCAGCCGCCTTCATGTTTATTTTTTCGGCGTCAGGAGTTCTTGCAGGTTCGCCATGTTCTGCTGCATGCGGTCCCGCAATACCTTCCAGGCATTCGCGTGGGCCTGCATCTCCATCTCCGTCAGTTCGCGGAAATTCGCGATCGCCTTCTCGAAGCCTTGCCGGGCCACATCGGCTTGATTCGACAGTCCGCCGGTGCTTCCCGCGCTCGTGAGCGCGGATTGCCACTGGGCGATCGACTCCTGGAAGATCTCGTTGCGGCGTTGCGCCAGCGCCTTGAAGCCTTCGAACGCCGTCCGGTTCGCTTCGGTCAGCGCTTCCATGTCCTTGCGCTGCCAGTCGATGAACGCCTGGATATCGACGCCGGGAAGCCGAAACTTCTCGGCTTGCTTCTGAAAATCACCCATCCAGGACATCGGGTTCATCGCATCGAAACCTGGGAACCTATCCTTGCTCTTTGACATCTCGTTTCCTTTCGGTGTGGTTGTTCTTCCGCTATCGCGGGACATTTCGGGCTTGACGCTCGGCGACGGAGAGCTTGACCATTCTGCCGGTGAACGCGGGCGGGGCCATCGTGCCGATGCCACCGCCCGGCCGGAAATGGCGAGGGCGGCCGTACATCCGCGGCTTTCTCGCGTACTTTCTCTCGTAAACGGCGTCGATGATCGTGGGCGCTCCCGGTCGCGTCTGTCTCCGTTCCCGGTCGATTCGTATTCCTGACCGACGTGCGAGCCGAACCCGGATGCCGGTCAAGCTGCGCGATCATCCCCAAAACGCCGGTGTCACGGAAGGTTGAGAGAGGTCAATACCAGGGGCGTTTCGGCCAAGTGCGGCAACTGCGTGCGCGCGCCGGTCTCAGCGAGCCCGAGGTTACGCTGTTTTCAGCAAGCGTTCCATACGCGGCCGGACCTCTTCGATGAAGCGCCGTACCGAGGCGAGAATGGCCTGCCGGTCGCGCAGCGGTTCCATGTAGAACGCTATCCGTCGCGCGCCGGTGAGGCGGATGAAGTCCGCGAGCGCCTGCGCGACGCTGTCCGGCGGCCCGATCACCGCGTCCCGTGCCACGAGAGCGGCAAGCGCCTCCCGCCCCGCCGGCTTGCCGTCGGGGCCGACATGCCGGTTTGCCGCCTGCGGAACGCTGGGGTGGTCGCCCTGCCGGAAACTTTCGGTGAGACTTTCCAGCAGCAGCGCCCGCGCCGCGCCTTCCTCGCCATCGGTCACCATCAGCGGCAGCGTATGCAGATGGTCCGGCACGGCCTGGCCCGCTTCTCTCGCGGCTGCGGCATAAAGGGCTTCCGTTTTCACGCGAGCCGCGACCGGCGTGCCGAAATAATGCTGCAGCGCCAGTCCGTTCTGCGCGGCGAAACGGACGCCTGCCGACGTGCTCGATGCGATGAACAGCGGCGGGTGGGGCGCACTGGACGGGCGTGGACGCACCGACGTGGGCGTGAACGTCGATTCGCGCCCGCCTTCGGTGATCGTGTCTCCGCGCCAGGCGTCGAGCAGCACCCGTGCCGTCGCTTCCGGTTCATCGTCCCAGCGCGCGGGATCGATGCCGAAGACCTCGAAGTCTCGCAGATAGCCGCCCCGACCGATGCCGAGATCGAGCCGCCCGCCGCTGCACTGGTCGAGGATCGCCACCTGTTCGGCGAGCTGCACCGGATGGTAGAGCGGTGACAGGGTGACCGCCGTGCCGACGCGCAGCCGCTGCGTGCGCCCGAGCAGGAAGGCGGCGAGCGTCAATGCGCTGGAATTGACGCCGCAGGGAATGAAGTGGTGCTCGGTCAGCCAGACGTCGTGATAGCCCGACTGCTCGGCGAGCCGGGCTTCTTCGAGGACGGTGTCGAAGATTTCCGTGTCCGTCCCCCCCAACTGCTGGCCCGCATTGAGGAACAGGCCGTAGCGCATCGCATCTTCCTGGAAATGATATTTACTTTCATTCTCAGTTGAAGGATAGCCCGGCCGATCCGGTTCGTCGAGGGCGTGCCCGTATCGGGACGCTCAATCCTCGAACGCGTCCGTCACCGCTCCCTTGCTCGCCGACGACGCCAGCTTGGCGAACTTGGCCAGCACGCCGCGCGTGTAGCGGGGCACCGGCGGCTTCCACGCGGCGCGGCGGCGGGCCAGTTCGGCGTCGTCGACGTTCAGTTGCAGCAGCTGCGTGTGCGCGTCGATCGTGATCGAATCGCCCTCGTGCACCAGCGCGATCGGGCCGCCGATCGACGCTTCGGGCGCGACGTGGCCGACGACCATCCCCCAGGTGCCGCCCGAGAAGCGGCCGTCGGTGATCAGCGCGACCGATTCGCCGAGGCCCGCGCCGATGATCGCCGACGTCGGCGCCAGCATCTCGGGCATGCCGGGCGCGCCCTTCGGCCCCAGGTAGCGCAGCACCAGCACGTCGCCGGGCTTGATGCGGTCTTCCATGATCGCGGCCATCGCCGAGGGCTCGTCGTCGAACACGCGCGCCGGGCCGGTGATCTTGGGCTCCTTCAGGCCGGTGATCTTGGCGACCGAACCGTCGGGCGCGAGGTTGCCCCTCAGGATCGCCAGGTGGCCCTCGGCGTACAGCGCCTGGTCGATCGGGAAGATCACCTTCTGGTCGGCGCGCGGCGCATCGGGCACCGATTCGAGTTCCTGCGCCAGCGTGCGGCCGGTGATCGTCATGCAGTCGCCATGCAGCAGCCCCGCGTTCAGCAGGATCTTGAGCACCTGCGGGATGCCGCCGGCCTTGTGCAGATCGGTCGCGACGTAGTCGCCCGACGGCTTCAGGTTGCACAGCACCGGTACCTTGCGGCGCACGCGCTCGAAATCGTCCAGCGTCCAGTCGACCTGCGCGGCATGCGCGATCGCCAGGTAATGCAGCACGGCGTTGGTCGAGCCGCCGGTGGCCATGATCAACGCGACGGCGTTCTCGATCGACTCACGCGTGACGATGTCGCGGGGTTTCAGGTCCTTATGGACGGCCTGGACGAGCACGCGCGCCGATTCGCGCGTCGAGTCGAGCTTCTCGCGGTCGGGGTTGGCCATCGTCGACGAGCCCAGCAGGCTCATGCCCAGCGCCTCGAACGACGAGGACATCGTGTTGGCCGTGTACATGCCGCCGCACGAGCCGGTGCCGGGGATCGCGTTCTTCTCGATCCCCTCGAAGTCTTCCTCGCTCATCCGGCCGTGCGAGTATTCGCCGACCGCTTCGAACACCGAGACGACGGTCAGGTCCTTGCCCTTCCAGTGGCCGGGCTTGATCGTGCCGCCGTAGACGTAGATCGCCGGCACGTTGCTGCGCAGCATGCCGATCATGCCGCCGGGCATGTTCTTGTCGCAGCCGCCGATGACCAGCACGCCGTCCATCCACTGGCCCTGCACCGCGGTCTCGATGCAGTCGCCGATGACCTCGCGCGAGATCAGCGAGTATTTCATCCCCTCGGTGCCCATCGACATGCCGTCGGAGATCGTCGGCGTGCCGAACAACTGCGCGTTGCCGCCGGCTTCCTTGATCGCGTCGACGGCGGCGTCGGCCAGCGGCTGCAGGCCGGAGTTGCACGGCGTGATCGTCGAGTGGCCGTTGGCCACGCCGATCATCGGGTTGACGAAGTCTTCCTTCTTGTAGCCCATGCCGTAGTACATCGACCGGTTGGGCGCGCGGGCGACGCCCTCGAGGATGTTGCTGGAACGGCGATTGGGCGGCGAGGCGCTGCCTGCGCCTTGCGGTTTGGGCGTGGACATGGGGGTCTCCAAGACGGTTGCGTGCGTAACGATGCGAGCCGGTCGCCATGTTACGCGCGCGTAGGCATTCGGTGAAATATCGAAGGAAGGCCCCTGGCCATACGTTTTCCGTATGGCAGACGGACTTCGCCATACACGGCTTAACATTGATTCATTTGGTTAACGATAATCGTTTCGATTACGATTGATATTCTGGGAAGATTGGAAGAGGAGTGGCAGTGAAGCGTTCTTTCGCACGACGGACTTCGTCCGAGGCTTTGCGGCGCCTGCCGCCGGCGTTGGTGTCGACACGCGCAGCGCGCTCGGCCGCCGGTCCGTGGCGGCTTCTGCCGCCAACGCTCCTGGGTCTGGCCGGTGCCGCCGGATTGATCGCCGGCGCCGGTGCGCAGACGCCGGCCGTCGGCGGGCCGGGCGCGGCCGCGGGTGCCGGGGCGCCGATGGTCGCTGCGGCGCCGACCGCGACGGCGGCGGCCGGGTTGCCGACCGTGACCGTCAGCGGCGCGCGTGTCGAGCGGCCGCTGGACGAGGTGCCGGCCACGATTTCGATCATCGATGCCGACGACATCGAGACGCAGCGGGTGCGCGACGTGCGCGACCTCGATCGCTATGAGCCGAACCTGAGCGTGCGGCGCAGCCCGGCGCGGTTCGGGCTGGCGCAGGGCACGACCGGCCGGGCGGGCAACGAGAGCGTCAACATCCGCGGGCTCGAAGGCAATCGCGTGCTGATGCAGGTCGACGGCATCCGGCTGCCCAACAGCTTCAGCTTCGGCGCCAATACGTTCGGGCGCGCCGACTACCTGGACGTCTCGACGATCGAGCGAGTCGAGGTGCTGCGCGGGCCGGCCTCGACGCTGTACGGCAGCGACGGGCTGGCCGGTGTCGTCAGCTTCGTGACCCGGGATCCGGCGAGCCTGTTGCGTCGCTCGGGCCAGGACGTCTACGCGACCGCGTCGCTGGCCTATGACTCGGCCGACCGCAGCTTCGCCGAGACGCTGGGCGCCGCGGCCCGGTTCGGCCGCTGGGACGTGATGGGCTTCTATACGCGCCGCGACGGCAAGGCGTTGCGCAACCAGGGCACGAACGATGCGGCCAACGTCGATCGCACGAAGCCCAACCCGCAGGACTACGGCTCGAACGCGTTGCTGGCCAAGGCCGTCTATCACCACAGCGGGACCAATACGTTCCGGATCACGCTCGATGCGTTCTCGCGCCATATCGATACCGACGTGCTGTCGGGCATCGCGCGTCCGCCGCTGGCGGCGACCAGCGTCGTCGGCCTGACCGCGCAGGATCGCCAGCGCCGCCTCGGGCTCGTCCTCGATCACCGGATCGACGCGCTCGATTCGCCGTTGGCCGATTCGCTGCGCTGGTTCCTGTATCGGCAGGACAGCAAGGCACGCCAGGACGCGTACGAGGACCGCAATACCGCGGCCGACCGTTCGCGCTCGACCCGCTACGACGAGACCTGGACCGGCGGCGGCGTGGTCGTGCAGAAGACGCTGGCGGGCGCGGCGACGCACAAGCTCGTCTACGGCGCCGATGCGTCGACGGCCACTTATGAAGGGATCCGCGACGGGACGGTGCCGCCGGTCGGCGAGACGTTTCCGGCCAAGTCGTTTCCGGATACGCGCTACAACCTGTTCGGCGCCTACCTGCAGGACGAGATCGTGCTGGCCGGCGGCGACGTCAGCGTGATCCCGGGACTGCGCTGGGATGCTTACCGCCTGTCCCCGAGTTCGGACGGCTACATCGGCGAGGCCAGCAAGTCCGATGGGTCGCGCTTCTCTCCGCGCATCGGGCTCGTCTGGCGGCTGCCGGTCCAGCATTCGATCTTCGCGAACTTCTCCGAGGGGTTCCGCGCGCCGACGCCGGACCAGGTGAACAACGGCTTCTCGAATCCGGTGACGAACTACCGGTCGGCCGCCAATCCGGATTTGCGGCCCGAGACCAGCCGCAGCATCGAGATCGGCGTGCGGCGCAGCGCGCCCGGGGTCTTCTACTCGGTATCGGCGTTCGCGGGCCGGTACAAGGATTTCATCGACCAGCGGCAGGTCTCAGGCAACTTCACGACGGCCGATCCGGCGGTGTTCCAGTTCGTCAACGCCGGAGAGGTCCGGTTGCACGGCATCGAGGCGACCGGGTCGTATCGCGTCGCGCCGTCATGGCGGCTGATCGGCGGCCTGGGCTGGGTGCATGGCACGAATACGTCGGCCGGCCAGCCGCTGAACAGCGTCGATCCGTTCAAGGCGATCGCGGGCGTCAACTGGGAGCCGGCCGACGGAACGATGCTGGGCCTGCGCGCGACGGCCGTGGCCGCCAAGAAATCGTCGCGGATCGATTCGGCGTCGCTGGTGACGGCGCCGGCCACGCAGTTCGAGACGCCCGGCTACGCGAGCTTCGACCTGTTCGGTAGCTGGCGGTTGAACCGGCACGTTCAACTGTTCGCCGGGGTGTTCAACCTGACCGACCGCAAGTACTGGCGCTGGACCGACGTGCGCGGCCTGTCGTCGAGTTCGACGGTGGTCGATGCCTATACGCAGCCGGGGCGCACGGCCAGCGTGATGGTGAAGATCGAGCTGTGAGGGTCGACAGGGTGATGGCGGCAATGAACGGCACGACGGCGGTGGGTGCGATGACGATTGGTGCGATGGTGATCCTGGCGACCAGGGCGATGACAAGGGCGACGATGATGAGGACGATGAAGCCATGACCGAACGAAGCCAGATCGACCCGCAGGATACGGCCGCGCTGCGCGACGCATGGCGCGAGAAGGCCGCAGGCCGGATGCGCCAGCGTGACATCGCGACAGCCCTGGGTGTCAGCGAAGCGCGGCTGCTGGGCAGTCGTGTCGGCATCGCGCCGTCATCGGTGCCCGCGGCCGGGGAGCCCACGGTGATCCGGCTGCGTTCGGATCTGGCGTCGATCAGCGCGCTGATCGAAGGCCTGCCGGCGCTGGGAACCGTGATGGCGTTGACGCGCAACGACAGTTGCGTGCACGAGAAGGATGGCCCTTATCGCGACATCGAGCTCGGTGGTTTCGCGGGCCTGGCGCTCGGCGTGATCGACCTGCGGCTGTTCTACCGGCGCTGGCGCCATGCGTTCGCCGTCGAGGACACGTCGGTCGATCCCCCGCAGCGCAGCCTGCAGTGCTACCTGTCCGACGGCGATGCGACGCACAAGGTGTTCCTGCGCCCGTCCAGCGACGTGTCGGCATGGCGGGCGCTGGTCGAACGCTTGCGCGTGCCCGAACAGGCGCCCGGGCTCGACGCCGAGACGCCGCTGGCGGCCGACTATCCGCTGGCCGACGACGTCGACGCGGCGGCCTTCGCGCGCGACTGGCTGGCGATGCAGGACACGCACGACTTCTTTCCGTTGCTCAAGCGCCATGGCGTGTCCCGCACGCGCGCGCTGCGGATGGCGCCGGCCGGCCATGCGATCCGGGTCGGCGACGATGCCGTCGAGCGCGCGCTGAACGCCGCGGCGGCCAGCGGCCTGCCGATCATGGTGTTCGTCGGCAACGCCGGCTGCATCCAGATCCACACCGGCCCGGTCGCGCGGATCGAGCGGATGGGACCGTGGGTGAACGTGCTCGACCCGGGATTCAGCCTGCATCTGCGCGGCGACCACGTCCGCGAGTCGTGGATCGTGCGCAAGCCGACGTCGGACGGCATCGTCACGTCGCTCGAACTCTACGACGAGGCCGGAGGATTGATCGCGACGCTGTTCGGCGAGCGGAAGCCCGGACGGCCCGAACTGGAGGATTGGCGCGCGCTGGTGTCATCGCTGCTGTCGTCCGCTGCGCTGGCGCCTGCTTCATGAGGACGACGGATCGGCGCCGCCATGGCGCGGCAGGAAGCGCCCGGGCGGATCTGGCCCGCCCGCGGCGCCGCTGGCTGTCGGCGTGCGCGCGGGGCGCTGCGGTGCTGGCTGCCGGTGGTCTGGCAGGCGCTTGGCTGGGCGTCTGGCCGGGTGGGGTTGCGTACGCCGCCCAGGCGCCGCTGCCGCCGGCTTCCGTCATCGTCATCGGCGGCGGCCTGACCGAGATCCTCTATGCGATGGGAGCGCAGGACCTGTTGCTGGCGACCGATTCGACCAGCACTTACCCGCCGCCCGCGGAGCAGACACGCAAGGTCGGCTACCAGCGGTCGTTGTCCGCCGAAGGGCTGCTGAGCCTGCGGCCGGCGCTGGTGATCCTGGCGCCCGAAGCCGGCCCGCCGACGGTGATCCGGCAATTGGCCGAGGCGGGCACGCGTCTGGTCCGGACCACCGAACGGCATGACTTCGATGGCCTGCTCGAACGTGTGCAGGTGATCGGCGAGGCCGTCGGACGTGGCGCCGACGCGCAACGGCTGGCCGAGCGGCTGCGTGATGAATGGGCGGCCACGCAGCGCGAGGTCGCCGGGCTGCGGCAGCGTGGCGGCGCGCGGCGTCCACCGCGCGTGGTGTTCGTGCTGTCGCACGCGGGCGCGCCCATGGTGGCCGGGCGCGAGACCGCCGCCGACGCGATGATCACGTTGGCCGGCGCCGTCAATCCGCTGCACGACAGCTTCGCCGGCTACCGGCCGATGACGCCGGAGGCGCTGTTGCTGGCGGCGCCCGACATCCTGTTGACGACCAACGAGGGCATCGCCGCGCAGGGCGGCGTGGCGGGCATCCTCGCCAAGCCCGGCGTCGCCGTGACGCCGGCGGGCCGGGCCGGCCGCATCATCGGCCGCGATGCGTTGCCGCTGCTCGGCTTCGGTCCGCGCCTGCCCGGCGTCATTGGTGACCTGGCTCGCGCGTTCGCGGCGGGATCGGAGAACGGCCCGTCCGGTGCCGACGGAGCAGGGGATCATCGGGCGACGAACAGCGGGCCGGCGGATGGCCGCGCGAACGGGATGTCGCGGTGATCGATGATGAATGAGACGACCGCCATGCGGTCGCGCATGACGGGCCGGCGCTTTCGGATCGCGATCGGCCGATCGCCCGGCCAGCGGGGGCATCGTGCCGCGATTCTCGCGCTGCTGGCCGTCGCGGTCGTCGTCTGCGGCGTGGCGGCGGCGTCGGCCGGGGCGGTGCGCATCCCGATCGGCGAGGTGCTGGCGGCGGCCTTCGCACCCGTCGGCAAGCTGTTCGGCCTGTCATTCGGCGGGCAGGGCGGGCGAGGCGGGCTGGCCGCCGATCACGCGGCGGTTCTGTATTCGATCCGGTTTCCGCGCGTCGTGCTGGCGGCGATTGTCGGCGGGGCGCTGGCGATGGCGGGGGCCGGGATGCAGGGCCTGTTCCGCAATCCGCTCGCCGACCCGGCGCTGATCGGCGCGTCGAGCGGCGCCGCGCTGGCCGTCGCGTTCACGATCGTGCTGGGCAACGCGGTGATGCCGGGTTTCACGAATACGCTGGGCCCTTATGCGCTGCCGGTGGCGGCTTTCTGCGGTTGTCTGGCCGCGACCTTCGCCGTCAAGCGGCTGGCGTCGTCGGCGCAGATCGTGTCGATCGGCGCGATGCTGCTGGCCGGCGTCGCGGTCAACCTGGCGTGCGAGGCCGGCATCAACGCGATGACGTTCGCCGCCAATGACGAACAGTTGCGCAATCTGACCTTCTGGCGGATGGGCAGCCTGGCCGGCGCCAGTTGGCCGCTGTGTGCGGTGGCGGCGGTATGCGCCGCGCTGGGCGGCATCGTGATGTGGCGGTGCGCGGCGGGGCTGAATGCGCTGTCGATGGGCGAGGAGCCGGCGAGCCATGCCGGCTTCGACGTCCGGTCGCTGAGCCGGCGCACGGTGATCGCCGGCGCGCTGTTGGTCGCGGCGGCCGTGGCCAGCGCCGGCATGGTGTGGTTCGTGGGATTGGTGGCGCCGCACGTCGTTCGGCTGCTGGGCGGCGCCGACCAGCGCTACGTGATGCCGGCGTCGCTGCTGCTGGGCAGCGCATTGGTGCTGGTCGCCGATCTGGTCGCGCGCGTGGTCGTCATTCCGGCCGAGTTGCCGATCGGGGTGCCGCTCGCGCTGTTCGGCACGCCGTTGTTCATCTGGCTGCTGAGCCGCGCGCGGCTGGCGGGGCGCTTATGAGCGCAGCGGCCGGCGGTGGAACGGGGCCCGGCGAGCCCGGTCCCGGTGGGCCCGGCCTCGGCGGCTCCGATTCCGGCGCGATAGTGAGCGGACCGGCCGGCGACGGCGGGCTGCGTGCCGATCGCGTCGGTGTCGAGCGCGCCGGCCGCTGGGTGCTCGACGATGTATCGCTGGCGCTGGCGCCCGGGCGCGTATCGATGCTGATCGGGCCGAATGGTGCCGGCAAGTCGACGCTGCTGCGCGTGCTGGCCGGCACGCTGGCACCGGACCGCGGCGACGCATGGCTCGACGCGCGGCCGCTGCGACGTTGGACGCTGGCCCAGCTCGCCGCACGGCGAGCCGTGCTGCCTCAATCGATGGAACTGGCGTTTCGCGTGACGGTCGCCGAGCTGGTGATGGTCGGCCGGCCGCCGCGAAGTTCGGCGCATCGCATGCCGAAGGGGTTGCCGGCCGACCCATCGAAGGGCTCGCCGACCGGCTTGTCGTTCGGTCGGCAACGCCGTTCGATGTGGGGCCGCGGGGCGATTGCCGCAACGGCTCGCGGCGTTTCCGATGAGGCGCTGCTGTCGTCGGTGCTCGCCGCGACCGAAACGACCGCGATGCGCGGCCGTATCTATCAGGAACTGTCCGGCGGCGAACAGGCGCGCGTGCAACTGGCCCGCGCGCTGGCACAGCTCGGCCTGCCCGCCGATCACTTACCGGCTGGCGGTATCGCCGATGCCGCCGATACCGCCCACGCCGCTCATGCCGCCCACGCCGGGCAGGTCGGACGGGTCGGACGGGAGAGCGAAGGCGCCGGGTCGCCCGGGATTTCGAACCAGGATGCCGCCGCGCGCTACCTGTTGCTCGACGAGCCGGTCGCCAGCCTCGACCCGCGGCACCAGCACCGGCTGCTGCGGTTGGTCCGCGCGCTGGCCGCCCGGCATCGGCTCGGCGTGCTGATCACGATGCACGATCTGAATCTGGCCAGCCAGTATGCCGATGACGTCTGGCTGCTCGCCGACGGGCGCCTGCTGCGCCACGGCCTGCCGTCCGACGTGGTGTCCTCCGCGGTGATCGGTCCGGTGTTCGACGTCTCGCTGTGCACGACGCCGGTCGACGGTGGCGAGCGGGCCGTGCATGCCGTTGCGACGACACCGCGCACGCCGTCTTCATCCTGTGCATCGTGCGACGGGACGGCTCCATTCCGCGTGTCAGAATGACGGATGCTCGTTCATCCGCAATTCGATCCGATCGCCGTGCACCTCGGGCCTCTGGCCATCCGTTGGTACGGCCTGATGTACCTGGTCGCCTTCCTGTCGTTCTACCTGCTCGGCCGCTACCGGCTGGGCAAGCCAGCGTGGGCCGAGGCCAGCGGCATGCAGCCGCGCGATCTGGAGGACCTGCTGTTCTACGGCGCGTTGGGCGTCGTACTCGGCGGGCGGCTCGGCTACGTGCTGTTCTACAAGCCCGGCTACTACCTGCAGCATCCGCTGGAGGTGTTCGCGGTCTGGGAAGGCGGCATGTCGTTCCACGGCGGCCTGATCGGCGTGCTGGTCGCGTGCGCGCTGCTGTGCTGGCGCCGCAAGCTGGCGTTCCTGCGGGTAATGGATTTCGTCGCGCCGCTGGTGCCGATCGGATTGGCCGCCGGACGCCTGGGCAACTTCATCAATGGCGAGCTGTGGGGCCGTGCGACCGACGTGCCGTGGGCGATGATCTTTCCGCAGGCCGGTGACGGGATCGCGCGTCATCCGTCGCAGCTCTACCAGTTCGCGGGCGAGGGCGTGCTGCTGTTCGCGCTGCTGTGGTGGTATTCGTCGCGTCCGCGCGCGGTGGGTCGCGTCTCGGGCCTGTTCCTGATCGGCTATGCGGTGCTGCGCTTCCTGGCCGAGTTCGCGCGCGAACCCGACGCGTTCCTCGGGTTCCTCGCGGGGGGCGCGACGATGGGGCAGTTGCTGTGCGTGCCGATGTTCATTGCCGGCGTCGTGCTGATGACACGGCGTGCGCCGGCGTCGATCGGGGCTTGAGGATGGATCGGAAAGGGTTGGGACAAGGCTCGGACATGGCCTGACGTTGAACCTGGCCTGGGGATGGCAAGGACGTACAGCCGGCGCGGGCGTCTCTCGATCACCGGACCGGTGCGAATCAACGAGGAGGCAGTATGTTTGAACGAGTCAAGCAGGCTCGACGGCACTCCCGTGAACGCGTCGACCTGACGCAGGTGCTGGATCAGTGCCGGCAATTGATGACGCAGCGCGGCGAGGCCAACAGCCTGGTGATCGCCTCGCGGGCGGTCGAGCTGCTGTCGCGGCTCGGCGACGATGGCATGGCGCGGCTGTTCGAAGTGCTGGCCCGCGACTTCGATCCGGATCCTGGCGACGTGTTGCGACGGGCCGAGCAGTACGCGGTCGACCGTTCACCGCAGAACCTGATCGAGTTGGGCCGCGTTGCCGAACCGCCACGCCAGGAACTGTTCCGTCGCCTGAATCGCACGCCGGGCGGCACGGCCGTGCTGGTCGGCATGCGTGCGCGATTGCTCGACCGGATCAAGCACGACAGCGGCCTGATCGCCGTCGATGCCGATCTGCAGCATCTGTTGACGTCGTGGTTCAACCCCGGGTTCCTGAGGCTGGTCCAGGTCGATTGGCGCTCGCCGGCCGCGTTGCTCGAACGCATCATCCGTCACGAGGCCGTCCACGAGATCGACGGTTGGAACGATCTGCGCCGGCGGTTGGAGCCCGACCGGCGCTGCTTCGCGTTCTTCCATCCAGCGTTGCCGGATGAGCCGCTGATCTTCGTCGAGGTCGCGCTGGTCCCGCAGATGCCTGATGCGATCGCGCCGTTGCTGGCGCGCGATCTGCCGGGGGAGGGTATCGATCCGGGGCGGTTCAAGGTCGCGGTGTTCTATTCGATCTCGAACTGCCAGCCGGGCCTGCGCGGCGTCAACTTGGGCAATTTCCTGATCAAACAGGTGGCCGAGCACCTGAGCCGGGAGTTCCCCGGTCTTCGCACGTTCTGCACGCTTTCGCCGATTCCGTCGTTCGCCAACTGGCTGCTGCACCTGGACGCGATCGAGGCGCCGCGGCTCAAGCCCGCTCGCCGCGCGCATCTGAGCGCGGTGCTGGCCGGCTTGCGCGAACGGCACGCGAGCGATGCCGCGTCGCTAAGCAAGACCGTGCAGGCGCCGAAGATCGTCGAAGCGGACCGTCAGGCGCTGACCAGCCTTTGCGCTTATTACCTTAGCCAGCTATCGGCGTCGCCGAGCGGGGATCCGGTGGCGCGCTTCCATCTGCACAATGGTGCGCGGCTCGAACGGATCAATTTCGCGGCCGATCTGTCCCGCAAGGGCCTCAAGCAATCGCTCGGGCTGATGGTAAATTACCTTTACGATCTGGATCAGATCGAAACCAATCACGAACGATTCGTCGACGGACAGGTCAGCGCATCCCGCGCCGTGCTCGGGTTGCTGTAGCCGGCCCCGCTCGATCCACGAGGAGACTTCCATCATGTCACGCCCGATCGTCGACCGGCGCCGCGCGCTGTCGGAAATGGGCCGCTTCGTCGACGCCGAGATTCGCAAGTGGGCGCAGGTCGTCAAGGACTCCGGCGCCCGCGTCGATTGAACCAGGAGAGGAATCGAGTGTCCAAGAATCGAAAGCCTGGCAGCAATGCCAATCTCTATGCGGTGCTGGCCGAGGGTTTCGCCCGGAGGGCGCCCGATGCGTGCGCGATCGAGACCATCGACGCGGCCGGCGCGCCGCTGTACTACAGCTGGAGCGACATCGATCGGGCCAGCGCCCGTCTGGCCAATCTGCTGACCGGACTCGCGCTGCCCGATGGCGCGCGCGTGGCCGTGCAGGTCGACAAGTCGGTCGAGTCGCTGCTGCTGTACCTGGCCTGCCTGCGCGCGGGGATGGTCTACCTGCCGCTGAACTCGGCGTACCAGCAAGCCGAGGTCGACTATTTCGTCGAGAACGCCGAACCGTCGCTGATCGTCTGCGCGCCGCGCGCGCTGCCGTGGATTGCCGAGATCGCGAAAGCGCGCGGCGTCGCGCATGTGCTGACGCTCGGCGACGATCGCAGCGGCACGCTGCTCGAGAGCGCTGCATCGCTGTCCGACCGGTTCGAGACCGTCGCGCGCGGTGCCGACGATCTGGCGGCGATCCTGTACACGTCGGGCACCACCGGACGCAGCAAGGGCGCGATGCTGTCGCACGGCAACCTGGCGTCGAACGCGCGGACGCTGAACCTGTACTGGCGCTGGCGCGAAGGCGATGTGCTGCTGCATGCGCTGCCGATCTTCCACGTGCACGGCCTGTTCGTCGCCAGCCACGGCGCGCTGTTGTCGGGCAGCAAGATGATCTGGCTGCCGCGTTTCGATGCCGCGCGGGTGATCGCGCGGATGCCCGAGGCGACGGTGTTCATGGGCGTGCCGACGATGTACGTGCGGTTGCTCGACGATGCCGGCTTCGATGCCGAATGCACGCGGCGGATGCGCCTGTTCATTTCGGGATCGGCGCCGCTGCTGACCGACACGTTCCAGCAGTTCGAGGCGCGTACCGGCCAGCGCATTCTCGAGCGCTACGGCATGAGCGAGACGGTGATGCTGACCTCGAATCCTTATGACGGCAATCGCGTCGCCGGCACCGTCGGATTGCCGTTGCCCGGCGTGCAGTTGCGGATCGTCGACGACCAGCAACAGCCGGTGGATGGCGATGCGATCGGTGCGATCCAGGTCAAGGGGCCGAACGTGTTCAGCGGCTATTGGCGGATGCCCGAGAAGACGCGCGAGGAGTTCACCGACGACGGCTTCTTCAAGACCGGCGACGTCGGCCGCCGCGATGCCAACGGCTACGTGTCGATCGTCGGGCGCAGCAAGGACCTGATCATCAGCGGCGGCTACAACGTGTATCCGAAGGAGATCGAGTCCTATCTGGACGAGATGGACGGCGTGCTCGAATCGGCGGTGATCGGCGTGCCGCATCGCGATTTCGGCGAAGCGGTGGTGGCGGTCGTCGTGCCGCGCCCCGGCAGCCGGCCCGAGGAGCCGGCGCTGATCGCCGCACTGAAGTCGCGGATCGCCAGCTTCAAGGTGCCCAAGCGCGTGCACGTCGTCGATGAACTGCCGCGCAATCAGATGGGCAAGGTGCAGAAGAACTTGTTGCGGGATCGGTTCGGCGAGTAGGCTCGCTGGCCGTCGCCGTCGCCGTCGCCGTCGCCGTCGCGGTGGCGGTCGCGATATGCAGCGGCGGGATCGATCAGTGGGCAGTCAGCCCGCGATACAGCATGTATGCCGACAGCGCGTACAGCATGCAGGCGAAGCCGCGCTTCAGCTTGGCGACCGGCATCCGATGCGCGGTACGCGCGCCATATGGCGCGCTCAGCACGCTGACGATCGACACCAGCACCAGCCCCGGCAGATAGATATACCCGAACGTGGCCGGCGCCAGATGCAAACCCCAGCCCGCCCATACGTAGCCGACCGCGGCGGACGCGGCGATCGGAAAGCCGCATGCGGCGCTGGTGGCGATCGCGTTCTGGATGCGCACGCCCCGCGACGTCAGGTAAGGGACGGTCAGGAAACCCCCGCCGGCCCCCACCAGCGACGACAGGATGCCGATGACGCCGCCCATCGTGACCTGTGAGGCCCGAGAGGGCAGGTGTTCGGCGGGCTCGCCGTCGGCCTTGGCCGGCGATTTGCCGCGCAGCATCTGCGTGGCGCTGTACGACACGAACACCGCGAAGAACAGTTCGAGCCATTGCGAAGGCACGTAGCCGGCCAGCCGCGCGCCGATCATCGCGCCGAGGATGATTCCCGGCGTCAGCGTCGCGACGACGGGCCAGCGGATGGCGCCCGCTCTCCAGTGAGCGCGAACGCTGGACATCGACGTGAACAGGATCGTCGCCAGCGACGTGGCGATCGCGACCTTGACCAGATGCTCGTCCGGGATGCCTACGGTCGCGAAAATCATCATCAGGAACGGCACCATCAGCATGCCGCCGCCGATGCCGAGCAGGCCAGCCAGGAAGCCGGCGACGCCGCCGAGAGCGAGCAGACTGACGATGGTGGCGATACTGATCATCGGGATTCCTTGGCGACCGGCAGGGCCAGCCGGTCATGGATGAATTGCCATTGCGCGTCGGTCACCGGTGTGATCGACAGCCGGTTGCCTTTGCGCAGGACGACCATGTCCGCCAGCTCGGGGTGGCGGCGCAGCTCGGCCAGGCTCAGCGTGGCGATCTTGCGCGTGGCCTGCACGTCGACCAGCATCCAGCGCGGCGCATCGCGCGACGCGGTGGCATCGTAATAAGGGCTTTGCGGATCGAACTGCGTCGGGTCGGGGTAAGGGGCCGATGCGACGCGCGCGAGGCCGACGATGCCGGGTTCGGCGCAGCTCGAGTGATAGAACAGCACGGGGTCGTCGATCCGCATCCGGTCGCGCATGAAGTTGCGCGCCTGGTAGTTGCGCACGCCGAACCATGCGATCGTTTGCCCGGGCATCGCCAGCACGTCGTCGATCGACGCTTCGTCGGGTTCGGATTTCATCAACCAGCAGCGCGCGTCGGCCGGGTCCGGCGCGGGGGGGCGGGCATCGTCGGCGGTGCGGGAGCGGGACGTCATCGTGCGGGATCCGGGCGCGGGTTCAGTCGAGGCTGTCCGACGGTTCTTCGTCGCCATTCTCGGTGTCGGCATCGGCGTCTGAGCTGCCGTCGTCGCCGTTGGCTTCCATGCCGATCAGCGACCACCAGACGAGCAAGCCCAGATGATAGGCCAGCTCGCTGGCCTGCTGGATCGCACCGGTACCATCGCGCAGCGCGAGCGCCTGGCGTTCGGCGGTCGCGTGGCCGGAGACGAGCGTGCGCAGCCGCCGCGACAGCCACAGTCGCGGCCATGCGCCGAATACCAGCGCCGGGACGACGGCGAACGCGAAGGCGACGGCCGCATCGAACCACCAGATGGCCAGCGCCAGCGGCAGCACGGCAATGACGGTCGCGATCGATCGGTCGACGATGCGCGCACGCAGCGGGACGCCGTTCTCGAGCCGTCGCTGCGCGCCGATCGCGGCCCACGCCGCCAGACCGTACGACAACGGCTGCCCGGTCAGCAGCGCCAGGCTGAGCCAGCTGGGGTCGAGCGAACTCAGCGTCTCGGTCCGCAGCAGCACGACCAGCAGCAGGATCAGCACGCCCGGAGCCGGGCGGGGATCGAAGAAGCGCGCCAGCGCCGCTTCCTGGCGGCCGCCGGTGATCAGCAGGCTGAACGCGATCGCGAGCAGCGTGGCGACCGCGTGGGGCAGCAATTGCGCGAAAAGCAGGTAGACGACGGCGCCGTAGAGGCCGGAAACCAGGCCCGCCAACGGCAGGAAGCGTACGGCGCGACGCGGATCGATGCCGGGCGGCGATGCCCACTGCAGCGCGCGCCCGGAGATCGGGAAGCGCGTGTACCGACGGATCGCCAGAAGCAGGTAACGAAACTGGTTGGCGAGCATCGGCGGCCGTGCGGACGACTGCGACGGCAGTCGAAACGAAGAGGGTGCCCCGCCTGTGCCGTCAGGCCGGCATCCTGAACCGTATTAGTTCAGGTCGGCCGCAGCAGCCACCGCATCAGGCACGTCCGACGAGGGACGCGCACAACAGCAGTGGGCTTGAACGCCGCAGCCTGGTTCAATACATTGGTTCAAGGAATGTATGACCTAGGCGAACACCGCAGGGCAGGACTGCATTGTACTGGCTTTTCCCCGCGGATCGGACCGCCGCGCATCCGTGCGGCCCGCGCCGGACGGCGGGCGCTTGCCAGCGCCCGGATCGCGCCGCGCCGAGGGGCGTCAAGCGCCAGCCGGCCTTAGAACAGGCTTTCCTGGCGCTTGAGTTCTTCGTCGATGTCGGCCGTCATCTTCTGGATCCGACGCAGCATCGTGCCGGTCGACGAACTGGCCGGCGGGTTGCGCAGCATCACCAGGTCGAGCGCCAGTTGCAATGCCGCCATCACCGCGATGCGGTCGATGCCCGCGATGCGGCCGGTATCGCGCACCGATCGCATCTTCTCGTCGAGCAGCGCGGCCGCGTCGATCAGGCTCTCGCGTTCTTCGGGCGGGACGGCGAGCTTCCAGTCGCGGTCCAGGATCTTGACGCTGATTTGTTCCATGCTCAGCCCTCGTCGTTGACGACCAGCGGCAGCCGTGACAGCGCCGATTCGACCCGGGCGCGTGCATCGAACATCCGCTGCTGCAGGTCGGTATACGCATCACGCGTCTGGGTGAGCTGCGACTGCAGGCCGGCGTTCTCGTCGGAGAGGCGCCGGACTATTGTCAGCAAACGTTCAATTCGTTCGCTAAGTCCTTGAATTTCTTCTTCCATGGCGGGATGTTAGGCGCGCTATCAGTCAGGGTCAAGTTTTGCGAATTCGGTTAGACTCGGAGTCCATGAAGAAGACGCTGGCCTGCGTCGCGCTGTTGGTCGCGACGCTATTGTCTCAGACTGCGGCCGCGCGTGGATTGAAAGTGCAGGCCGTCGAGGTCGAATTGGTCGCCGACCGGGTCGCGATCCATCCCGGCGAGCCGTTCAAGCTGGGCCTGCGCATCCGCCACGACCCTCATTGGCATACGTATTGGCGTAATCCCGGGGATTCGGGGTTGCCGACGCAGCTCGCGCTGACGTTGCCGCCGGGCATGCAGGCCGGGCCGATCGAATGGATGTCGCCGCAGATCCATCGGGTGGGTCCGCTGGCCAACTTCGGCTACGACGGCGAGGTAGTCCTGCCGGTGACGGTCCGCACCGACGCGGCGTTGCCCGACGGTACCGCGACGATCGACGCGCACGCCGACTGGCTCGTCTGCAAGGACGTCTGCGTGCCCGGGCAGGCCGCGCTGTCGCTGCGCCTGCCCGTCGATCGGCGCTCGAGCGCCGAGCCGTCGGATCATGCCGGCCTGTTCGATGCGATGGCGGCGCGCACGCCTCGCCAGACGTTGGCGGGCCAGGCAGCGGTCGACGGTGGCGAGTTGTCGCTGGCGATCGCGTCGAACGTTGCGCAAGCGCCGCAGGTGCAGTTCTTCCCGTACGAACCCGGCCTGATCCAGAACGCCGCACCGCAGCGCCTGTTCGACCTGGGCGATGAGGCGGCCGGACAACGGCGCTGGCGGCTCGCCGTGCCCGTGGCCGACGGCATCGATCGGGTGAAGTTCGACGATGCCGGGTTCTTCGGCAAGCCCGCGGGCGTCGTCGTCGTCGATGGGCAGCCTTTCGAACTCGTCGCGCAGCCGGTGGCAGCGCTGCCGGCGGGCGAGGCCGTGCGGTCGGCCGCCGGCTCCGGGATGTCGGCGGCGGCCTCGGCTTCGGCTTCGGCTTCGGCTTCGGCGGCGGCTTCGGTCGCGGGCATGCCGTGGAACCGCCCGGCGGACGCGTCTGCCGGCGGATCCGGTGGTGCGATGACGTTGGCCCTGGCGGCTGTTTTCGCGCTGATCGGCGGCCTGTTGTTGAACCTGATGCCCTGCGTGTTTCCGGTAGTCGGCCTGAAGGTGCTCGGCTTCGCGCAGCAGGCGTCGAATGGGCATGCGCGGACCGATGCGGCGGCCGCGCGCGGCATGCGCCGGCATGCGCTGGGATTCGGGGCGGGCGTGCTGACGGCGTTCTGGGCGCTGGCGGGGCTGCTGGCGGCGCTGCAGGCGGCCGGGCAGGCCGTCGGCTGGGGATTCCAGATGCAGTCGCCGGCATTCGTCGCGGCGATGGGCTTGCTGTTCGTCGCGATCGGCTTGAACCTGGCCGGTGTTTTCGAGGTGGGCGGTGTGATGACCCGGCTCGGCCAGTACGACCGGGGCGACGGCCTGGCCGGAGCCTGGGCGTCCGGCGTGCTGGCCGTGGCCGTGGCCACGCCGTGCTCGGCGCCCTTCATGGGATCCGCGCTGGGCTTCACGCTCGGCCGGCCGCTGGCCGAATTGATGCTCGTGTTCACCGCGCTCGGCCTGGGCATGGCCGCGCCGTACCTGGCCCTCGGCTGGTACCCGGGGTGGTTGCGGCGCCTGCCTCGCCCCGGGCGCTGGATGCAGACGCTGCGGCAGTTGCTGGCGTTCCCGATGTTCGCGACGGCGGCCTGGCTGGCCTGGGTCCTGGCGCAGCAGGCCGGCGTCGACGCACTGTTCGGCTGGCTGCTGGGAGCGGTCGCGCTCGGCTTCGCGGCTTGGCTGTATGGCCGATTCGGGCAGCCGGGCAGCGGGGCGGCCGAGGGTGTGGGCGGGCGCATGAATGGACGTTTGCTGGCGATCATGGGCGGCGCCGCTGTCGCCTCGCTGGGGGTCTGGCTGGCTTGGCCGCCCCCGGCTGATGGAGGAGGCGAGGCCGGTGGCGCGGCGATCGGCGCCGGCTCCGCCGACGTGAGCGCCGCGAACGTGGCTGCCGCGGACGTCCGCGCCGGCGGTGGGGGGGCGATGGAAGCCGCGGGAGCATCGCGGTCCGTATTCGGTGCGATGCGATCGCCGCGGGCGGCGACGGAAGCGGGCGGCGCGGCCGAAGGTGCCGGAGCCGGCGAAACGACCGACGGGGCAGCCGGCGGGGCAGCCGGTGGGACGGCCGGTGGGACGGCCGGTGGGACGGCCGGTGGGGCTTCAGGGCGGCTGGCGGCGGCACAGGCTGTCGGCCCGACGGGGGGCGAGGAAGGCGCCGGTTGGGGCCGGTGGAGCGCCGCCGCCGTCGAGACGGCGCGCGCCAGCGGCCGGCCGGTATTCGTCGATTTCACGGCGGCCTGGTGCGTGACGTGCCAGGCCAACAAGAAGCTGGTGCTGGAAACCGACCGGATCGCCGCCGAGATGCAGCGCCGTCAGGTCGTGCGGCTGCGAGCCGATTGGACTCGGCTCGATGCCGGCATCCGGGATGAACTGGCCCGCTACGGCCGCAGCGGCGTGCCGCTGTATCTGCTGTTCCGGCCGGGCGAGGCGGCACCGAGGATCCTGCCGGAGCTGCTGACTCCCGGCATCGTGCTGGCCGCGCTCGGAAACTGAAAACCCGTGAACGGAGGACCGGCGGCCCGGCTCGACCGACACGGCAGGACGGCGCTGCTCGCCGTTCATTGGGGCTGCTGACGCATGACGCTCGTCGACGACACTCTCGCGGGGCGGCTGGCACGCCCCGATTCATCGCTGCGGCGCGCGATGCGCGATCTGCTGCGGCCGGACCAGACGCTGATGGTTCGCTTCGTCGAGCAATCGGCGCGGGACCATCACGTCGAGCGCGGCGCGGTGTTGCCGCTCGCGCTGCGATGCGATGCCGGCGTGATGATCACGGTGATGCTGGCGGGCGGCATCGGCTATTGCGCGACGCCCGATCTGTCGACGGCGGGTTTGCGCGAGGCTGCCGCCCGGGCGCGGGAATGGGCGCTGGCCAGCCGGGCCTGCGGCTTGTTCGACGGCCTCGACTGGCAGGCGCCGCCCGGCGTCGCGCGGCGCGGCGCGCCGTTGACGCGCGCAGCCGCGTCCGGCGAGGGGTTGGAGACGGGCGCCATCGTCGCCTTGCTGCGGCACGAAGCCGACGCGTGCCGGATCGACCCGCGCATCGTCGACTGGTCGGCGTCGCTGGCCGAGACGGTGTCCCGGCAATGGCTGTTCGTCCAGGGAGATCTGTTGTCCGATCTGGCGAGCCGATTCGTCGAGCCGAACCTGTCGGCCAGCGCGCGCGATGGCCAGCGAACGCAGACGCGCAGTCTGGGCGGGCAGTACAACGGCTTTTGCCAGCAAGGGGGCCGGGAGGTCGTCGATCGCTCGGGCCTGGCCGGCGCGGGCCGCCGCGTGGCGGGCGAGGCGCTGGAGCTGCTGGAGGCGCCCAACTGCCCGAGCGGGCGGATGTCGGTGCTGCTGGCGCCGGACCAGATGATGCTGCAGATCCATGAATCGATCGGGCATCCGCTGGAACTCGATCGTATCCTGGGCGACGAACGCAATTTCGCCGGGACGAGTTTCGTGACGCCCGAGATGTTCGGGACCTACCGCTACGGCTCGCCGCTGCTGAACGTCTGCTTCGATCCGATCCAGCCGCATGGCTTCGCCAGCATGCTGATGGATGACGAGGGGATGATCGCCGAGCGCCAATGGCTGATCCGCGACGGCGTCCTGCAGCGCCCGCTGGGCAGCGCGCTGTCGCAGTGGCGGATCGCGCGCGACGGATATTCGCTGGCGAGCGTGGCCAATGCGCGCGCCTGCGGCTGGCATCGCGCGCCGATCGACCGGATGGGCAACGTCAACCTGGCGCCCGGCGATGCGAGCTGGGACGAACTGATCGGCGCGGTCGACCATGGCGTGCTGATGCGGACGAACGTGTCGTGGTCGATCGACGATTCGCGCAACAAATTCCAGTTCGGCTGCGAGTGGGGGCAGTTGATCGAGAACGGCCGGCTGACCCGCGTCGTGCGCAACCCGAACTACCGCGGCGTGTCCGCATCGTTCTGGCGCAGCCTGAGCCGGGTCGGCGATGCGTCGACGATGGAAGTGATGGGCACGCCGTTCTGCGGCAAGGGCGAGCCGGGGCAGGTGATCCGGGTCGGACATTCGTCGCCGGCCTGCCTGTTCGACGATGTCGATGTGTTCGGGGCCGCATCATGAACGAGCTGGCGGACGGGTTCGCCTCGCTGCAGGCATGGCTCGGGCGTCGCTGCGACGGGCTCGCGCCCGGCGTCGCGCTGTACGCGTACTGGCAGGGCGAGCGCAGCGATTTCGTGCGGTTCAATCATGGCCGGGTACGCCAGGCCGGGACGGTGTCGCGGCAGGTCGTGCGCTTGCGGCTCGTCGATGGCCAGCGGTCGGTCGTGCTGACGCAGACGCTGGCAGGCCGGCCTCGGGCGGGGGCGAGCAGCCGGTCCAGGGGGCATCCGGCCGGCCGGTCCCAGGAGGAAGGGACTCGTCGGTCCCGGTCCGGCGCGGCCGGTGGGGCGCAGGAGGATGCGGTTCGGCTCGATGCGGCGCTGGCGGCGATGACCGAGGCATTGCGGTCGGCGCAGGACGACCCGTACCTGCTGCTCGACACCGGGGCGGCGAGCAGCTGTTTCGTCGAACACGCGCGCCTGCCGTCGCCGGACGAACTCGTACGCGCCGTCGCGGAGGCGGACCGGCGGATATCCGGTACTGCCGACCTCGTCGGTTTCTTCATGGCCGGGCCGATGGCCTGCGGCTTGCTGAGCAGCTTCGGCCATTGCCACTATCACGAATCCGCGTCGTGGTCGTTCGACTTCTCGCTGTATTCACCGCAGCCCGGCCTGCGCGACAAGGCGGTCAAGTCGTCGGTGGCCGGTCGCGATTGGGACGAGACCGCGTTCGTCGCGGCCGTGACCGATGCCGCGCGCCAGGTGCCGATCCTCGCCCGGCCGGCACGCCGTCTCGCGCCGGGCGGATACCGCACGCTGCTGTCGCCGCAGGCGGGCGCCGATCTGCTGGCGATGCTGGCGTGGGGCGGTTTCTCGGCCCGGGAACTCAGCACCGGCCAGTCGCCGTTGACGCGCCTGCGCGAGGGGGCCGTGCGCTTCGATCCGCGCGTGCAGGTTCGTGAGGCGCTGGCCGACGCGCGCGTGCCGCGTTTCCAGGACAGCGGCTTCGTGCGCCCCGATTCGCTGCCGCTGGTCGAGGCCGGCCGCTTCGGGCAGGCGCTGGTATCGGCTCGCAGCGCGCGCGAGTTCGGGCTGGCGGGCAACGGTGCGGGCGACGCCGAGACGCCCGAGGCGATGCGGATGTCGCCCGGCGATCTCGATCCCGCCGCCGCCTGGCGGACGCTGGGCACCGGCCTGTCCGTCGGCAACCTGTGGTACCTGAACTTCTCCGACCGCGATGCCTGTCGGGTGACGGGCATGACGCGATTCGCGACGCTGTGGATCGAGGATGGCGAGCCGGTCGCGCCGGTCGAACCGCTGCGCTTCGACGACAGCCTGTTCAGCCTGTTCGGCGACCGGCTCGAAGCGCTGGGGTCGGACAGCGTCTGGCTGCCCGATACCAGCACTTATGAGTGGCGCGGGTTCGGCGGTTGCGCGGCCCCGATGCTGCTGCTGCGCGAGATGTCGTTCACGCTTTAGGGCCTGTCGACGCTCAGATCGCGGGCTCGATCTGGGCGTCGACAGGCCCCAATGAAGCTCCCGCCGCGAGGCGGGAGCGGCCCACTGTCGCCGCGGCTATTTCTGCGCGTTGGGATCGGTGATGAAGCCGATCTTGGTCAGGCCCGCCCGCTGCGCGGCCGACATGACCTCGGCGATCGTCTGGTAGCGCGATTCCTTGTCGGCGCGCAGATGCAGTTCGGGCTGTGGCTGCTTGCCCGATTCGCCCTGCAGGCGCGCGGCCAGCGCATCGATGTCGGCCACCGGCTCGTTGTTCCAGAAGATGTGGTTCTGTCCATCGACCGAGACGGTGATCGTCTCGGGCTTCTCGTCCGTCGCCGGTGCCGCGGCGGCCGGCAGGTCGAGCTTGATCGAGTGGGTCAGCAGCGGTGCGGTGAGGATGAAGATCACCAGCAGCACCAGCATGACGTCGACCAGCGGCGTCGTGTTGATGTCCGCCATCGGTGCCGAGCCGCCGTGGTTGTCGAAACCTCCGAATGCCATGATCGTCGAGTGCCTCTCAATGACCGACGGTGGCTTTGGCCGGCATCGAGCCGACGAACTGCGGCGTGATGCGCTCGCTGGTGCTCTGGGGCACGCGGGTGCCGGTCGTCACCAGCGCGAACACGTCATGCGCGAAGCCGTCGAGTTCGGCCAGCGTGATCCGGTTGACCCGGTTGAACGCGTTGTAGGCCAGCACCGCCGGGATCGCGACGGCCAGGCCGGCGGCCGTCATCACCAGCGCCTCGCCGACCGGGCCGGCGACCTTGTCCATCTGCACCTGGCCGACCGAGGCGATCGTCAGCAGCGCGTGATAGATGCCCCAGACGGTGCCGAACAGGCCGACGAAGGGCGCGGTGCTGCCCACCGACGCCAGCAGCGTCAGGCCGTTTTCCAGCCGGGACGACGCGCGGCTGATCTGCTGGCGAATCGCGCGGGTGGCGATTTCGGTGCAGTCGACCGACGAGGCCAGCGACGAATCGGCCTGTACCGTCATCGCCTGGCGGGCGTTCACGACGAGCGGCGCGAACACGTTCTCGGTGTCGAACCGCTTCAACTTCTCGACGCCCTCGTCGATCGATCGGGCCGACCAGAACTGCCTGAGTCCGCCGAGGATCGTGCGCCGCAGCCGCCAGGCCGTCCATGCCTTGGACAGGATGTAGTACCAGCTGAGCACGGACATCAGCAGCAGCAGATAGGCGACGGTGTGCGTGACCGCGTCGCCCGCCTGCCAGAAGTGCATCAGACCCAAAGAATTTTCCTGCATCGCGTTCAACCTTCCAGTTTGAATACCCAGCGCCAGTTGTAGTACCACTCCGTGACCGCCTTGCCATCGACCGTTGCCGGCTTGAAGCGCCATTTGCGGACGGTGTCCATCGCGGTCTGGTCGAGCAGCGACGAGCCGCTCGACCGCTTGAGCTTGATTTCGGTGACCGTGCCCTCGGGGGATATCTGGATGTCGAGGCGCACTTCGCCCTGTTCGCCCAGGCGGCGGGCCAGCATCGGATAGGGCGGCGGCGCGTTGCCTGACCACGATGCGTCGGCGCGCGGCGGTTCGCGGGCCGGCGCGGGGGCGGCTGCCACGGCCGCCGGCGCGGCCGCGACCGTCGTGGCCACCGGCGTCGAAGGCTCGGCCGCCTCGGCCGAGATCGTGTTGGTGCTGCTTTCGGTGGCCGCGGGTGCGATCGCCACCGGCGTGGGCTCGGGCGTCGGCGCCGGCTCGACGACCTTCTTCGGCTGAGGCTCGAGCTTGGGCTTCTTCGGCTTGGGCGGCGGTGGCGGCGGCTTGTTCGACACCGGCAGCGGCTCGGGAGGCCGTACGGGCTCGGGTGCCGGCTCGGTGGCCATCGGCGCGGGTTCGGGGGCCGTGATCAGCGCGACTTCGAGCGCCTTGACGGGTTCGTGCGGTAACGGCTGTGCCAGCGTGACCAGCCCGGCGAGTGCGAGGCCGTTCAGCAAAGCGGCGCCGGCGATTGCCGGATAGTGGATACGAGGCATGGGTGTACTAGAATTTCTGCGATTATAAATAAGAACTATTCGCAGGACAAAATGCCCCGACCCTTTTTAATCCTATTCGCCGCGGCGGTTGTATGCGCGGCCGGCTTGCTTACCGGGTGCGCGACGACGCGCGCCGTCGATGCGCAGGCGCCCGCAGGGGGGCCTTCCGTGCCTCCGGCGGGCGTTTCCGCAGCTCCGGCCGGGATGTCCGGCCCGCCGCCTCCGTTGCCGGCCGTCGCGTTGGACGCCGACGTGCTGCTGCTGGGCGAGGTCCACGACAACGGGGTCCAGCATGCGATCCGCGCTCGATGGCTGGCCGACTTGGCCGCCCGCCGCCGGTTCGCGCTGGTACTCGAGCAATTGGACCGCGTCTCGCAGCCCCGGATCGACGCTGCCTGGCGTGATGGCGCTTCACCGAAGCAACTCGCCGAGGAGGCCGGCTTTCGCTTCAACGGCTGGCAATGGCCATTCTACGAGCCTTACCTGCGTCTGGCGATTGATTCTCGTTTGCCGCTTGCCGGCGGCAATCTGGCGTCGGCCGAGCTGATGGCGATCGCGCGCGGACAGCAGTCGGCGCCGGACCTGATGACGGCGCCGGGTGTCGAATGGCGCGATGCCGACGAGGCGACGATGCGCGACGCGATCGAGAAAGGCCATTGCGGCCGGATGCCGGCGGCGGCGGTGGGTCGGATGATCGTCGCGCAGCGGGCGCGCGACGCGGGGCTCGCGCAGACGATCGTCGATGTTCATCGACGCAGCGGCTTGCCGGTCGTCGTGCTGGCCGGCAATGGACACGTGCGGCGCGATATCGGCATCCCGCGCTACCTGCGCGCGGCATGGCCGCGGGCGCGCATCGTATCGATCGGATTCGAGGAGGCCGACGCGACGGGCGCGGGGTCGAAGGACATGACGGGGGCACGCTACGATGACGAGGTCCGGACGCCGGCGCAGCCTCGGCCGGATCCGTGCGCCGCGTTCGACCGGGCGCCCGGCAGCTAGCCAGTTCATACACGGATCGAGCCCACGTCGACGGACGCCCAGGGCCGTGACCAGGCGTGGATGAACAGGCCCTCGCACCTCGACACCCGCAAACGCGGTGACAGCGGCGGAGCTCCCGGACTCCGCGTCGTTATCGTGTTATCGCTGTCGTTGTCCACGCGCCGGATGACCGGCAGACCCACTGGGCCCCTCTTCGCCACACGCGCCCGGTCGTCGCCGGGCGTCTCGAATCCGTGCCTGCCGGTGCGGTCTCGGGTCCGCGGACCGGCGTCAGAACGGATTTGACGGGTTTTGCTCCGCTTATTCAACGTTGGCCTCGTCGCTGGGGGGCAACGCCCGACGAAAGGCGATCGTCGGCAGGCGATACAGGAATGGTCCGATCGGGTGATTCCGCACAGGGGCGAGCGCAGAATTCCGCGCATTCGTCCGGCGCTGACGCCGTCTGGCGGCGCCCGAGGGGATCAAGTGCGGTGATTGGGGATACTCGGACCGGACACGACCCCCATTGCTCGCCCCATGGTTGCCACGTCTCTACAACCCGTTGCCGACACCTCGCCGCTGCGCGCGGAAGCGAGCAACGCTCCCAGCCCGGCTCCCGAGCCGGTGACGTTCGAAGACCTGCGCTGGCCGGTCGGCATTCGCCTGCAATGCCTGGTGCAGCGCGGCCCGCGCGGGCAGATCGTCGGCTCGATGCTGATCGGCTATCTGGTCAACGAGTACCTGATCATCCGCACGCCGGTCGAGAACGGGCTGCCGATGCAGTTCGAGCCCGGCGACCCGATGCGGATCCGCGCGTTCTCGGGCATGTACGTCAGCGAGTTCAAGACCGAGGTCGAACGCGTGTTCAGCGGCCCGACCGGGTACCTGCATCTGTTGTATCCGAAGCAGGTTCGCGTGCAGAAGCTGCGTTCGGCGCCCCGCGTCAAGATCGACCTGCCGGTGTCGGTGACGACCGCCGGCGGCACGAGCGCCGAAGGCCGGCTGATGGACATCAGCGTCAATGGCGCGCAGGTCATCGTCACCGGACTCGACGCATCGAAGGACCAGACGCTGTCGCTGGGCTTCGAACTGGAGGCGGGTGAAGCGAACGGGGAAACGGCGCCGCTGCAGGTGAGCGCCCGCGTCGCGGCCGCGAAAGGCACGTCGGCCGACCCGGCGGTTTCACCGTCGGCCGATGACGACGGCAAGCAATCGCTGGGACTGGTATTCGACGGGCTGGATCCGAACGATACGCTGCGGATCTCGAACTTCGTCTATCAGAAGCTGCTGACGGGCGCCTGAGCCCCGCCGCGATGCTGGCGGATCTGCCGCCACCATCCATCTGCGGGATGACCGCCGCCAGCCGCCAGCCGGCCGCGCCGATGCCGGCGCCGACCGCTGGCCATCCATGGACGGCGTCGACGCCGTTCAGGCGTCGATATCGCCGATCATCGTCTGCTGGTAGTTCTGCAAGCCGACCTTGTCGATCAGATCGATCTGGGTCTCGAGCCAGTCGATGTGCTCTTCGGTGTCGTCGAGGATCTGCTGGAACAGGTCGCGGGACACGAAGTCCTTGACCGACTCGCAATAGGCGATCGAATCCTTGACGTGCGCTTGCGCCGCGGTCTCGAGCGCGAGGTCGCAGGCGAGGATCTCGGGCGTGGTCTCGCCGATCTTCAGCTTGTGCAACTGCTGCAGGTTCGGCAGGCCGTCGAGCATCAGGACGCGCTGGATCAGCGCGTCGGCATGCTTCATTTCGCCGATCGACTCGGCGTATTCCTTCTGGTTCAGCTTGTCCAGGCCCCAGTGCTTGTAGATGCGGGCGTGGAGGAAGTATTGGTTGATCGCCGTCAGCTCGTTGGTCAACTGCTGATTCAGCATCGTGATGACTTGCTTGTCACCTTTCATCGGAGGCTCCTGCCAGTAAACGTGTCCGTTCGCAAGATGCGAACGAGATCAGGCGCCGATTCTAGCGCCCGCGGCAGGGGTCGAATGAGAACTGATCCGACCTGAGAACCGGGACTATTCCGCGAGGCTCGGACAGCGGCTCGCGCAGGTGCTTGAGATCAATTCACAGGCGCATTCACGGCACTGCCCGCAACAGGTGCCGACGCCCAGATCGAACTGGATTTCTTCGAAAGTCGTCGAGCCCGAATGAACGCGAGCCACGATTTCCTTCTCGGTGACAGCGGTGCAGACGCAGACGTACATGGCGAAGTTCAAGTTTTAATGATAACGATTATCAACATTAAAACGCGACTGCGCAAGGGGGGCCGATGGGGGCGCGACGACCGGGAAAACGCTGATGTCGGGGGCCCCGACAGGCGGTACGAAACCCGAGTGATTTTATCGGGTATTGCGCTGGATCAAACTAGTGTCGTGTTCCGGAAGTTCGCTGAATAAGAAAATCTGCCGAAATCAGTGCCAGGCAAGGCGCAAACCGCAGCGATACCGAGGTATCGCGAGGATTTGCAACGCGGCATGGCGCTGATTCTCGGCGGATTTGTTCAGCGAACTTCTGGAACACGACACTAGATCAAAGGAAGTGCAGATCCATTCGCCCGAAGCGGCTCCATCGTGGCGCTCACGCTCTCAGGCCCAGCACGTCCTGCATGTCGAACAATCCGTGCTCGCGCCCGGCCAGGAACCGGCAGGCGCGCAGCGCGCCCTGCGCGTAGCTGGCCCGGCTCGTCGACCGGTGCGTGATCTCGATCCGCTCGCCGGTGCCGGCGAACAGCACCGTGTGGTCGCCGACGATGTCGCCGCCGCGGATCGCCGAGAAGCCGATCGTGCGGGCCGCGCGTTCGCCGGTATGACCTTGGCGGGCGTAGACCGCATCCTTGTCCAGGTCGCGGTCGGTCGCCTCGGCGACGATCTCGCCGAGCCATAGCGCGGTGCCCGACGGCGCGTCGACCTTGTGCCGGTGGTGGGCCTCGATGATCTCGACGTCGTAGCCTTCGTCCAGGATGCGCGCGGCGACCGCGAGGATCTTGCCCAGTGCGTTGACGCCGACGCCCATATTGGGCGCGAACACCACCGGGATGCGCTCGGCGGCGGCCTGGATGCGGGCCTTGCCGGCCTCGT
>JAKPAM010000276.1 GCA_029779435.1 Pseudomonadota bacterium | reverse complement strand
TACCTGACTCGCACGGCCGGCATCAGGGTCGACCTGAGCCGGAACACCGCCGGCGACGGCGACCGGCTGTTCGAGATCGAGAACGTGACCGGCGGCAAGGGCAACGACACGCTGATCGGCGACGGCAAGGCGAACGTGCTGCGCGGCGGCGCCGGCAGCGACGAACTGTTCGGCGGCGGCGGCGCCGACCGGCTCTACGGCGGCACCGGCCGCGACGTGCTCTGGGGCGGCAGCGGCGCGGACCGCTTCGTGTTCGAGTCGGCCACGGACAGCCCGAGCGCGCGTTCCCCGGGCCACGGATCGGAGATCGACGTCATCGCGGATTTCAACCGGGCAGAAGGAGACAAGATCGAGCTGCAGGGATTGGGGCAGTTCTTCTTCGGCGGGAATCTGAAAAGCAGGCCCGGCTTGATGCACGACCAGGCCTTGTTGCCGCGCGAGATCGGCTACAACACGAACGCGAACGGCGATACGACGATCTACATCAACCTCGACGGCGGGAGCGAAAGCGAGATGCAGATCGTGGTCCTGGGCATGGGCGACGCGCAGGCGAGCGACTTCATCTTCACTTGAGCGCCCGAGCGCCCGAGCGCCCGAGCGCCTGAGTGGCTGGGTGCCCGAGTGCCTGAGCGGAATGTCGAGTCGTCGTCCCGGGCATTGGGTGCGAATTGCAGCCTCACTCGCTGCAGCCTCACTCGCTCAATTCGCTCCGGACAACAGCGCGCGCGCCGCCGCGGCCAGCGGCAGCGTCGGATCGGGCTCCAGCCGTTCGAGCAGCGTGGCCAGGGCCGCCCGGGCGTCGTGGGCGGCGTGGGTCGGGGTCGCGCCGTCACCGTCACCGGCCCGGCCGTGCGACCAGCGGACGAGATCGACCAGTACGCGCAGTTCCAGCAGCGGCGAGGCTTCGTCGCGCGCGGCGGCCAGCGCCGCGTCGTAGCAGGCGCGGATCCGCACCGCGTCCTCCCGACCGGCGACCCGCAGAGCCGCCTCGACCCGGAAGTGCTCGGCCCGACTGCCTCGTTCGTCGATCGTGTCGCAGAGCCGCGCCGCGGTCAGCAGCGCTTCGTTCGCCTCGTCGAGACGGCGGCAACGGATCAGCGCTTCGGCGTGCAGCCGGTGCATGACCGGCATGCCGCTGCGGGCGCCGTGCCCGGCGTAGATGCGGGCGCCGTCGCCGCACAGCGCCAGGGCCCGGTCGCGTTCGTCGTCGTCGCGGGCGGTCATCACGCCATGCCAGCCGCGCACGACACGGTGCGGTCCGGTACCGGACAGCGCATCGCGTCCTTCGATGCCGGCCATCGCCCGGACCTCGACCGCGCCGAGCGCGTCGAGGTCGCCGCGCAGCAGGTGCTGGAACGCGATGAACCAGAGGCCGGTGGTCTCGCTCAACGGGTCGGTGCCGGCATCGATCCGGGCCTGCAGGCGCGCGCGCGCCTGCCGGGCGAGGCCGGCGCGGCCGGCGAACTCCAGCGCGAGGCTCTGGTGGGCCAGGCATTCGATCGCCAGATCCTGGACGAAGACAGGGGCGGTTTCGCCGCTCGGGATGGCGTCCAGGACTGCCAGCGCCCGGTCGAGTGCCTCGATCGCCTCGGCATGGCGGCCGTGGTGCAGCGCGAAGATGCCGCGCTGGGCCTGGAGCGCCGCGAGCGGATGGTCCGCGCGCTCCGGGTCGTCGATCAACGCGGCCATGCGCCCGGAGATCTCGGCCGCCGCCGGCCAGTCGCCGCCGCGCGCGTGCACCCACCAGACCGCATGCCAGAGCGGCGCGATCGCGGCCGCGAGCGGCAGGCGATCCATCAGCGCCAGCGCGCGGCGGGAGGACACGGCCGCCGCCGCGAGGCCATGGCCGAAGGTGGTCATCTGGCCGGCGATCCGCAGCGACAGCAGCGGCAGCTCGGCCGCGCGGGCGGGGCCCGGAGGCAGCGGTTCGAGCAGCCGCAGCCCGCGATCGACCAGCGCCAGCGCCTCGGCCTGGGCGAGCCGCTGGCGGGCGTTGCGGGCGGCCTGCAGATACCAGCCGGCGGCGGCCGACGGTTCATGGCCGCGCTCGCAATGCAACGCGAGCTCGGCCGCGCCGTCAGCCGCCGCGCGACCGCGGATGCGCTGCAGTGCCGCCGCGATGCCGCGGTGCAGACGGGCCCGCGCGGCCGGTCCGACGGCGGCATCGAGTACGTGGCGATGCAGCGCGTGGCGGAATGCGTAGCCCTGTGTCATCCGGCCGTCGGGCAATGTTTCGACGCCGGTCGCGCGCAGCCAGAGCCGCCGCTCGGCCAGCGTGTCGAATGCCGACTGCACCAGCGCCGCGTCGGCCGCGGCGGCTTCGGCGAGCAGGACGTGGTCGAAGTCGGCGCCGATCAGCGCGGCGGCCTGCAGCAGCGCCCGATCGCCGTCGCCCAGGCGCAGCAACTGGTGCTCGATGACGCCCGTCAGGTTGTCGGGTACCGGCAGCGCGCGGGCGATGTCCGGCTCCACGCCGAGACCGCCGCCGTCGGCGACCTCGCGCAGCAGACCCTGTTCGAGCAGTTCGTCGACGACGCTCGCGACGAACAACGGCAGCCCATCGGTGTGCCGGTGCAGCGCCGCGACGGTGGCCGGGTCGATGCCGGGCAGCGGCCGGGCGGTGCCCGCCTCTCGCCACGGGCCGTCGTGGTTGGCCAGCCGGTCACGCAGGAACTCGGCGACCTCGGTCTGGGTGAAGCCGTCGAGGTGGATCTCGTCGCACAGCCGATGCAGCCGCAGCTCGCGCCGCAACTGGCCGAACGCATGGCCGCTGGCGATCACGTCGGCCGGCCGGAAGCTGCCGACGATCAGCAGCCGCGCCGCGGTCCGCCGGCGTGCGAGGAAGTCGAGCAGGTGGACGGTCGCCTCGTCGCTCCA
Organism: Pseudomonadota bacterium; assembly: GCA_029779435.1. Lineage (GTDB taxonomy): Bacteria > Pseudomonadota > Gammaproteobacteria > Burkholderiales > Burkholderiaceae_E > JAKPAM01. The sequence continues at coordinate 33,976 of JAKPAM010000276.1, read as the reverse complement.
GTGCAGGTCCTCGATCACGATCAGCAGCGCGCGGCGCTGGCTCGCGCGTTCGAGCAGCATGCCGAACTCGCGCATCATCCGGTCCTGGGTCGCGCCGGCGATCTCGCGCGCGAGTTCGGCTCGGCGCGTCTCGTCCAGGTGCCACGGCAGTTGGATCAGCCAGGTCGGCGCCACGGCGCGCAACAGTGCCGGCAGCGTCGGGTCATGCCGGATCAGCGTGTCCAGCGCTTCGAGCAGCGGCGCATAGGGTTCACCGCTGCCGTAGCGGTCGACGCACTGGCCGATCGCGAGCGCGTCCGCCGGGCAGGTGGCCAGGAAGTGTTCGATCAGCGTGCTCTTGCCGATGCCCGGCTCGCCGGCGACCAGTACCAGTCGGCTGCGGCCTCGGCCGGCCGCGGCCCAGGCCGCGCTCAGCACGCGCAGCGCCTGATCGCGGCCGATCAATCGTTGGCTGGACGCCAGGGGTTCCGCGGCTGGATCGCTCTCCAGGGTCGCCATGGTGCCGACCATCGATGCGGGTATCGATTCGCCGATGTCCGCCGCGACCAACGAGAGGGGGATTGCCGGTACCGTAGGCGCAAAAGACTCCGGCACTGTGAGTTCAGCCATCGCCGTGGTCGCCGCCGGCGCGTCGGCCACGACCGCGACGAAGCGATAGCCGCGCCGCGGCACGGTTTCGATGATCCGCGGATCGCGCGGATCATCGCCGGTCAGCGCCCGGATCTGGCTGACGACGGTCTTGAGCACCGATTCGCTGACGTGGCGGTGGCCCCACACGGCGTCGAGCAGGTCGTCCTTGCGGACCAGCCGGCCCGGCTGCCGGGCCAGGTAGGCGAGCAGCCCGAACGCCCGGGGCGGCAGGTCGATCGGCGCGCCCTCGCGCGTCAATCGAGCCTCGTCGATGTCGAGCAGGTAGTGCCCGAAGGCGATCCGGGGGGCGGAGGGCGCCGTCGAGCGCTCGTTCGGGGATGTCTGCATGCGTCGGACCCCATGGGAGGGTGCCAGGTCGGCGATGGCCGGAGTCTGGGGTCCGGGTCGGCCACCGCCGCCAGACCAGACCGAAACCCGACCGAACCGAGACGACTTCGGGCGGCGGACCGGCGGACACTGGCTCGGACCTCCGCCCACTTCACCCTTTCGGGTAAATGCCATGACGCTCGATGACCGCCCGAACCATCCCGCCAACCGTGCGTACGTCCTGAAGTTCCGCCGCGACAGCGCGCCCGAACGTGGCGTCTGGGCCGGTCGCGTCGAACACGTCGACAGTGGCCGGCGCCACGACTTCGACAGCCTGGAAGCGCTGCTCGCCTGGTTGGCGGCCGATCCACGGCCGGCCGACCGTTCCGCGGCGCCGTCCCGGCTCGTTTCCGTGCGCGGACCCGTTCCAGACCGTTCGCCGACCGATCGCTGACGACTTCCGGCGCCGCGCTGCCGATACTGGCCTCACTCCGCGGCAGGTCGCAGCGGAACCAGCCGGTCGCCACGATGCGGCGACGAGCGAACGACGGACCGACATCCCCACCATCCAGAGAGGAACCCGACCATGAGCACCTTCAAGTTCAACCTGCCCAACATGATCGCCGGCACCAATGCGGGCGACACGATCAACGGCACCGACGGCAACGACCTGATCTACGGCTACAACGGCGACGACGTCATCAACGGCGGCCATGGCCACGACATCATCTACGGCGGCGACCAGCACGACACGCTGTACGGCGGTTGGGGTAATGACACGCTGCTCGGCGGCACCGGCGACGACAAGCTGTACGGCGAATGGGGCGATGACACGCTCGACGGCGGCTACGGCAACGACACGATGCACGGCGGCAGCGGCAACAACGTCTTCATCCCGGGCCAGGGCAACGACAAGGTCTACGGCGGCGACAACTTCGACACGGTCGACTACTCGACGCTGACACAGGGCGTGAACGTCCAGATGAACCAGACCTATGGCAACGGTACCGTCACCGGACGCGGCGGGCCGGCCAAGAGCGACACGCTTGTCTCGGTCGAGAAGATCATCGGCGGCCAGGGCGACGACGTCATGACGCTTAGCGCGACGACCGAAGCGGCCGGCGGCTCGGGCAACGACTACTTCCAGAGCGGCAGCGGCGCCAACGTGATCAACGGCGGGGGCGGCTTCGACACGGTGTCCTACATGGGCCGCGGCTCGGGCATCGTGGTCGATCTCGGCAGGAAGACCGCGAGCGACGGTGACACGCTGATCGAGATCGAGAACCTGATCGGCACCGCGCACGGCGACACGCTGGTCGGCAATGCTGCGTCGAACGAGTTGTTCGCCGGCGACGGCCTGGACAACCTGTACGGCGGGGCTGGCAGCGACCGGCTGATCGGCGGCCGCGGTGCCGACATCCTGGAGGGCGGCAGCGGCGCGGACCGCTTCGTCTACCACGAGGCCGCCGATAGCGAGGCGCGCTTCTGGTACAACGAATCGTCGCTGGCGCGGGACACGATCCTCGACTTCAACCGCGCCGAGGGCGACAAGATCGAGCTGAGCGGCATGGGCGGCTTCGCCTTTACCGGCAACCTGCAGGGCCGCAGCAGCGACGGTAACAGCATCCACATGCTCGCGCGTGAGATCGGCTTCACGCGCACCGGCAACGACGCGATGGTCTGGATCAACGTCGACGGCGACGCCAAGGCCGAGATGCAGATCTGGGTGAAGGGCGCCGGCGACATGCAGGCCAGCGATTTCATCTTCACCTGATGCATGTCCGGGGGCTCGCTACCCCGGCTCCCACTACACCACCGGCCCGGGCAAGGTGCCCGGCCGAGCCAGGCCGGCGCCCGACGATGCCGGCATCGCGATACGAGGCCACTGATGAACCCGACCGATTCCCGCGACGCGCTCGCCCGCGTCGTCGCGCTGGTGCCCGGCATCCGCATCGTGCTCGCAGCGATGGCGCTGCTCGCCGTCGTCTGCGGCGCGCTGATGCTGGTGCCTTCGCTCTACATGATGCAGATCTATGACCGGGTCCTGAGCAGCCGCAGCGAATACACGCTGGCGGTGCTGACCGGCCTGGTGCTGGGTCTGTTCGCGCTGCTGTCGGCGATCGAATGGATTCGCGGCGCCGTGATGGTGAAGGTCGCCGCGGCCTTCGAGGCCCGGCTGCGCGGGCCGCTGTTCCGCCTCGCCTTCGACGACGCCGCGCCGGGCTCCGGGCATCCGGCCGGCGCGATGCAGGACCTCGCGACGGTCCGGCAGTTCATCGCCGGGCCGGTGCCGGGGCTGATCCTCGATGCGCCGTTCGCGATCGTCGCGCTGGCGGTCGCCTTTCTCGTGGACCCGTGGCTCGGCGTCTTCATCGCGGCGGCGGTGCTGTCGCTGCTCGGGCTCGCCATGCTGGCCCGGCGCCGCGGGCTCGCCCACCAGCGGCTGGCCGCCGACGCGGCGCGCCAGGCGAGCGCACGAATGAACGCCGCCTTCCGTCAGGGCGAGGCGATCCGCGCGATGGGCATGCTCGATACGGTGATGCGGCGCTGGATCGCCCGTCACGAGGATTCCCACCTCGCCCAGGGCCGCGCGGAGGCGGCCAATGCGCGGGTCACCGCCGTGGCCCGCTTCGTCCGGATCGCGTCGCAGTCGCTGGTCCTGGCGCTCGGTGCCGTGCTCGTGCTGGAGGAACGGATCACCCCCGGCATGATGATCGCGACCTCGATCCTGCTGGGCCGGGTGCTGGCGCCGTTCGACGCGCTGATCAACGCGGCCGGCGGCATCGCGTCGGCGCGGGCGGCCGCGGTGCGCATCGGCCGCCTGCTCGATCCGGCGCGGCCGGTGCCGCTGCGTTCGGCCGATGCGATCGGGGCGGGTGGAGCGGTCGCGCTGCCAGCGGCGCGCGGCGCGTTGCGCGTCGACGGGCTGGTCGTCGTACCGCCCGGCGCCACCCAGCCGACGCTGCGCGGCGTCGGCTTCGAGACCGAGCCGGGACGCATCGTCGGCATCCTCGGCCCGAGCGGCTCCGGCAAATCGACGCTGGCCCGCGCGCTGGTCCGGGTCTGGCCGATCCATGCCGGATGCGTGCGGCTGGACGGCGCCGAACTCGCGCACTGGCCGGACGCCCAGCGCGCCGCGGCGACCGGCTACCTGCCGCAGGATGTCGAACTGTTCGACGCGACCGTCGCCGAGAACATCGCCCGGCTGGATCCCGATGCGGACGATGCCGACGTCATCGCCGCGGCGATCGAGGCCGGTGCCCACCAGATGATCCTGCGGCTGCCCGACGGTTATCAGACCCGGCTCGGCGCCGACGGCCTGGCGCTGTCGGGCGGGCAGCGCCAGCGCATCGGCCTGGCGCGCGCGCTGTACGGCGCGCCCGTGCTGGTCGTGCTCGACGAGCCGAACGCGCATCTCGACGACGCCGGCGAACGGGCGCTGGCGGCGGCGATCGGCCACTGCCGGGCCGCCGGCCGCACCGTCGTCATCGTCTCTCATCGCCCCGGCGTGCTGCGCCAGGCCGATCAGCTCGTCGTGCTGAACGACGGCCGGGTCGTGCTGGCCGGGCCGCCGGACGCCGTCCTCGCGCGGCTGTCCCGGCCCGAGGCCGCCGCCCTGTCGTCATCCCGTGCCGAGACCGCCGTGCCCTCGTCACCCCGTCCGCCGTCGCCGCTGGAGATCGCCGCATGAACAAGACCACCGCGGCCGCCTCGGCGATCCCGGCCACCCTGGCCCAGGTCACCGATGAGTCATCTTCCATCACCGCTCTGCCGGCCGGTGTCGGACGCCTGCTGCTGGCGGCCGGCTTGATCGTCGGCCTCGGCCTCGGCGGCTTCGCGCTGTGGGCCGGCTCGGTGCCGCTGGATCGCGCGATCGCCGGCGGCGGCACGCTGATCGTGGCCAGCCAGCGCCAGACGGTGCAGCCGTTGATCGCGGGGCGGATCCGATCGATCGACGTCGCCGAAGGCGCTCGCGTCCGGCAGGGCGATCCGGTGATCACCCTCGATTCCGCCCGCGCCGAGGCCGAGCTCGCGTCGCTGCGGCGCCAGCGCGTGCTGGCCCGCGCGTCGGTCGAGCGGCTGCGGGCCGAGATGCGCGGCGCAACGGCGCTCGCGTGGTCGCCCGATCTGGTCGCCTTCGCCGCGCGCAGCGGCGCGGGCGACCTGCTGGCGGTCCAGCACCGGGCCTTCGGCAGCCGCGACGGCCATGCCCGGTCCGGCCGTGTGCAGGCCGAGGCGCGCGAGCGCCAGAGCGCGGCCGAGCTGGCCGGGCAGCGCGCGATGCTGACGCAGGTCGCCGAACAGCGCACGCTGCTGGAAACGCAGGTGCGCACGCTGGAGGGGCTGGCGGCCAGCGGGCACTATCCGCGCATCAAGGTGATGGAACTGTCGCGCGAACTGGCGGCAGTGCGAGCCAGCGAGGCGCGCACGCGGGCCGAGGTGGTTCGGCTCGAGCAGGTGCGCACCGAATCGCACGCGGCCAGCCAGCGCCTGGTCAGCGGCATCGAACGTGATGTGCAGAGCGAGCTGGTCGACGCCGAGGGGCGCGACGCCGAACTGCTCGCCCGCGAGGCCACGCTCGTCGATATCATTGCCCGGAGCCTGCTGCGCGCGCCGGTGGACGGGGTCGTCACCGGCCTGGCTGTCCATACCATCGAGGGGGTCGTGCAGCCGGGCCAGACGCTGATGTACGTCGTGCCGGAGCACGAGCCCTTCGTCGTCGAGGCGCGGATGCCGCTGGCCGCGACCGAACGGCTCGCGGCGGGGCAGATGGTCCGGCTGCGCTTCGTCACGATGGAGCACGCGGCGACGCCGGTGATCGAGGCCCGCGTGCTGACCGTGTCGGCGGACCGGATCGACGATCCGCGCACCGGCGAAGGCCACCGGCTGCTGCGCGCCGAACTGCCCGACAGCGAGGTCACCCGCCTGGCGTCGGCCGGCATTCCCCTTAGCGCCGGCCTGCCGGTCGAGGTCATCGTCAACGTCGGGCAGCGGACGCTGGCCAGCTATCTGCTCAAGCCGCTGGCCGACGGGTTCGCGAAGGCGTTGATCGAATGAAGGGGCGCTGATCGCACCGCGGCGGCGTCCCTCGGCGCGGGCGCGATCCGGGCATGAACAGGCCTTGGTAGCTTAGTAGACCTCCGGCACGATCAGGCTGTCCGGCACCGGCTGGCGGAAATAATCGGGATGCCGTTCGCGTGGCGGCAGCGTGATCGGCAGGTGGGCGACTTCCTCATAAGGGAACTGCGCCAACAGGTGCGCGATGCAGTTCAGACGCGCGCGCTTCTTGTCGTCGGCCTGCACGACCCACCACGGTGCTTCGGGAATGTGCGTGCGCGTGAGCATCACTTCCTTGGCCTTCGTGTATTCCTCCCAGCGGCGCCGGGACTCCAGGTCCATCGGACTGAGCTTCCACTGTTTCAACGGGTCGTGGATGCGGCTCAGGAAGCGCGAATGCTGTTCATCATCGGTGATCGAGAACCAGTACTTCATCACGTGGATGCCCGAGCGCACGAGCATGCGTTCGAACTCGGGCACGCTGCGGAAGAACTCTTCGTACTCGTCGTCGTTGCAAAAGCCCATCACGCGCTCGACGCCCGCGCGGTTGTACCAGCTCCGGTCGAACAGCACCATCTCGCCGCCGGCCGGCAGGTGCGATACATAGCGCTGGAAATACCACTGCGTGCGTTCGCGGTCGTTGGGCGCCGGCAGCGCCGCCACGCGGCACACGCGCGGGTTCAGGCGCTGCGTGATGCGCTTGATCGCGCCGCCCTTGCCGGCGGCATCGCGGCCCTCGAACAGGATCACGACTTTCTGGCGCGTGGTGACGACCCAGTCCTGCAACTTGATCAGTTCACCCTGCAGGCGCACGAGTTCGCGGAAATACGCGCGCCGGTGATTGCGGCGCGCCGCGAGCCCGTCGTCGAGGGTGCCGTCGGGCAGGCGCATGCCGGCCGTGCTGTCCAGATCCTCGAACTCCAGTTCGAGTTCTTCATCGTAACTGTCGATCAGGTCCTCACGCAGGCGGCGGACCATGTCGTCGGTCGAGACCGCATCCGGGGAGTAGGTGTCCTTGTCCATGGGGAATCGCTGACGATAAGGTGCGGCCGACAATGGCACGCCGGCAGCACCTTGCGCGATTCATGTGACAGGCATGTGACGGCGGAGTGGGGCGTTCGTGGCGGTGCACCATCGGAGGTGGCAGGTCGAGCGATTCCATCGCCGCTCAGCAGGTTAGGCTCGCCAATATTGACGACACATTGGCAGACATTCACATGTGTTGGTCGTGCCCATCTATCTATTGCTCCGATCGGTCTTCCTACTGACAGATTCCGCCTTGCCTTGCAACTCGGCGTACCGGGTAAACCGGCGGCTACTTTGTTCCCGAAGCTTCACACCGAGCCGTTACCAGCTCCGCATGTTCGGGTAGGGATCGGCTGATGGAACAGTCGGTTTCATCGCTCAGCTGCTATGACGCAGGTGGATCACCGCGAAGCGGACCATCTGGCGAGAATGTCAGCGCGTAGATCGTCCGCCAGCAGCGGCGGCGGTCGATAGCCTTCCACGACCTTCTCCACCATCGCGCACGCTTGGAGCAGGTGTTCGTCCTGCGCGCGACGGCCGACGAATTGCAACCCGACGGGCAGGCCATCGATGGCGAAGCACGGAAGCGACACCACGGGACTGCCTGTAAGAGAGAACGGCGCGGTGCAACCGATCGTTCCTGCCAGGTAGGGTAGCGCGTGCCCTTCGAATCGAATCTTCGCTACACCAGACATCCCGAATCTGCGCAGGTGCCGATAGGCGACGCAGGGAGCTGTTGGGAGAATCCAGGCATCGTAGGAGTCCATGAAACGCTCGAGGTCGTCTATCGCTCGATTGCGCACGCGCAAGGCGTCCGCATAAGCTGCTGGCTTGGAGCATAGGCCGGCTAGAAAGCCGCGGGCGATGGGGTGGCTTCTCCCGAGCAGGCCGGCCAGCGCCGCCAGGGTGGAACGAACGAGCGGGTTTGAGACGGCACCGATCTCCGTTCCTGCCACTGTCCCGAACGCCCCCCAAATGGATCCGAAATCGAAGCCGTCGGGACGCCTTCGTTCTACCGCGTGCCCGGCTCCGGCAAGCGCGTTCACCGTGCGGCGCAACGCCTGTCTCGTGCGCGTGCATAGCGGCAGGCCGTCAAAATCGTCCCAATAAGCAAGCTTCAGCTGCCAGCCGGCCGGTGCGGCATTGCCGTCACTGGCATCGCGAATCGGATCACCCGAGCCGCACTCTGAGGGCGTCAACGCATCCAGGCCGACGCGTGCATCCTGGACTCGCCGTGTCAGCAGACCGAACGACAGCATATGGCGTACCGTCTGCGGGCGCCCGGGTAAGGGAGGGATGTGACCATCGCCAGGCAGGCGTCCTTCGGTGGCCTTGAAGCCCACCACACCGCAATAGGATGCGGGGATACGGATCGAACCCGCGAGGTCGCTTCCCAGATCGAGCCAAGAGAAGCCCAGCGACACCGCCGCGGCACTTCCACCCGAGCTGCCGCCGGATGTCCGCGATACATCCCAGGGGTTGTTCGTCACCCCGAACACAGGGTTTCGACATTGAGGATCACCAGCCAGCTCCGACAGGTTGGTCTTTCCTACCAGGACGCCTCCCGCGTTAAGGAGTCTGTCGACCGCAACCGCGTTGACGTCCGGTACGAAGGACCTCAGAGGCCGGTGGCCGCTTGTCGTCCTGAGGCCAGCCGTTTCGAATGCGTCCTTGATCGTGAACGGAATGCCGAAGAGTGGCCGGTTTCGAACGAGTGAACGATCGATCAGCCTCGCATCGCTGATCACCCGCGGGTTCAAGGTCACCACGGCGTTCGCGCGATCGTTGAGCTGATTGATCCTTCTTAGGCAGTCGCGCGTCAGGTCGGCCGACGCAACACGCCCGTCGGTGATCCGTGCACGGACCTCGGCGATGCTCAACGCACGGGAAGGCGCGGGCTCGTTCTTGTCATCCAGCACTTGAGGGAAGTTCCTTCGCGTGTCTCTGCTTGTGAAACACCAAAACTCGGATCATCGCCGATAGGCCGATAAATTCCGACTAACCCACTCGGCTATCCGACGCCGCGAAGCATCGATGACGCCGTCAGATGGGTGTAGGCGCGCGAAACAAGGCGCGCACGCAGAGCCGATTTTCAGAGTGCAGGCGCCACCTGGAGTGCGTCAGCCCGGGAGTTGGCGCCACTGCTGCGAGAGCGTCAACTGCGATTTTTGTGAGGTGACCGCCGCGGACTCGTAGGGATTAATGCCGACTAAGTCACGCAACTGGCGTGATGCAGGAACGCGGCGATGGAGCCGTGTCCAGACGGGAAGGAACGGCAGTGGCTGAGGCTGGCGACGAACAAAAGGATCCCAACGGGTGGCGATCGGGGCTCTTCAAGAGGCTCCTCGACGCGAGCGCCGCGTTCGCCCGCCTCGATGCGGATTTGCGTTCGGACGTCCTGCCCGACCGATCGATACCTGGGCTCGAAGCGCTTGCGAGCCAACTCGAATCCGATCTCGAGAGCGGGGCGCTGCATCGCTCGTTGCCGACATCCGGTCGCGGCTGCAGGCGCAACTGGACGCCTCCCGCCGGCCGACCCACCTCGTGCTGAGGGCGACGCCGCTGCCCAAGGGCAGCAACGGCAAGGTGCAGCGCACCGCGCTGCGCGCGAGCGTGGCTGCGGACGAGCTGATTGCACTCTGAGACGGGAGCCACCCGACATGGACCAGACCGTTCACACGCTGAACCCGTGGCTGATGGCCGGCATGGTGGCGAGCGCTGTTGCCGCCCTGCTGCACCTGGGGTGCATCGCCTTCGGCGCCTCCTGGTACCGGTTCCTGGGGGCCGGCGAGGACATGGCGCGGATGGTGGAGGCGGGACGGCTGCAGCCCCACCTGATCACGCTGGCGGTCGCGCTGGTCCTGTTCGGGTGGGCCGCTTACGCGTTGGCCGGCGCTGGCCGGCCCTTGCCCCTGCCCGCGATTCGCTGGGTCATCCTGGCGATCACGCTCGTCTACCTGCTGCGCGGCGTCGCGGGCTTCTTCATCAACGTGCCGAGCTCCGGCCGCAGCCAGGCGTTCTGGTGGTGGAGTTCGTCCATCTGCCTTGCTATCGGCACCCTGCACGCGGTCGGCCTGCGGCAAGTCTGGTACCGCCTGTAGCCACTTCCAACCCACTTCGCAGCGATGAACTCCGACTCGTCCTCCCGATTGCTCGCCAGCCCGTGGCGCAGGGAACTTGTGGTCCTGTATGCCGTGCCGTTGCACGCCGTCTTCGCCTACGGCATCGCCGAGTCGATCCTGATGAGCCTGTTCCCGGTCGTCATGGTCGATCGGGGGCACACGGTCGCGCAGATGAGCCTCGCGTTCAGCGTCTTCGTTCTCGGTGGGCTGGTCTCGACCGTGCCCGTGACACGTCTCGCGGATCGGTACGGGCAGGAGCGGGCGCTGGCGGGCTGCGCCGCGGTCGGGGCCGTGGGGAGTCTGGTCATGACATGGTCCGGCGCCGTCTCGGTGACCCTGATCGCATCCGCACTGACAGGCGCCGCGCTGGGGCCGGTCTTCGCGCTGGCGCTGGCGATCGTCGGCAGGCGGCTGCCGGCGGAGCAACTGCCGGCCGGCAGCGCGATCTTCACGGTCGCGTTCAGCGTCGGTTCAATGGTCGCGCCGTTCCTCGCCGCGGTGATCATGCGCAAGTGGGGCGGCGACCACCTCTTCACGCTCAGCAGTGCGCTGTTCGCATCGCTGCTCATCCGGATCGTGGTGGTGGGGGCGCCCCTCGAGGCCGAGCAGATCGGCAGCCATCGGGGATCTGCGGGCCCGTGATCGCACGCAGCTGACACGGCGGCGCCGCGCAGCATGCGTAGTCGCTGTATGCCGCTGCTGATGGCCGATCGCGCGCCGGGGCGGTGGACACAACCCTGCATCACCGGGATTCGATCCGCAGCCAATCCACTTATCTTCCATCGGTTCGTGTTCAAAGAAGCAGGCCATCGCTCTCCAGACTGAACTGGGTCTTGCGGATCGAGGCTAGCGACAATGGTGGTGCTGGTTTCGGAGGGCAACGCGGCCAACCACGCCACACAGACCGAACTGCATTTGACACCGCCGCACGGCAAGGCCGGTTCTAAGCCGATGACCGAAACCAAAAATAGGTTGCGGCCCGCGATTCCCAGATCCGGCAGCGTTTCGCGCTCAAGTAACAGGCATGTGACGAAGCGGATCGTTCGCGGCGGCACGGACCTGGGGTACGACGGCCGGTGGGGCGATGGCCGGTGATTGGCGCAGCCAGGGCGCGAGTTCGCCATGCAGCGCGACGACCTCGCCGACGATGATCAGCGCCGGCGGGCGCACGTCGTGATGGCGTGCCAGTGCCGGCAACACCTCCAGCGTACCGGTGATGCAACGTTCACCGGGCAGGCTCGCCTGCTCGACGAGCGCGGCCGGCTGCGAAGGCGGCAGGCCGTGCGCGATCAATTCGGCGCAGATCCGGTCGAGCTGGCCGATGCCCATGTAGATGACGATCGTCTGGCGTGGCCGCGCGAGCAGCCGCCAGTCCGGCGCATCGGGCGCGTCCTCGCGCAGGTGGCCGGTGGCGAACACCAATGAATCGGCATGGTCGCGATGCGTGAGCGGAATGCCGACGCTGGCGGCGGCGCCTTGCGCCGCCGTGATGCCCGGAATGACATCGAATGGAATGCCGGCGGCCGCCAGCGCCTGCGCTTCTTCGCCGCCGCGGCCAAAAATGAAACCATCGCCGCCCTTGAGGCGGACCACGTCGTGCCCCTGGCGGGCCAGCTGGACCATTAGCGCGCAGATCTCGTGCTGCGGCAACGCGTGGCGCGCTGATTCCTTGCCCACGTACACGCGTCGCGCTGTCGGTGGCAGCAGGTCGAGCACCGCGTCGCCGACCAGGTGATCGTGGAGCACGAGCCGCGCCTGGCCCAGCACGCGCGCCGCCTTGAGCGTCAGCAGATCGGGGTCGCCGGGGCCGGCCCCCACCAGCGTGACGTGCCCGGGCGTGGCGCGCCCGATCGCGCGCGTGCTGTCGCCGCGGGCGCGAGGGCTGCCATGGCCGGCCGATGATCCGGGATCGTGGGTGCGGCGCATCGTCGTCCTTCCTCGTGCGTGGGATGGCTTCGGATGGTGGGCGGTCGGATTGCGGCTGTCCTTAATTTGGTTCAAGGACAGCGTGGTCCCTGGCCGCCGAATATGCCCGGTGTGGAGATGGGCGGCGCCGGACTGGCTGGCGCCGGATTACGGACCCGGGAAACCGGCCACGCGGCGCATCCGCGGGCGGACGACCCGGCAAGCACGGGGGATGGTCATGAGGAAGTCGCGAAGGACAGGGCGGTTGCTTTCCCTGGCACTGATGGCACTGGTCGGATCGGGTGTCTCGTCGGTTTCACTGGCGGTGGACAAGAGCGTCACCGAAGCCGAGAAGAACTACCAGGCGGGGGCGTCGCCGCTGGCCAGCGAGCCGATGGTCCAGTCGAGCAATCCCAAGGCACCGCCGATGACGCAGGCGGAATTCGATCGCAGCCGCACGATCTATTTCGAGCGCTGCGCCGGCTGCCATGGCGTGCTGCGCAACGGCGCGACCGGCAAGCCGCTGACGCCGAAGCTCACGCAGGAAAAGGGGACCGAGTACCTGAAGGTCTTCATCGCTTATGGTTCGCCGGCCGGGATGCCGAACTGGCTGACCTCGGGCGAGATGAACGAGCAGGAAGTCGACATGATGGCGCGCTACATCCAGCATGATCCGCCGATGCCGCCGGAGTTCGGCATGGCCGAGATCAAGCAGACCTGGAAGGTGCTGATCCCGCCCGAGCAGCGGCCCAAGAAGAAGATGAACAGCTACAACATCTCGAACATCTTCTCGACGACGCTGCGCGACTCCGGCGAAGTGGCGCTGATCGACGGCGATACCAAGAAGATCATCAATATCGTCAAGACCGGCTACGCGGTGCACATCTCGCGCACGTCCGCGTCGGGTCGCAACCTGTTCGTGATCGGGCGCGACGGCAAGGTCAACGTGATCGACCTGTGGATGGAGAAACCCGACAACGTCGCCGAGGTGCGGATCGGGCTTGAAGCGCGTTCGGTCGACACGTCCAAGTTCAAGGGCTACGAGGATAAGTACGCGATCGCCGGCGCCTACTGGCCGCCGCAGTACGTGATCATGGATGGCGACACGCTCGAGCCGCTGAAGATCGTCAGCACGCGCGGCGTGACCGTCGATACGCAGGAGTACCACCCCGAGCCGCGCGTGGCCGCGATCGTGGCGTCGCACTTCAAGCCCGAGTTCGTCGTCAACGTGAAGGAGACCGGCAAGTCGCTGCTGGTCGACTACTCGAACCTCGATGCGCTCAAGACCACCGAGATCGGCTCGGCGCGCTACCTGCACGACGGCGGTTGGGATTCGAGCAAGCGGTACTTCATGATCGCCGCGAACAACAGCAACAAGGTCGCCGCGATCGACGCCAAGGACGGCAAGCTCGCGGGCCTGGTCGACGTCGGCAAGGTGCCGCACCCGGGGCGCGGCGCTAATTTCGTTCATCCGAAGTTCGGTCCGGTCTGGGCGACCGGCCACCTCGGCGACGAGACGATCTCGCTGATCGGCACCGATCCGAAGAAGCATCCGCAGTACGCGTTCAAGGAGGTCCAGAAGCTCAAGGGCCAGGGCGGCGGCGCGCTGTTCATCAAGACGCACCCGAAGTCCAAGCACCTGTACTCGGATACGCCGCTGAACCCCGATCCCAAGCTCGCGCAGTCGGTGGCGGTGTTCGACACCACCAATCTCGAGAAGGGGTTCACCGTGCTGCCGATCGCCGAATGGGCCGAGCTGAAGGACGACGGTGCCAAGCGCGTCGTGCAGGCCGAGTACAACAAGGCGGGCGACGAGGTCTGGTTCGCGGTCTGGAGCGCCAAGGACAAGCAGAGCGCGCTGGTCGTCGTCGATGACAAGACCCTGAAGCTCAAGACCGTGATCAAGGATCCGCGCCTGATCACGCCGACCGGGCACTTCAACATCTACAACACCCAGCACGACATCTATTGAGACTGGGGAAGCGGACCGGGCATGCCCGGTCCGCCGGTCCATTTCGACGCAGGCACAACGAGACTCAAGGAGAACCCGACATGATCATCAAACCTTATGCGCTGGCCGCCGCGATCGCGCTGTCGATGGCCGTTGCCTCGCCGGCGATGGCTGGGCCCGACGAAGACATGGCCAAGGCCGGTTGCATGGCTTGCCATACCAAGGACAAGAAGCTGGTCGGCCCGTCGTTCAAGGACATCGCCGCCAAGTACCAGGGCCAGGACGTGACGGCCAAGCTGGTCGAGAAGGTTCGCAAAGGAGGGTCGGGTTCGTTCGGCCCGATTCCGATGTCGCCGACCGGTCCCGACAAGATCAGCGACGACGCGCTGAAAGGCGCGATCCAGTCGATCCTCAAGACGTCCTGACCGGCGCGCCGGCCATGCCGATCCGTCGTCCGTCATGGCGTTGGCTACCCCGCGCGCTGGCGCTGGGGGGCCTGCTGGCGGGCATCGCCGGCGTCGATGCGGCAGGGCAGCCCGAGACGGCGGCCGCGATGCCCGGGCCCGCGGCTCGCGCCCAGACGACGGCTCCTTCGCCGACGGCCGCTCGACAGGCGGACCTGGTGCGTCTGGTGCGCCAGGATTGCGGCTCGTGCCACGGCATGCGGCTGCTCGGCGGCCTGGGGCCGGCGCTGACCGCTGACGCGCTGGCGGGCAAACCGGTCGCCTCGTTGGCCGCGACGATCCTGCATGGCCGGCCCGGCACGGCGATGCCGGGATGGCAGGCACTACTCGACGGCGATGAAGCGTTGTGGATCGCGACGCATCTGGCGCAGGGAACCGTCGCCGAACTACCGAACGGAGCAATGCGATGAAACGCCGAACCTGCCTGGCACTGCTCGCGGGGGCGCCCGCGCTCGCGGGCTGCGCGGCGTCGGCGACCGTCGCCGGCTCCGATGCCGGCATGCGCTCTAGTGCCACTAGTGCCGCCAAGCCCGGCGCCGCGACGCTGCGCGGCACCGGCGACCTGGGCGTCGTCGTCCAGCGGGCGCGCGGCGCCGTCAGCATCATCGATACCAGCCGGCGCGAGGTGCTCGGCGAGGTCGACGGATTGGGCGATCTGTCGCACGCGGCCGTCGTCTATTCGCGCGATGGGCGCCATGCGTTCGTGTTCGGCCGCGATGGCGGGCTGAGCCGCGTCGACCTGTTGACGCAGGCGCTGACCGGGCGCGTCATCCAGTCCGGCAACGCGATCGGCGGCGCGATCAGCGCCGACGGCAGCATCGTCGCCGTGCAGAACTACTCGCCGGGTGGAGTGCGGCTGTTCGATGCCGACAGCCTCGCACCGCTGGCGGACATTCCGGCCGAGTACGCCCCGGGCAAACGCTCGCGCGTCGTCGGCCTGGTCGACCTGCCCGACCGGCGGTTCGCGTACAGCCTGTTCGATGGCGACGCGATCTGGATCGCCGATTGCCGCGATCCGGCACGCCCCCGGGTCACGCGGCTGGCCGACATCGGGCGCCAGCCTTATGACGCGCTGGTCACGCCGAACGGTCGCCATTACATCGCCGGCCTGTTCGGCGAGGACGGGCTCGCGCTCGTCGACTTATGGGATGCGCAACCCAAGGCGCGGCGAATCCTGTCCGGTTACGGCCGGGGCGAGCAGCCGCTGCCGGTCTACAAGATGCCGCACCTGCGCGGCTGGGCCGTGGCCGGCACACGGGCCTACCTGCCGGCGATCGGCCGCCAGGAGGTGCTGGTCGTCGACGCGAGCGACTGGACCGAGGTCGGAGGCATTCCGGTGGCCGGCCAGCCGGTGTTCGTGCTGGCGCGGCCCGACGGCCGCCAGGTCTGGGTCAGCTTCGCGCTGCCCGACTACAACCGCGTGCAAGTCATCGATACGCCATCGCAGCGTGTCGTCGCCACGATCGATCCCGGTCGCGCCGTCATGCACATGGAGTTCACGCCGCGCGGCGAATCGGTGTGGCTGAGCTGCCGCGACGACGACCGGGTCCACGTGTACGACACGCATCGGCTCGAGCGCCAGGCGACGCTGGCCGTGAACGCGCCCAGCGGCATCTTCTTCACCTCCCGCGCGAACCGGATGGGGTTCTGACGATGGATCCGCGTACCGACCCGCTGCAGTTCGCGCTGCTGAACCGATGGCAGCGGGATTTCCCGCTGTGCGAGGCACCGTTCGACGTGCTGGCCGGGCAGCTCGGCGTCACGCCCGAGACGGTGCTGGCGGCCTGCGAGCGTCTGGTCGCCAGCGGCGCGATCAGCCGGATCGGGGCGGTGTTCGGCATCGGCGCGGGCGGCGCATCGCTGCTGGCGGCGATGGCCGTGCCGCCGGCCGACCTGGCCGCCGTGGCGGCGCGCGTGTCGGCGCTGCCCGGCGTCAATCACAACTACGAGCGCGACAACCGCTTCAACCTGTGGTTCGTGCTGACCGGCCGCGACGAGACGTCGCTGGCCGAGCAACTGGCCGCGCTCGAACGCGACAGCGGCCTGCCGGTATTGCGGCTGCCGATGCTGCAGCCGTATGGCGTGGACCTCGCGTTCGATCTGCGGCGCGAACCGTCGCAGGCGCCGCGGCCGATGCACGAGCAAGGCCGCGCGTGGCGTGCCGGCGTGCCGCCGGTGGCCGATGCCGATCGCTCGTTGGCGGCGCTGCTCGAACGCGGGCTGCCGTTGCAACGGCGGCCGTTCGACGCCTGGGCGCGCGAACTGGCGCTCACCGCGTCCGGGGCGGGCCGGACCGGGGCGCACGACAGCGCCGGCATCCTGCGAACGCTCGGGCGCTGGCTGGATGCCGGCACGCTCAACCGGTTCGGCGTCATCGTCCGGCACCACGAACTCGGCTATCGCGCGAATGCGATGACGGTGTTCGACGTGCCCGACGCGGTCGTCGATCGCTGCGGCCATCTGCTCGCCGGCATGCCGGCGGTGACGCTCGCTTATCGTCGCGCGCGCGCGCCCGGCTGGCCGTACAACCTGTATTGCATGATCCACGGTGCGAGCCACGACGTGGTGCTCGCGGAGGTCGCCGAGGCGGCCGAGGGCGCGGGACTCGCGCCGTACCCGCGCGAGGTGCTGTTCTCGCTGCGCCGCTTCAAGCAGGTCGGCGGCCGCCGATTCGGCGACGCGGCGCTGTTGCCGTCCGCGCCGGGGCGGCCCGCGTCAGGGCGGCCCGCGTCAGGGGATGCCATGCCGCAGGTTCGACCGCCGCGAGCCGGCCTGCCAACGGAGGGCCATCATGCTCAGCCCTGAGGATGCACGCCTGATCGACTACCTGCATGCCGGGTTCCCGCTCGTCGACCGGCCGTTCGCCGCCGTGGGCGAGGCGCTCGGCCGAAGCGAAGCGTCGGTGATCGACGCGCTGCAGGATCTTCTCGGGCACGGCGTGTTGACCCGCTTCGGGCCGCTGTTCCAGATCGAGCGGGCGGGCGGCCAGTTCGTGCTGGCGGCGATCGCCGTCCCCGAGCGCGATTTCCAGGCCGTGGCCGATCGCGTCAACGCGTTCCCCGAGGTCGCGCACAACTATCGCCGCGAGCATGCGCTGAACATGTGGTTCGTCGTGGCCGCCGAGAGTCCGGCCGCGGCCGCCGACGTGCTGGCGCGGATCGAGGCCGCGATCGGCCTGCCGGTGCTCGCGCTGCCCAAGGAAACCGAATACCGCGTCGAGTTGCGCCTGCCCGCGTGCCCGGTCGTGGAGGAGGACGGCCATGGCACTTAGCGATTTCGACCGGGCGCTGGTCCGGGCCACGCAGAGCGGTCTGCCGCTGGTGCCGCGTCCTTATGAAGCCGTCGGCGCGACGCTGGGCGTGTCCGGCGAGCGCGTGCGCGAGCGCTTGCGCGAGATGATCGACGAGGGGTTGGTGCGCCGCATCGGCGCGGTGCCCAACCATTATCGGCTCGGCTACGTCGCCAACGGCATGAGCGTCTGGGACGTCGACGACGACCACGTCGATGCGTGCGCGCGGCGGATCGCCGAACTGCCCGGCGTCAGCCACTGCTACCGCCGGCCCCGGCGCCTGCCGCTGTGGCGCTACAACCTGTTCGCGATGCTGCACGGGACCACGCGTGCCAGCGTAGAGCGCCAGGCCGAACGGGTCGCCGCGCTGCTGGGCGAGCACGTCCGCGCCCACGAGATCCTGTATTCGACCGCGATCCTGAAGAAGACCGGCCTGCGCCTGGCCGGCCGCACGGACTCGATCGCGGGGTAAACGCGCCCTGACGGAGAATCATCGATGCTGCGCATCAGCCAATACCTGCGTGAACTGGTCCAGGCCGAGGCCGAGGGCGTCTGGCCGGTCGCGCGCGAACGACCGCGCGGCGGTGGTCCGGTCGTGATCTGGAACCTGATCCGGCGCTGCAACCTGACCTGCAAGCACTGCTACGCGCTGTCCGCCGATCATGACTACCCCGGGGAGTTGAGCACCGCCGAAGTGTTCGCGACGATGGACGACCTGCATGCGTTCGGCGTCCGCGCGCTGATCCTGTCCGGCGGCGAGCCGCTGCTTCGCCCGGACCTGTTCGAGATCGCCGCGCGTGCGCGCCGCATGGGCTTCTACGTCGGCCTGTCGTCCAACGGCACGCTGATCGACGCGGACATGGCGGCGCGCGTCGCCGGCGCCGGCTTCGACTACGTCGGCATCAGCCTGGACGGCCTGCGCGAGACGCACGACCGCTTCCGGCGGATGCAGGGCGCGTTCGACCGCAGCCTGGCCGCGATCCGTCTGCTGGGCCGGCATGACGTCAAGGTCGGGCTGCGCTTCACGATGACATCGCTGAACGCGCACGACCTGCCGGCGATGCTCGTGCTGATGCGCGACGAAGGCGCCAACAAGTTCTACTTCTCGCACCTGAACTATGCGGGGCGCGGCAACATCCATCGCGACAAGGACGCGCAGCACCTGGCGACGCGCGCGGCGCTGGACCTGCTGTACGAGCGCGCGTGGGAGGCGGCCCGCGAGGCGCGCGACGAGGAGTACGTGACCGGCAACAACGACGCCGACGGTCCTTACCTGCTGCAGTGGGCGACGGCGCGGGCGCCGCGCTGGCACGACGCGCTGCGTGCGCGACTGGTGGCCTGGGGCGGCAACGCCAGCGGCGTGAACGTGGCCAACATCGATAATGAAGGCCGCGTGCACCCGGACACGATGTGGTGGCACCATGATCTGGGCAGCGTGCGCGAGCGGCCGTTCTCGGCGATCTGGCCCGATACGGCCGACCCGTTGATGGCCGGCCTGAAGGCTCGTCCGCGGCCGGTCGAGGGACGCTGCGGGCGCTGCCGGCACCTGTCGATCTGCGGCGGTAACACGCGCGTTCGCGCCCAGCAGCTCACCGGCAATCCGTGGGCCGAGGATCCGGGCTGCTACCTGACCGACGACGAAGTCGGCGCGCGGTCGGATTCCGTGCCGGCCTCGGCGCTCGCACGCGCCGGCGATCACCGGCGGATCGTGATTCACCATGCATGAAGCGATGACGGCACGAACGGCGGCGCGACGGGTCACGCGCGCCCTGGCCGTCCTGGTGGCGATGCTCGCGTCGGTGGCGGCCGTGCCGGGCGCCGCATCGGCGCAGTCCGCGCCCGATCCCGCCGCGCTGTACGTCGAGCACTGCGCGGCCTGCCACGGCGCGCAGCGCACCGGCGCGATGGGGCCGGCGCTGCTGCCGGAGAGCCTGTCCCGGCTGCGGCCGGCCGAGGCCGTGCAGGTGATCCGCGAAGGCCGCACCGCGACGCAGATGCCCGGCTTCGGCGGGCCGTTGTCCGCTGCGGACATCGATGCGCTGGCGCAATGGATCCGCCGCCCCGTCCATCCGGCGCCCGACTGGCGCGATGCGGACATCCGGGCGTCGCGCAGCGTGGCGCCCGTGCCGGCGGACGAGCCGCAGCGCCCGGTGTGGTCGGCCGACCCGATGAACCTGTTCGTCGTCGTCGAGGGCGGCGACCACCACGTGTCGGTGCTCGATGGCGACCGCTTCGAGGTGATCGCCCGTTTTCCGAGCCGCTTCGCGCTGCACGGCGGCCCGAAGTTCACGCCTGACGGCCGCTACGTGTTCTTCGGCTCGCGCGACGGCTGGATCACCAAGTACGACCTGTGGCGGCTGCGCGTGGTCGCCGAGGTGCGGGCCGGCCTGAACATGCGCAACGTGGCCGTCAGCGGCGATGGGCGCTGGGTGATGGCGGCCAACTACCTGCCGCATACGCTGGTGCTGTTCGACGCCGACCTGAATCTCGTGCGCAGCCATGCGGTGCGCAGCGAGGACGGCAAGACCAGTTCACGCGTGTCGGCGGTCTACGACGCGGCGCCGCGCCACAGTTTCGTCGCGGCGCTCAAGGACCTCGCCGAGGTCTGGGAGATCCGCTACGACACGCCGCCGCCCGATCGGTCGCCGGCTGCCGCACCCACCGCCGAGCCACGCCGCCTGGCATTGGACGAGCCGCTCGACGACTTCTTCTTTGATCCGCCTTATCGGCATCTGCTGGGCGCCACGCGGCCGCGCCAGGGTGGCCAGGGTGGCGCGGCGGCGCGCGCAAGCGCCCAGGTCGTCGACCTGGACGCGGGACGCAAGATCGCCGACCTGCCGATCGATGGCATGCCGCACCTGGGGTCGGGCATCACGTTCGCATGGCGGGACACGACGGTGCTGGCGAGCCCCAATCTCGGCGGCGGAGCCATCGACGTCATCGACATGAAGACCTGGCGCACGGTGCGCACGATCGGCACGCCGGGACCCGGGTTCTTCATGCGCAGCCATGAGAACACGCCTTATGCGTGGACCGACTCGATGATGGGCGCCGAAGGCCGCGACACGCTGACGATCATCGACAAGCGCACGCTCGAGGTCGCCGCGCGGATCCGCGAGCCCGGCCGGACGCTGGCGCACATCGAGTTCACCCGTGACGGCCGGTACGCGCTGGCCAGCGTCTGGGAGATGGATGGCGCGATCGTCGTCTACGACGCGGCCACGTTCGCCGAGGTCAAGCGCCTGCCGATGCGCAAGCCCATCGGCAAGTACAACGTATGGAACAAGATCACGCGCAGTGAGGGAACTTCGCATTGACGCGCCCCCCCCTGTCCCCCTTATTCTCGATCCCCATGGCGACGCAGCGCTCGTCGCCCGTGCTTCGGTCTCCGGTCATCATGCGGCGACCGGAACCATCGCCATCCGAGGCTTCAGAGGGATCGACGATGAACGAAATCCGGTTCGACATTCCGCGCTACCTGTCGACGCTGCCGATATTCCAGGAGATGAACGGCGCCGAGTTGTCGCGCCTGGCCGAAGGCTGCCGCCTGCGCACGTTCGGCCGCGGCGAGGCGGTGTTTCGCGTCGGCATGCCGTGCAAGGAATTCCACGTGGCCGTCAACGGGCAGATCAAGCTGTTCATGATCTCGCCGACCGGCCAGGAGAAGGTGATCGAGCTGGTCGGTCCCGGCATGTCGTTCGCCGAGGCGCTGATGTTCATGGACAAGCCCTACATCCTGAACGCGCAGGCGTTGACCGACGCCGTCGTGCTGACCGTCGGCAAGGACGCCGTCGTCGGCGAGGTCGAGCGCGATCCCCGGCTGGCGCTGCGGATGCTCGCCGGCCTGTCGCAACGTCTGCATGGCCTGGTGCGCGACGTGCAGGCCTATGCGTTGCATTCGGGGCTGGAGCGCGTCGTCAGCTACCTGCTCAACGCGTTGCCCGGCCAGTCGCCTGACGGCACCGCGCTGGACGGGAACACCGAAGCGGCGCCGCCCACCGGCACGCACCGCGTATCGCTGCCGGTCAGCAAGGCGACGATCGCTTCGCGGCTGTCGCTGACGCCCGAGTACTTCTCTCGCGTACTGCACGAACTCGAGGCCAAGGGTCTGATCCGGGTCGACAACCGCGACATCCACCTGCTGGACGCCGAAGGGCTGGCGCGGCAGCTGGCGCAGTAGCGCACCGATCGATTCTCGTTTTCCGAATTCCGCTCTCCGGAATCACCGACTGTCGCGCCTGCCCGACGAAGGCGCACGATTGGGCACGACGCGCGGGCCGCCCGACGGGCCAGCCGCGCGCGGCGACCAACGACGAGAGACAGAACCATGGAACGAAAGAATCGTCCGCTCGACGGCATCGTGGTGCTGGACCTGGGGCAGGTCTACCAAGGCCCTTATGCCACCTTCCTGATGGCCAAGGCCGGCGCGACCGTCATCAAGATCGAACCGCCGGATGGCGAGCCGGTCCGCCAGCGCGAGGCGGTCAGCAAGGGGGCCGGCGTGCCGTTCGCGCTGCTCAACGGCCATAAGCGGTGCATCACGCTCGACCTGAAGACCGAGAGCGGCCGCGACGTGCTCGTGCGACTGGCTGCGCGCGCGGACGTGCTGCTCGAAAACTATGCGCCCGGCGTCATGGACCGTCTGGGCGTCGGCTGGGCGGTGCTGCATGCGATCAATCCGCGGCTGATCTACGCGTCGGGCTCGGGCTACGGCCTGTCGGGGCCCGATCGCAACAAGCTGGCGATGGATGTCACCGTGCAGGCCGCGTCGGGGATGATGAGCGTGACCGGCTTCGAGGAGGGGCCGCCGGTCAAGGCGGGGCCCGCGGTCGTGGATTTCCTCAGCGGCATCCACCTGTACGCCGGCGTCGTCACCGCGCTGTACGAGCGGCATTTCACCGGCGAGGGCCGCCTGGTCGAAGTGGCGATGCAGGAGACCGTCTACCCGTCGCTGGCCTCGAACCTGTCGTTCTACTACGACTTCGGCCAGATCCCGCCGCGCACCGGCAACCAGCACGGAGGGCGCTCGGCCGCGCCGTACAACGTCTACCCGGTCAAGGACGGCTACCTGGCGATCATCGGCGTCAAGGATTCGCACTGGTCGGGCCTGCTCGAGGCCATGGGCCGGCAGGACCTGGCGGCGGATCCGCGGTTCGCGACCAAGCTCGAGCGCGTCCGCCACATCGACGAGACCGACGAGGTGGTGACGGCCTGGCTGGCCGGGCTGACGCGCGATGAAGCCTGCGCGCTGCTCGATCGGCACAACGTTCCGCACGCGCCGGTGCGCGACCTCGTCGAGGTCACCCACGACAGGCACCTGCACGAGCGCGGCTTCCTCGAATGGATCGATCACCCGCAGTACGGCCGTATCGCGGTGGCGGACAGCCCGCTGCGGATCCATGGCGCCGATCGCCTGCCGGCCGCCGCATCGGCGCGGCTCGGCGAGCATACCGACGCCGTGATGCGCGACGTGCTCGGTGCGGATGACGAACAGCTCGCGCGATGGCGGTCCGACGGTGCCTTCGGCCCCGCCGCGCCGCGCCGGCCCGCCGGACGGGACTGACCCGGCCGAGTCTGATCTGCCTGACCTGGCCGGGCCTGACCTGGCCGGGCCTGACCTGACCTGACCTGACCCGGCCGGGCCTTGTCCGCCCGTCCGCGCTCCCGTCTTTATCCCCATTCCGGCCCGGTGCCTACGTTCACCGGAATTCCGCGGGCCGGAAACGGTGCCTGGCATCGGCACCGGCCTTCCGCACAGAATCGATCCGTCCCGGAGCCTGCCCGATCGCATCGGCCGGCTTCGATCCTCAGCAAGCAAGGAGACACCCCTCATGGCTTTGGCGAATTCCTCGCGCCGGCGACATATCGGCCGTGTCCTGACCCTGTCTGCCGCCATGGCGGCCGGCATCGCGATGCCGGCTCGCGCGCAGGCGTGGCCGAACCGGCCGATCCGGATCATCGTCGGCTTCGCGCCGGGCGGCACCGCCGACATCTACGCGCGCAGCATCGGGCAGCACTGGTCGAGCCGCCTCGGCCAGCCGGTGGTCGTCGAGAACCGTCCCGGAGCCGCGGCGCTGATCGCGCTGGAGATGCTGGCCAAGGCCCCGCCCGACGGCTATTCGTTCGCGTTGGCGCCGACCAGTTCGTACTGGCAGAGCCGCGTGCTGTTCAAGAAGATCCCGTTCGATCCGGATCACGATCTGACGCCGATGACGCTGTTGCCGGCCGGCCCGCTGATCCTGGGGGTGGCGCCGGACCTGCCGGTCCGCAACCTGGCGGACCTCATCGCCCACGCCAGGGCCCATCGGACCTCGATCGGTACGTTCGCGCCGGGAAGCGGCGCGCACATGATCATCGAGGCGATCAACCGCGCGCATGGCCTGTCGATCGATGCCGTTCATTATCGCGGCGAGGCGCCGATGTGGCTCGACGCGGCCGCCGGCCAGGTCCAGGCCGGATTGGGGACCTACGCGACGTTCGCGACGGTGCAGGACAAGGGCGTGCGCCCGATCGCCGTGAACACGTCGTCGCGCTCGCCGAAGCTGCCGGACGTGCCCACGCTGGTCGAGCAGGGCATGACGGACCGGTTTCTCGGGCTCGAGAGCTGGACGTCGCTGGTCGCGCCGACCCGCACGCCGCCGGAGATCCTCGCCCGCCTGGCGGACCTGGCGATCGAGTTCGCCGACACACCGCGCGGCGTGCAGTTCCGCGATCAGTTCGGCATCAGCGGCAAACCGCTGTCGTTCGCCGAGACCACGCGCCGCGCCCGCGAGGATGCGCCGGTGTGGATCGAGATGACGCGGTCGCTGGGCATCACGCTGGATTGACGCCATGACGGTGACGCCTTTACCCGAACTGCTGTACACGGTGCAGGATCAGGTGGCGACGATCACGTTCAACCGCCCGGACCGGATGAACGGATGGACGCCGGCAATGGAGCGCGGGCTGCGCGAGCTCGTCGATCGCGCGGTGCAGGACGACGACGTGCGCGTGATCGTGCTGACCGGAGCGGGGCGCGCGTTCTGCGCGGGCGCCGACATCGGGCGCTTGCAGGCGGCGGGCGCCGCCGGCTCGTCCTCGCCGCCCGCCGCATCGTCGCAGGCCGATCCGCCGCCGCGCGACGGTGACTTCGAGCAGCGCTACAGCTGGCTGCTCGCGGTGCCCAAGCCCGTCATCGCGGCGATCAACGGCGCGGTGGCCGGCGTCGGCCTGTGCATCGCGCTGTACTGCGACCTGCGCTATATGGCGGCGCACGCGCGCTTGTCGACATCGTTCGCGCGGCGCGGCCTGATCGCCGAGCACGGCAGCGCATGGATGCTGCCGCGGCTGATCGGGCCGATGCATGCCGCCGACCTGCTGCTGACGGCGCGGACCGTCGACGCCGACGAAGCCGAGCGGCTCGGCCTGGTGCGCGTCCTGCCCACCGAGGGCTTCGCCGAGGCCGTGCACGACAAGGCCGTCGAGCTGGCGATCTGGTCGTCGCCGCGATCGACGCGGATCATCAAGGGGCAGCTCGCCCGCGCGCCGTTCGAGACATTGGCGCAGGCCACGCGCGAAGCGGACGCGCAGACGGCCTCGTGCCGCGACAGCGAAGACTTCAAGGAGGGCGTCGCCAGCTTCGTGCAGAAGCGCGCGCCCCGGTTCACTGGACGATAGCCGGCGGACGCCCGCCGCCCGATGCGATCATCACGACGGGCCCCTCACGGCAGCCCTCATTAGTACACGGACGAAGGAGACATCATGCAGGAACGCGTCGTCGACATCGAAACCCGCGATGGTCGGATGAACAGTTGGATCTTCCACCCGGATCGTCCGGGTCCGCACCCGACGGTGATCCTGTACATGGATTCGGTCGGGATCCGCGAGGAGCTGTGCGACATGGCCCGGCGGATCGCCACCGTCGGCTACTACGTGCTGATGCCGAACCTGTACTACCGCCTGGCGCGCAGCGTCGACATCGAAGCCGATCGGCTTCGCGATCCCGCTTATGCCGAGAAGTACGACCTGATGTGGACACTGAACCGTTCGTTGTCGAACACGATGGTCGAGCAGGACACCGCGGCGATGCTCGACCTCCTCGACAGCGATCCTGCGTCGCGTTCGGATCGCGTCGGCATCGTCGGTTATTGCCTCAGCGGTCGCCTGGTGTTCCGCTGCGCGGGGGCGTTCCCGGACCGGATCGCCGCGTCGGCTTCGGTATACGGCGCGCGTCTGGTCACCGATCTGCCCGATTCGGCGCACCTGCTGGCCGAGCAGATCCGCGGCGAGATGTACTTCGCGTGCGCCGAGCACGATCACTACGTCACCAAGGAGGCGCTCGACCTGATCCAGTCGAAGATCGACGCCAAGGCGTTCAAAGGGCGCATCGAGTTCTACCCGGAGTCCGAGCACGGCTTCGCGTTCCCGAACCGCCGCGTGTACCACAAGGCGTCCGCCGAGCGACACTGGGAGCGCTTGTTCGACCTGTTCGGGCGAACGCTTCCCCGTTGATGGCCGGGTCGGCGGATCCCGAGGACAAATCGTCGAGGCGTCGCACGCGCGAGAGCGGCAGCTTCGTGCGCGACACGCCCGGCAGCCGCAGCCTGTCGCGCGGCCTGCTGCTGCTGCGCGCGTTCCGCGGCGGCATCACCGCCTTGTCCAACGCCGAGCTGGCGGCGTTCTCGGGACTGCCTCGCTCGACAGTCAGCCGCCTGACGCGCACGCTGGTCGACGCCGGCTTCCTCGATTACCACATCGCGTCGGCCACTTACCGCCTGGGGCCGCCGCTATGGACGCTGGGAGCCAACGTGCGCAGCGGCGCGCGGATCCTGAAGCTGGCGCTGCCGCACATGCGCGGCGTCGCCGACAGGCTGTCGACCAACGTCGGCCTGGCCGTCGAGGATTGGGGCGACATGGTCTACCTGGACTCGATCCGCCGCAATCGCCTGGGCCTGTTTCGCCGCGCGCTGCCGGGCATGCGGATCCCCGTGGCGGAGACGGCGCTGGGCCGGGCCTGGCTGGCTGCTCTGGACGAGCACGACCGGCAGGCGAGCCTGCGCCTGTTGTCCCGGCGCTACGGTGACGACTGGCCGCCGTTGGCGACGCAGATCCGCGCGTCGATCGCGCAGGTCGACGAGGCCGGCTGGTGCGAAGCCAAGTACCGCCAGGGCGAACTGATTTCGATGGCGATGCCGCTCAGGCTGCCCGGCCTGCGCGTCCATGCGCTGAACCTCAGCTATCCGGTCGATTCGGCGCACCGGCAGGATGTCTACGCGAGCGAACTGCTCGCGCTCGGCAAAGGCCTGGTCGAAGCCTTCACGCACGAGACCGCGCGTACGGGTGCCTGAGAACCCGTGAACCAATCAGCGGCGTTCGAGAGATACGGCCGATTCATCCACGGGTGCTTAGGCCGGTCACCGCTTGTAGCGCTTCGGCACGAACGGCAACGGCTGCCAGCGCAGCGCCAGCCGTTTGTCGCGGACCACCGCGCGCGGGGCCGGCCGTGCTCCGTCCGCAGCGGCACCAGCACTGGCAGCGGCACCGGGCAGCGCGTCGCGCTCGACGTACGCGAGCATCACCGGCTTGCCCAGCGTCGGCGATACCGTGCCGCTGGTGACTTCGCCGACGACGCGCTCGTCGGCGTCGATCAGCGACGTATGCGCGCGGATCGGTACCGGCGCGTCCGAGACCAGCCCCACCAGCTTGCGCGGTGCGCCGTCGGCCAGTTGCGCGAGCACGGTCGCCGCCCCCGGAAACCCGCCGGCCTTGGCGCCGCCCGCGCGCCGCGACTTCGGGATCGCGAACGCCAGCCCGGCCTCGACCGGGGTGCGCGTCGGGTCGATGTCGTTTCCGTGCAGCGGCAGGCCGGCTTCGAGCCGCAGCGTGTCGCGCGCGCCCAGCCCGACCGGCGCGACGACCTCGCCGCCGCCGGCCGCCAGCAACGCGCGCGCGATGCGCTCGGCCTCGGCCGTCGGCACCGAGATCTCGTAGCCGTCCTCGCCCGTGTAGCCGGACCGCGTCGCCAGGCACGGCACGCCGAGCAGCGACAGCGTCGCCGACTGCATGAAATGCATAGCCGCGGCGACCGGATCGAACGCCGCGAGCACGGCCTCGGCCTGCGGACCCTGCAGCGCGAGCAGCGCGGCGTCGACCCACTCGAAGCGCAGCGACGGACACGCGGCCCGCAACAGCGCCAGGTCGTGCTCGCGGTTGCCGGCGTTGACGATGATGCGCACCGTGTCGCCGAGGTCGATCAGCATCAGGTCGTCTTCGATGCCGCCTTGCGCGTTCAGCAGGTACGAGTACTTCTGCAGGCCCGCCGGCCAGCCGTCGAAGTCGATCGGCAGCGCCGCCTCGAGTTCGCGATGCAGCGTCGCGCGTCCGGCCGCGCAGCTCACCGTCAGTTGGCCCATGTGCGAGACGTCGAACAGGCCGGCCGACCGGCGCGTCGACAGATGCTCGTTCTTCAGGCCCGCCGGGTACTGGATCGGCATGTCGTAGCCGGCGAACGGGCCCATCTTGGCGCCCAGTTCGCGATGCAGCGCCGCCAGCGGCAGGGTCAGCGAAGGGGTGGGGGCATCACTCATGGCTAAGTGCTCTCGTCGTCCTGTTCGTGGTCGTATCCGGCGTCCTGCTCATCGCCCCGTTCATCGTTCTGCTCATCGTCCCGCTTATCGTCCTACTCATCGTTCGACTCGTAGGCCGATACGGGCGGACACGTGCAGACCAGCGTGCGGTCGCCGGCCGCGTTGTCCACGCGCTTGACGTGCGGCCAGAACTTGGCCTCGCGCAGCCACGGCAGCGGGTAGGCCGCCTGTTCGCGCGAATACGCGTGCGGCCAGTCGCCGGCCAGTTCGGCGGCCGTGTGCGGCGCGTGCTTGAGCGGGTTGTCGGCGCGGTCCAGGTCGCCGCGCGCGATCGCCTGTAGCTCGCCGTGGATCGCCAGCATCGCGTCGCAGAAGCGATCCAGCTCGGCCTTGGATTCGGACTCGGTCGGCTCGATCATCAGCGTATCGGCCACCGGGAACGACAGCGTCGGCGCATGGAAGCCGTAATCGATCAGCCGCTTGGCCACGTCCTCGGCGGTGACGCCGTACTCGCTCTTGATGTGCCGCAGGTCCAGGATGCACTCGTGCGCGACGCGGCCGTTGGCGCCCGTGTACAGCACCGGGAACGCGCCGGCCAGCCGCGCGGCCACGTAGTTGGCGTTCAGGATCGCGACCTCGGTCGCCTTGCGCACGCCGTCGCCGCCCATCATCCGCAGATACATCCACGAGATCGTCAGGATCAGCGCGCTGCCGTACGGCGCGGCCGATACCGAGCCATTACCGCCACCACCGCCGCCGCTTCCCGCGGCCGGGCCGCCGTGCGTCGCATCGGGGTAAGGATCGCTGGCCAGGAACGGCGCCAGGTGCTCGGCCACCGCGATCGGCCCCATGCCCGGGCCGCCGCCGCCGTGCGGAATGCAGAACGTCTTGTGCAGGTTCATGTGGCACACGTCCGCGCCGATCAACCCCGGCTGCGTCAGGCCGGCCTGCGCGTTCAGGTTCGCGCCGTCCATGTACACCTGCGCGCCGGCCGCGTGAACGAGCTCGCAGATCTCGCGGATCGACGTCTCGAACACGCCGTGCGTCGACGGGTAGGTGACCATCAGCGCCGCCACCTTGCCGTCGTGGGCCGCCA
The DNA here is from genome assembly GCA_029779435.1 of Pseudomonadota bacterium. GTDB lineage: Bacteria > Pseudomonadota > Gammaproteobacteria > Burkholderiales > Burkholderiaceae_E > JAKPAM01. The sequence continues at coordinate 4,543 of JAKPAM010000276.1, read as the reverse complement.
GCTTGGCCCTCAGATCGCCGACCTCGATGTTGCCCTGCGCATCGCAGGCGACGACGACGACCCGCAGGCCCATCATGCTGGCGGTGGCCGGGTTCGTGCCGTGCGCCGAGGCCGGGATCAGGCAGACGTCGCGCCCACCCTGGCCGATCGAGGCCAGGTAGTGGCGGATCGCCAGCAGCCCCGCGTACTCGCCCTGCGCGCCCGAGTTCGGCTGGAACGACACGCTGTGGAAGCCGGTGATCTCGGCCAGCCAGCGGCCGAGCTGGTCGATCATCTCCGTGTAGCCGGCGGCCTGGCCGGGCGGCACGAACGGATGCAGGTCGGCGAAGGCCGGCCAGGTAACCGGCGCCATTTCGGACGCCGCATTCAGCTTCATCGTGCACGAGCCCAGCGCGATCATCGAGTGCACGAGCGACAGGTCGCGGTTCTCCAGCTTCTTCAGGTAGCGGACGAACTCGGTCTCGCTGCGGTGGCGGTTGAACACCGCGTGCGTCAGCACCGCGTCGGTGCGGCGCAGCGCGTCGGGCAGCGACGCCGGCTTGATCGACAGCGCCGCGCCGGCCGCGCGCAGCGCCTCGGCATCGACGTCCCGGCCGGTGAACACGCCGACCAGGTCGGCGACGTCGCGCAGCGACACCGTTTCGTCGAGACTGACGGCCAGCGCCTGGGGGCCGAGCCGGCGCAGGTTGATCCGCGCGGCGTCCGCGCGCACGACGATCGCGTCGGTCTGCGCGCCGGTGTCGAACGCCAGCGTGTCGAAGTAGTGGGCATGACGGGGCGCGGGGCCGCCGCCTTCGGCGATGCGCGCGGCCAGCAGCCGCGTCAGCGCGTTGACCCGCAGCGCGATGCGGCGCAGCCCGTCCGGCCCGTGCCAGACCGCGTAGAAGCCCGCCATGTTGGCCAGCAGCGCCTGCGCCGTGCAGATGTTGCTGGTCGCCTTGTCGCGGCGGATGTGCTGCTCGCGCGTCTGCAGCGCCATGCGCAGCGCCACGTTGCCGGCCGCGTCCTTCGACACCCCGATGATCCGGCCGGGCACGCTGCGCAGCAGATCGCCGCGCGCGGCCATGAACGCGGCGTGCGGGCCGCCATAACCCATCGGCACGCCGAAGCGCTGTGCCGAACCGACGACGATGTCGGCGCCCTGGGTGCCCATCGCGCCCGGGGCTTTCATCAGCAGCAGCGCCAGCGGGTCGGTGCCGACGCAGGCCTTGGCGCCGATGCCGTGCAGCGCGTCGATCGCCGGGCCGACGTCGCGCACGCGTCCCTCGGTGTCCGGTGTCTGCAGGTAAGCGCCGAAGAAGCCGGCATCCGCATGCTTGCCGTCGCCCAGCGTGCCGGCGCGCAGCGTGGTGTCGGCATCGCCGACGACGACCTCGATGCCCATCCACGTCGCGCGCGTGCGGATCACCGCCAGTACCTGCGGATGAACGGCCGCGTCGACGAAGAAGCGCGCCGACGGATGGCGCGACGCGCGCCGGCACACGCCCATCGCTTCGGCGGCGGCCGTCGCTTCATCGAGCAGCGATGCGTTGGCCACCGGCAGCCCGGTCAGGTCGATGATCATCTGCTGGAAGTTCAGCAGCGCTTCGAGCCGGCCCTGCGCGACCTCGGCCTGGTAGGGCGTGTACGCCGTGTACCAGCCCGGGTTTTCGAGCACGTTGCGGCGGATCGGCTCGGGCGTCAGCGTGCCGTGATAGCCGGCGCCGATGTAGCTGCGCCAGGTCTCGTTGCGCTGCGCGATCGCCCGCAGTTCGGCCAGCGCGTCGGCTTCGGTGGCCGGCGCCGGCAAGGCCAGCGGCCGGTCCATCATGATCGATGCCGGCACGGTATCGCGGATCAGCGAGGCGCGGTCGGCATAGCCGAGCCGCGCGAGCATCGCGGCCTGTTGCGCTTCGTCGGGACCCAGATGGCGGGCGTGGAATTCGTCCTGGCCGAACAGGCTGTCCAGCCCTCGGCCGATCGGTTCTCTTGCGGACATCGCGGCCTCAGGATTGTTCGTGGGCGGCGTAGTCGGCGGCCGACAGCAGGCCCGCCGCTTGCGACGGGTCGGCCGGCGTGAGCTTGAACAGCCAGCCCGCGTCGTACGGCGAATCGTTGACGGTCTGCGGCGCATCGGCCAGCGCGTCGTTGATCGCGGTCACGGTGCCGGCGACCGGCGCATAGACGTCCGACGCGGCCTTCGTCGATTCGACGACCACGCAGGCTTCGCCGGCGGCCAGCACGCGGCCGACGTCCGGCAGCTCGACGTACACGAGTTCGCCGAGCGCTTCCTGTGCATGGGCGGTGATGCCGATCGTGGCCGTGCCGTCGGATTCGACGCGCAGCCATTCGTGCGAGGACGTGTATTTCAGGTCGGTGGGATTCGGGGTGGACAAAGGAGGGCTCCTGTCGGATCGACGACGTTGATTGGAGCCCCCTCTGTCCTTTTGCCTGAGAGATTCACCCGGCATGGCCGCGAGGCGGCCGGGCTTGTTCCTTCGGCGAGGCGATCACACGCGCGCGGGCGTGCTCGTCCTTCTCTCCAGAGTGCCTGATCTGCGGAAGTTCTTTTGCCTGAGAGTTTTCGGGGCGATACACCTTCGGCGCCGCCTTCGCTGGCGCGACGGCGGTCTCTCCCACCGCAGTCGATAGGCAAGCGGCTACAGTGCCAAAGCGCCCTGCGGCTGTCAACACGGCAGGGGCGGCGTCTGGATCGCGCGGCGCAGCGGGTATCCTGTCGCGCTGACCGAACCTGTCGCGCCGACCCGGCCGCGACGCCACGAGCCGACCATGACCGCGCATCCGATTCCCGAACTGACGCCGCTGCAGGCGCGCGTACTCGGCGTTCTCGTCGAGAAGGAAAAGACCGTTCCGGACACGTATCCGCTGACGCTGAACGCGTTGACGTCCGGCTGCAACCAGAAGAGCAGCCGCGACCCGGTGATGAACGCCAGCGAGAGCGAAGTGCGCGACGTGCTCGACGACCTGCGCCGCGCATCGCTGGTCATCGAATCGAGCGGCGGCCGCACGATGCGCTACGCGCACAACGTCGGCCGCGTGCTGGGGCTGCCGTCGCAATCGGTCGCGCTGCTGGCGATGCTGTGCCTGCGCGGCCCGCAGACGGCGGGCGAGCTGCGGCTGCACTGCGACCGGCTGCACCGCTTCGTCGACATCTCCAGCGTCGAGGCTTTCCTGGCCGAGCTGCGCGACCGCGAGGATGGTGCGCTAGTCGTCGAACTGGCGCGCCAGCCCGGTGCGCGCGAGAACCGCTGGATGCATAGGCTGTGCGGCGAACCGGCCGAGGCGGCGGCAGGTGCGGGGGCGGGCGGTCATGCGGGCAGCGGTACGCGAGACGGCGGTGACGTGCAAGCCGTCGGAGCGCCGGGCACCGGCGTGCCTGCCGCTGGAGCGCCGGCCTTCGGAACGCCGGCCGCCGGATCCCTGTCCGATGCCGATGCGGCGTTGTTCGCGAGCCTGCTCGAACGGGTCGAACGGTTGGAGCAGGAAGTCGAGGCGCTCAAGCGCCGTTGACGGCTGTTTGCCGACCCGCTGCAATGCCTTGACGCCGGACGGCGATATAGATATCTTTTGTATATCCATTGGGAGTCTCGGATGCCTGCTCGTACCACCGCGAACCAGATCGCCTTCCGCTATCGCTCGGTCGACAGTACGTCCGGCGTCACGCGCGAGACCGCCAAGCGCCTGGCCGAGTACCTGGGCGTCGACGAAACCCAGGCCATTCACCAGGCGCTGCACGAACTGGCCGTGCGGGTGCTGCCGCAGTACGAGCCCGATGATGGGCCGCTGACGGCGGGGCAGGTCCGGCAGATCAAGAAGCGCGCCCCGCAGGGCGAGAAGCGCTCGGTGCGTTCGAGTCTCTTCAACAAGGAGACCGCGTGATTCATCAGTGGTGGGACGAGCCCACTGCTGGCGAGATCGTCTGGTGCCATTTTCCCGACGACATCCATCCCCGCCCGAAGCCGCGTCCCGCGCTGATCCTGACCGTCTTCGATGACGATGCGCCGCGGTTCACGGTGCGGGTGGCGTACGGAACCAGTCAGCGCACCACGACGCTGTATCGCGGCGAGTTCTCCATCCTGCGAGAACGCAACCCGGTTGCCTACACGGCGGCGGGCCTGAGCTACGACACGAAGTTCGACCTCAGGCAGACCTTGGACCTGCCTTACAGCACCGAGTGGTTCTCGGTACCGCCGGCCGCACCGCACGGCCAGACGCCCAAGCTCGGCGTCCTGCATCCCTCGCTCGTGCGCGCCGTGCAGGCAGCGTACAACGCGGCGAACGAATGAGCCGCGCCGCCGCTGTCATCGCGAAGACAGTGCTAGGCTGAATCGACATTCAGCCAGTATCTTGGTCGGATGTTGAAGACCAAGCATCTGCGGCCCAGCCGCTACGAACTGACGAACACCCAATGGGAGCGAATTGAAGCTCTGCTCCCAGGCAAGGCCAGCGACCCAGGCCGTACAGCAGCCGATAATCGCACCTTCGTCAATGGTGTGCTCTGGGTGCTGCGCTCCGGAGCGCGCTGGAGCGACCTGCCGCTGCG
>JAKPAM010000275.1 GCA_029779435.1 Pseudomonadota bacterium | reverse complement strand
GAAACCGCTTGCACGCCGGGCGGTTTGGAGGCCAGGACGCTGGTCGGTGCCAATGCCACGCCCAGGCCGGCAGCAACCAGCGCGAAGACGGCCTCGAAGCTCGGCGCGTGCAGGCGCGCCTTCAGCGGCCTTCCCGTTCGCGCCGCCATGTCGCGCAAGAACAGGAAGTTGCTGCTCGTCCGGCTCATGCAGACGAAATCGAACTCGAGCGCCGCACCCAGGCGAATCTCGGGCTCGCCGGCGAGCCAATGATCCGAGGGAACGACGATCATCAGTCGGTCCACGGCGTACCGCTGGACGTTCAATCCCGCGACTTCGGTGGAACCGGCAAAAATACCGATGTCGACCTCGCGAGCAAGGACCGCCGCTGGAATCGTCTCGCTTTGACGCTCTTCGATCTCGGCGTCGACATCAGGATTCAGAAGCAGGAAGCGACCGATCGACGCGGTCGCGAAGCCGTTCAGCGAGCTGCTGTTGGCAGCCACTCTCACGTGCCCCTTCAACCCGGACGAGAAGCGCGTCACGTCACCATGCATGCGCTCGATGCTTTCGAAGATCTCGCGAACGTGCTCGAGCATCGCCATGCCGGCATCCGACAGCTCCATGCCTCGCGCCGAGCGAACGAATAACGCGACCCCCAACGCCTGTTCGAGATTCTTGAGCCTGTAGCTGGCGGAGGGCGCGGTGATGTGCAGCGCGGCCGCCGCGGCGGACAGATTGCGGGCCTGCGCGATCTCCAGGAACAGTTTCAGGTCGGTTAACTGGTAGCGCATAAAGCATTCTCGCTCATCCTCCGATCACGAGAATCTTCCTGATCGAAGTCTTGAGGTGCCGCAGCGATGATCGTTGGAGACGGGCCCACGGTGTAGGAAGTGCTCTTTGTGCTGCTCGGCTGGATCCTGCAAGCGGTAAACCGGAACCGATGCCGGCGGACGATGCCCCATGCGCGGACCGAGCAGCGGTTGAGCCACGCCTCAGGCGAGATTCTGAAGGGCCAATCACATGAGTGGACGGAATGTCATTGCCGATCGCACAGCTACCCTCGCTGGATCTCGTGCGCGGGTTCGTCGCGGTGGGCCGGCGGATGAGCATCACCGCCGCTGCGCAGGACCTGTGCGTCACCCAGTCGGCGGTCAGCCGCCAGGTGCTCGCGCTCGAAGAGCAGCTCGGTGTCCGGCTGCTGGTACGCAGCTATCGGGCCGTCGCGTTCACGACGGCCGGCGAGCGGCTGTTCCGGGTGGTCGATCTCGCGATCCAGCAACTGCAGGAGGTCTCCGAGGTACTCAAGGTCGAAGGCCGGTCCCGGCCGGTGACCGTGACCGCGAGCATCGGTTTGACCGCGTTCTGGCTGCTCCTGCGCCTGAGCCGCCTGAGAAAGCGCCATCCGAATCTGGACGTGCGCGTCGCGGCCAACGACAAGCTGCGTGCGCCGGCGCTTTGCCGGCGACTCGACGCACGGGCAGCGCCATCGAAACCGCGCCCTCACTTACCCCCCGTCACATCGACGAACGTCCCCGTGACATAGGACGCCTCGGCGCTCGCCAGCCACAGAATCGCCCGCGCCACTTCTTCGGGTTGGCCGCCTCTTCCCAGCGGGATCGTGTCCTTGATGCGATCCACCCGTCCCGGCTCCCCGCCGCTGGCATGCATGTCGGTGTAGATGTGCCCGGGGCGCACGCCGTTGACGCGTATCCCTTCTCGCGCGACTTCCTTGGCGAAGCCGATCGTGAACGTTTCGATCGCGCCTTTCGACGCCGCATAGTCGACGTATTCACCCGGGCTGCCGAGCCGTGCCGCCACCGACGAGACGTTGATCACCGCCCCACCCCGTCCACCGTGACGAACGGACATCCGCTTCGTCGCCTGCTGCGCGCAGAGCATCGGACCGATCGCGTTGACCGCGAACATCCGCTGCATCCGCTCGAATCCGAGATCCTCGAGCCGGGACTGCCGGGCGAGGATCCCGGCGTTGTTGACCAGCACGTCGAGCCGGCCGAATCGCTGGTCGATCGCGCTGAACAGCCGGGCGACCTGCGCCGGATCGGCGCTGTCCGCGCGCACCGACAAGGCCCGACGACCAGCGGCCTCGACATCGGCCACCACCGCCCGGGCGGCGGACTCGTCGGCGACGAAGCTGATCGCGACGTCGTAGCCTTGCGCGGCAGCCAGCCGCGCGGTCGCGGCGCCGACGCCGCGGCTTCCTCCCGTGATCAGAATCACCGGTGCCCGTGAGGCGGTCTCCATCGGCGAACCTGCTTCATCAGGAGGTGGAGTTCGAAGGGCCGATCGTACCGCTCGCCGGTCGGGGCCGGTTGAAGCGCCCGGCGGTCAGGCCGCCGTCGACGACCAGCTCGGCACCATTCACATACGACGACTCGTCCGACGCCAGATAGACGACCGCTGCGGCGACGTCGGCCGGCGTGCCGAAGCGGGCCGACGGAATCGCCGCCAATCGTCCCTGGGTCGCGTGTTCATCGACGCCGAGCCCGTAGTGAGTCTGCGTCATCGCGGTTTCCATCAACCCCGGATGCACCGAGTTGCAGCGGATCGGCAGGTTCAGCGTGGCCGCCTCGATCGCGCTCGACTTGGTCATCAGCCGCACCGCGCCCTTCGAGGCGTTGTAGGCGATGTGGCCGGGTGCGCCGATCAGACCGGCGACCGACGACAGATTGATGATCACGCCGCCGCGCTTACCCATTTCGCGGAATGCGCAGCGGGTGCCGAGAAACACCGCATCGACATTGATGGCCATCACCCGGCGGAAATCGTCGAGGGTGGTCTCGGTGACCGGCTTGACCAGCAGGATGCCGGCGTTGTTGACCAGCACGTCGAGCGGGCCGAGTTCCTCGCGGATGCGGCGCGCCGCCTCGTCCCAGCCGGCCTCGTCGACGACGTCCTGCCGGAAACCGATCGCCTGCGCGCCGCTCGCGCGCAGTTGCTCGGCGAGCGCCTCCGCCCCGCGTCCATCGACGTCCGAAATCGCCACGCGCGCTCCTTCGGCGGCCAGTGCGCGCGCGGTCTCGGCGCCGAGACCGCGCGCCGCACCGGTCACCAGCGCGGTCTTGCCGGTCAATCGCTTCATTCCTGTCTCCTGCTGCGTTGTCGTCGGGAAATACCGTGGCAGCGTATCACCCGGCGGCGTGCGCGGACGCTGGGGAGGTCGCCGCCGCGAGCCGTCCCGTCAGACCGGCGCGGGTTTCAGCACGCTGTCCCCGGCAGGCAGTTCATCGAACAGGCTCAGGAAATCCAGCAGCCGTTCCCCAGTCCCATGCACCAGACGGACGGCCTGCGCGAACCGGTCGCGGCCGATGCGGCACGAGAAGAACAGCAACCAGGTCTCGAAGTCGATCTCGATCTCGACGGCGTCCGGCTCGGACCGCGCCGGAGCCGCCACGAAGCGCGCCACGCCGCGCCGCAGCCGCCAGCCATGACGGGCGTCGCGATCGGTGAAGCGGATCACCAGCGCGTCGCGCCGATCGGCCGCGCGCTCCGGATCGATACGCACCCGAAACTGCGACATCGACTCGGCCGGCGCCGCCAGCGCCAGGATGCGCGGACTGGCGAACTGACGCAGCGGCACGTCGACCTCGCCGCGCAACGCCCGCGCCTGGGTCAGATACCAGCTTCGCACCGTGTGCGCCGGCGTCACCCGCCCCATCGCGCCCAGCGCATCGGCTTTCGAGGCGCGCACCTGCGGATCGAACGGATCGAGCCGGAACAGGTACTGCAGCAGTTGCGCGGCCCAGGCGAACTGGCGTTGCGCCAGCGCTTCGCTCGCCTTGGCCAACACCGCGTCGCGCCCGCCCATCGCATCGACCAGTCGTTCAGCCTGTTCGCGCAACGGCAGCGGATTGATCGAGGCAGCGTCGCCATCGAACCAGCCTAGCGCATGGTGATACAGATACGGCCCGAAGTGGCTGATCTCGCCGTAGATCTGCGCGAGGTTCGGATACTCGGCCAACGCCGCCGGCAATCGCACGAAGCTGCGCAGGTCGTCGGGCCCGCAACCGTGCAGGATGCCGCGCAGCGTCTGGTCGAGCACCAGATCGAGCGCGTCGATCACGTGTTCGAGCGCTTCGCGCACCACCGCACGGCCGCGCACGGCGCGCGCATGGGTATTGACCAGCACCTCGGCATCGAGATCGAGGATCGTCTGCAATGCATCGCGCCAGTCGCGCGGGTCGCGGAACTTGGCGCCGCGCAGCGTGTAGATGTTGGGCACGAACGGCCACAGGATGTTGTTCAGCACTACCCCGTGGTCCGGCAGGTACAGCGTCAGGCAGTCATCGGTGTCCGAGCCGTGCGCGGTGAAGCACTGCATGCGCACGCCGGCCACCGTCAGGCACTCGCCGTCGTCGACCGGCCGGTTCACCGGCAATGCGCCGCTGCGCCCGAAACGCAGCGCCGCGCCGGCGGCGGCGTCTTCGCCCTCGTCGGGCACGTAGTGATTGAACTGCTGCAGCAAGCGCGAGGTCTGGATCGGCGCGGTTTCCGGATAAGTGGTGCCGGCCGCGTTGCCGCTCAGGTTCGCATTCAGCTTGCGATGGCCGATGATCTGCACGCCCGCGCCGTCACCGACCAGCGCGCGGCTGCCGTGCACGTAGTGCGAATGCGAATAGACGATCGCCACGATGGGCTTGTCGGTGCGCTCGCGAATGTGTCGCAGCAGCCGCTCGCCGTCGTCGGGCACCTCGCCCGAGTCATAGACGATCAGGCCGTCGTCACCTTCGATGACGCTCAGGTTCAGGAAGCCGTCGCCGCCGTACACGGTGACGCCCGGGGCCACGGTCTCGGCGGTCGGCGTCAGGTACATGGTCTGCGCCAGCCGGCGCTGTGAATCGGCATGGGTCAACGCGCCGTTGGCCAGCGTCGTCAATGCAACCGGCGCGCCCATGTACGGATTGGTGGCGCTGGGGCCGTGCAACGAGGAAGGTATCGAACTCGATGGGCGAGTGGTATCGGTCATGGCGGTCACGTCCACGAAAAACCGCCGGCCCCGGGCCGGCGGGTCGACGAGCCGATCGGCTCGTCCCTCAGCACCTCGGCTTCGCTGAGCATCAGATGGCGAGACACCGCCGAGGTCATCTCGTCGGCACGGGCGCGCAGCAGTTCGGCTTTCAGCTCGCGGGCCGCGATCACAGCCGGCTCGTCGCCCGGCGCCTGCGCGACCAGATCGATCACGTGCAGCGCCATTTGCAGCCGGCCTTCGGCGGCCAGCGCCCGGGCCCGGTCGATCACCGGCCGCGGATCGCCGAGCGCGCGCAGCACTTCGGCAGCGACCTCGCCGGCCGGCTGCGGATGCAGCGTGGTCGGGTTGCGATCCCACCAACCGTTCTCCATGCGCCAGATCTCGCGCACGATCCAGTCCGGACAGCCATAGACCGGCCGCATGAAGCGGTTGGCGAACAGTTCCGGCGGATAGTCGATGTCGTGCAGGATCTGGTTCTCGGACATGCCGCGGTTCATCCGCTCGACGACTTCCGCGCGCAGCCAGCGAATCGCGCGAGCCGGCACCGTCAGCGCCGCCTCGATGTCGTCGGCACCAGTCAGCGGCCGGCCGAACTCCGGCACCAGGATGGCCGGCGCCAGCGCGCGCAGCCGGTCGAGCGTGTCGGCCCAGCGCAGCGGGTCGCGATGGATCCGGAACGGCGAACCGACGTTAGGACAACTGCTGATGCACGCGCACGCCCCGTACAGCAGCCGCGTCCGCGGCAGCCAGACGGCGGTGCCGTCGTCGGTCTCCGACGGCGCATGGATCAGTTCGATGTCGCGGCGCAGGCCGTCGATGCGCAGCCGGTCGTCGTAGCGCAACGTCGGTTCGATGAACCAGTGGGCGGGCGGCGCCGCCGGATACGGTTCGCGAAACTGGCGGGTATTGGTGTACGACTGCAGGCCGGCCGTCTCGCGATAGCGGCGATAGCGCGCCACCACCCGCTCGTGGCCGGCCAGCACCGGCTCGGGCTCGCCGCGGCTGCGCGCGTGCGCCTGCCACATCGACACGCCGAAGTTGTAGCCCATGTGACCGTGGCTGATCACGATATGCGTGACCGGCTTGTCGCTGACCGAGCGCACGCTGGCGATCATCCGCCGGGTGACTTCGTGCCCGGGACCGGCATCGACCAGCAGCAGGCCATCACCATGATCGACCAGCAGCGAATTGCCCTGTCCGCCCAGCGTCCACACGCCATCGGCCACGCCATCGGCGCCCCGCTCGACCATCAGCACGTCGGTTCCGCTCATGTCGTCTCCTCCACCCCTCATTTCTTCGATGCCGACCTTAGGCCACGTGGTATGCCAGGTCAATGCAATAATCCGAGGGCGGTGATAACTTCTGGTGAATCCTTGGGAGACCCTGGCGATGTCGCAGACGGCTGATTTCCTGCTGCGTCGATTGCGGCTGCGCCACCTGCAGTTGCTGGCGCTGCTCGACAGCGAAGGATCGCTGCGCGCCGCCGCCCAGGTGCTGCACCTGAGCCAGCCGGCGGTCAGCAAGATGCTCAACGAAATCGAGCAGGCATTCGATGGACGGCTGTTCGAGCGCGGCCGGCGCGGCGTGCAGCCGAGCGACTTCGGCCGGGTGTTGATCCACCATGCGCGCATCGTGCTCGGCGAGGTCGAGCGCGCCGCCAGCGAGGTCGAGGCGATGCGCGGCGGTGCGACCGCCACGCTGCGGCTGGGAACGTTGTCGGTCACCAACCTGGTACCGGCCGCCATCGTCCTGTTGCTGGCGATGATGCCCGGCGCGCGAGTGCGGATCCGCGAAGGCGCGGTCCATGATCTGCTGCAGCAACTGCGTGATGGCGAACTGGACTGCGTGTTCGGCGCGTTCACCACCGATGCGCTGGCGCACAACGCCACCGATGCATTGCACGCCGAACCGATCCTCGACGATCACCTGTGCGCACTGGTGTCGGCGCGGCATCCGCTGGCGCGCGCCCGCAAGGTCACATGGGCACAGCTCGCCGACGGCCGATGGGTGGCGCCGCCTCGGGCGGCCCTGGTACGTCAGCAGTTCATCGCCGCCTACCTGCACCGCGGGCTGGTACCGCCGGACCCGGTGGTGGAGACGATGTCGCCGGTGACGGTGTTCGATCTGTTGCGGCGCGACCCGACCTTGATCGCGGCGACCCGCTTCGAAACCACTCGACTGGAGGTGCCGACCGGCCTGCGGCGGCTGGCCCTCACCGAACGCGTGGAACTGCCGCCGCTGTGCATCCTGACCCGGCACGCATCGGCGCCGCGCACGGCGATCGTCGAAAACTTCGCGCACGCGCTGCGCGGCGTGGCCAGCCCGGACGCGCGCCGCCGTGGCTCACGCGGCCCTGCCGAATAGCCGTGCAGCCGATCCGCCGAAATACGCGTTCGTGCGAAGCGCTCAAACCTTCAAGCCCAGTTCGCGCACCAGCGCCTGCAGCTTGGTCGATTCGCCGGCGATCAAGGCAGCGAACTCGCGCGGTGTCGAACCGACCATCTGGAAGCCGCGGTTCTCGAAGCGCTCGCGGATCTGCGGCAGCTTCGCGCAACGGGCCATTTCGACCGCGAGCTTCTCGACGATCGCCATCGGCGTGCCGGCCGGGCAACTCGCGCCGATCCAGCCGGTCGCGTCGAAATCCCGATAGCCGACATCGGCCATCGACGGCGCGTCGGGCAGCGCCGTCAACCGGCTCGGCCCGAGAATGACCAGTGCGCGGATCCGGCCGGCGCGAATCTGCTGGATGTAGGCCGCCACGTTGTCCGAGGCCACCGGCAGCGTGCCGGCCAGCAGATCCTGCTGCACCGGCATGCTGCCCTTGTAGGGCACATAGGTCATGTCGATGCCGGCGGCGCGCTTGAGCATCTCGCCGCCCAGATGGTTCATCGTGCCGATGCCCGCGGAACCGAAGCTCAGCGCCTGCGGCCGCGCGCGAGCGTCGCGCAACAGATCGTCGATGGTGCGCCAGGGCGCGTCATCGCGCACCATGATCGCGTTCGGGTTCCACAGCAGATGCGAGACCGGTTGCAGATCCTTGATCGGGTCGTAGCCGAGCTGATCGCCGAACAGTGCCGGGTTGGTGGCCAGCGGTGGCGCGGCCAGCAGCAGCGTGTAGCCATCGGCCGGCGACTTGATGACCATCAGATTGCCGATGTTGCTGGCGCCGCCCGGGCGATTCTCGACGACCACGCTCTGGTTCCAGGCCTGCTGCAGATGCAGGCCGAACACGCGGGCGGTCTCGTCGGTGACGCCCCCCGGCGTATACGGCACCACCCAGCGGATCGGCTTGTCCGGATAGTCGGCCGCGCCGGACTGGGCACGCGCCCCGGTGGGCAGCACCGGCCCGGCGGCGGCCGCCGCCAGCGCGATCATCGATTGCCGACGGTTCATCGGGCTGTCTCCTCGTTGTGATCAGCGCCGACGGTAGGCCAGCGTCAGATCACCGGTCAACGTCGAAAATCGACCGTATCGATAACTTCCGGTAAAGCAGCGCGCGAACCGTGCATCGTCCGGTGACGCCCGATCACCGCCCGCCCAGGATCGACTTGAGCCCCCTCAGATCCGGCACCGCCAGCGTCGACGCGGGCAGCGCGAAGCGCGCGTCGGCCGGCGTCTTGCCGTCGAGCCGGGTCACGATGAAGCGATCGGCGTAGCGCAGTACGCCGAGCTGCTTCGATTCGAGGGTCTGTTCGAGCTTGCCCGAGCCGGCGGGCAACTTGACCTGCGCGGCCTGCTGCATCCGGATCAGCAGGCGATGCAGGCCGCGGGTCAGTTCGACGACGCGCGCGTCGCGGCTGAGCACGAGTTCGGCGCGCATCTTCTGGCCTGCGTTGTCGACATAGATCAGGTGATACAGCGATCCGGCGATGCCGGCCACGGTTTCGCGCTGGCCGGTATCGGTCAGCGACACGACCTCGCGCACGCCGTCGGCCCCTTCGGTCAGAGAACGGGCGCGCGAACCGAGCATCTTCATCAGCGCCGGCAGATCGACGACCGCCGACGTGCCGCCGACCGGCATCACCATCTTGGCGTCATCGCCGCGCATCAGCAGGTAGCCGTCAGGCAACGCCGACGAATCGACGCGCAACCGCGTGCCGTCGAAGTCGACGTGCGTCGTGCTGGCCTCGCCCTGCGCATCCCAGGTCGTCAACGCCGCGGACCCGCCGGCCCAGGCCGATGGGACGACGAACGCCGCGCACACCGAGAACACCGCCGCGCGCAGAGGAACGACGAGGCGTGAAACGAGATGGCGGGCCGAACGGACAGCCGGGCGGGCCGCAGGGACGGCAGGACGGGCGCTCGAACGCCGCGGCATCGGCACGACAGCCTCACGGTCGGGCGCTGTACGGCGGCCGCGTGAACGCGGAAGATGGGGGGTAATCATTCGCTGATCCATGATCGGGTGGTCGTGCGGTTCGGCTTATCATTGCGCGCGGCCCCGGCGATACCGGCGAGCCGCGCCGCCACGGAGCCTTGCATTCCATGATCGAACGTCCGAACCGCCTGCGTCGCGCACTGGGTGCGCTCGTCGTCACGTCGCTGGCCGCCGCCGCGCTGGTCGCGCCGCCGCCGGCATCGGCGGCGTTCCCCGACAAGCCGATCCGGCTGGTCCTCGGCTTTCCGGCAGGCGGCCCGCTCGATTCCCACGCGCGGCTGCTGAGCGAGCGGCTCGGCCAGGTCCTGGGCCAGCAGATCATCGTCGATTACAAGCCTGGCGCCGGTGGCACGATCGGCGCCGAAACGGTCGCCCGGTCGCCGGCCGACGGCTACACGCTGCTGCTGGCCAACACCGGGCAGATGGTGATCAATCCGGCGCTTTACCGCAAGCTGCCTTATCACACGCTCAAGGACCTGGCGCCGGTCGCGCGCACCGCGCAGCAGCCGCTGGCGCTGGTCGTCAACAACGCGGTGCCCGCGCAGACGCTGCAACAGTTCATCGCATACGCGAAGGCCAACCCCGGCAAGATCAACTATGCGTCGGCCGGTAATGGCGGCATCTCGCACCTGGTGCCGGAGATGTTCAAGCAGGCGACCGGCCTGTACCTGGTCCACCTTCCCTATCGCGGCAGCGCTCCGGCGTTCGCCGACGTGCTGGCCGGGCACGCGCAGTTCATGGCCGAGTCGGTGCCGCAGGTCACGCAGTACGTCCAGCAAGGCAAGATCCGTGCGCTGGCGGTCACCAGCCGCGAGCGCAGCCCGGCGCTGCCCGACGTGCCGACGCTGATCGAATCGGGCATCAAGGACTTCGACGTCGTGGGCTTCTACGGCATCCTGGCGCCCGCCGATACGCCGGCCGACGTCGTCGACAAGTTGTCCGAGGCGATCGGCCAGACGCTGGCCACCCCGGACGTGCGCAGCCGCATGGTCCAGCAGGGCGCCGATCCGGCGTTCCTGGCCGCCGGGCCGTTCCGCCGTTTCCTCGAAGGCGAGTTGCCGCGCTGGGAACGCGTGGTCAAGGCCTCGGGCGCGCAGCTCGACTGATCCCCTTACCCATCCCCCGGCAAGCAACGGAGATCCGGCCATGAGCATGTCGATCGATTGCGTCGTCGTCGGCGCGGGTGTCGTCGGCCTGGCGGTCGCTCGCGCGATGGCGCTGCGCGGCCTCGAAACGATCGTGCTCGAAAGCGCGACGCTGATCGGCAGCGAGACCAGTTCGCGCAACAGCGAAGTCATCCACGCCGGCATCTATTACCCGAAGGATTCGCTCAAGGCGCGGCTGTGCGTCGAGGGCGGCCAGCGCCTGTACCGCTACTGCGCCGATCGCGCCGTCGCCCATCGGCGCTGCGGCAAGTTCATCGTCGCGACGTCGCCCGACCAGTTGCCCGGCCTGCAGGACGTGCGGCGCAAAGCGCTTGCCAACGGCGTCGACGACCTGGTCGAGCTGCCGCTGGCGCAGGTCCGCGAACTCGAGCCGGCGCTGCGCTGCGCGGGCGTGCTGCACTCGCCATCGACGGGCATCGTCGACAGCCATGGCTTGATGCTCGCGCTGCAGGGCGACCTGGAAGGCGCGGGCGGCATGGTCGCGTTCGCGTCGCCGTTGCTGGCGGTCCGCGTCGAAGACGGCGGCTTCACGCTGGAAGTCGGCGGCGCCGAGCCGATGACGGTGCGCACCCGGGTGCTGATCAACAGCGCCGGACTGCA
>JAKPAM010000267.1 GCA_029779435.1 Pseudomonadota bacterium | reverse complement strand
CGCAGCGCTCGACCGCCACTGCCCCAAGGGCATCGACCTGGATTTCGAGAACGTCGGCGGCTCGATCATGGAGGCGATCTACCAGCGCCTGAACACCTTCGGGCGAATGGCGCTGTGCGGCATGATCTCGACGTACGACAACGATGGCCCGGTGGCGGGGCCGGCGGACTTCTCGCGCATCCTGATGCGACGCCTGCGCGTCGAAGGGTTCATCGTCGTCGACCACCTGCCGCACGCCAGGGAAGCGCTGGCCGAACTGGCGCCCTGGGTCGAGCAGGGCAAGCTGCGCTGGAAGGACCACGTGGTGCCCGGCCTCGAGAACGCGCGCGATGCGCTGCAGATGCTGTTCACCGGGCGCAACGACGGTAAGCTGATCATCGGCGTGTCACCCGAACCCGTCGCCTGAACGCGCCCGAGCGACGGGGCCGCGCAACGACGATCACGGCCGGTCGCGCGTCGGGCGGCAAGGGTGAGTCACTGTGGCGTGATGCCGGCGTCCTGCGCGATCTTCAGCCACTGCGCCGATTCGGTCTTCAACTGCACTGCGAACTCGGCCGGCAGGTTGCCGACCGGCACCAGCGTCTGTTCGTTGAGCCGTGCCTGCACGTCCGGCATCTTCATGACCTGCTGGACCGCGTTCGAGATCGTATCGACGATCGGTTTCGGCGTGCCGCTGGCGACCATCAGGCCGACCCAGCCGAGCGGCTCGAAGCCACTGTAACCCTTCTCGCCGGCCGTCGGGACATCGGGCAGCATCGGCGCGCGCCGTGCACCGGTGACCGCCAGCGCGCGCAGCTTGCCGGCCTGCAGGTGGGCGGTCGCCGTGCTGACGTCGATCCACGCCGAATCGACCTGGCCGCCGAGCAGGTCGGTGGCCAGCGGCGACGCACCCTTGTACGGCACGTGCGTCAACCCCAGGCCGGCCACACGGCTGAAGCGCTCGCCGATGATGTGCGAGCTGGACCCGTTGCCGAACGAGCCGTATGCCGACTTGGCGCCCTGCTGCTTGCCGTAGGCGACGAATTCCTCGAGCGTCTTGATCGGCGACTCGGTACGCACGCACAGCGCGAGGTACGAATCGGCGATCTTCGAGATCGGCTCGAAGTCCTTGAACGGGTCGTACGACAATTTGGCGTAGACGGCGGCGTTCTGGATATGCGTGGTGATCGGCACCAGGATCGTATAGCCGTCGGCCGGCGCCTTGGCGACCAGTTCGGTACCGATCATGCCGCTGGCGCCAGGTCGATTCTCGACGATCACCGTCTGCTTCCAGACCTCGGCCAGCTTGCCGGCCAGCAGGCGCCCGGTCAGGTCGGTCGCGCCGCCGGGCGGGAACGGCACGACGAGCCGCACGGGTTTGGCGGGGTAAGCGCCCGCCCCTTGCGCACCGACAGCGCCCGGCAGCGCGGCCAGACCAATGCCGGCGGTTCCCGCAGCGAAAGCGGTCAGAAGCGTTCGACGCGACCGCGAGAGGATCGGAGGCGTGTTGCCCATCGATGGTGTCTCCTAATGCCAGTATCATCGATACCGTTTCGGCCGCTTCGCGGCCGAAACAGCCGAGCCGGGGGTCAGACGCGCTCGAACACGGCCGCCAGACCCTGGCCGCCGCCGATGCACATCGTTTCGAGCGCGTAGCGCGACTGGCGGCGCTCCATCTCGCGCAGCATCGTCGCGACGATCCGCACGCCGGTGCAGCCGACCGGGTGGCCCAGCGAGATGCCCGAGCCGTTGACGTTCAGGCGCTCGAAATCATCCTTCTGCAGGCCCCAGGCGGTCGTGCAGGCCAGCACCTGCGCGGCGAACGCCTCGTTCAGCTCGATCAGGTCCAGGTCCTTGAAGCCGAGACCGGCGCGCTTGAGCGCCAGTTGCACGGCCGGCACCGGCCCGAAACCCATCCGCTCGGGCTCGACGCCCGCCACCGCCCAGGTGACCAGCTTGCCGAGCGGCTTCAGGCCCAGCTTCTCGGCCTTCTCGCGCGTGGTGACGATGCACGCGGCGGCACCGTCGTTCTGCCCGCTGGCGTTGCCGGCCGTCACCGTCGATTCGGGATCGATCTTGAGCCGCACCGCCTTCAGCGCGGCCAGGCTTTCGAGCGATACGTCGGCGCGCGGATGCTCGTCGACGTCGATCAGCGTGTCGCCGCCCTTGGCCTTGACCTTGACGGGCACGATCTCGTCCTTGAAGCGGCCCGACTGCTGGGCGGCGACCGCGCGCTTGTGCGAGTTGTACGCCAGCTCGTCTTGCGCGGCGCGCGAGATCTTGAACTCGCGGCGCAAGTTCTCGGCGGTTTCGAGCATGCCGCCCTCGACCGGATGATGCCGGCCGCCCGACGTGATGCGCCCGCGCGCGATCCGATCCCACAGCGGCGCCGAATCCCCGCGCAGCCCGCCCCAGCGGGTGCCCAGCACATAGTGCTCGGCCTGGCTCATGCTCTCGGCGCCGCCGGCGATGACCAGTTCGCAGATGCCGGTCTGCACGCGCATCGCTGCGTCGATGATCGCCTGCAGGCCCGAACCGCAGCGACGGTCCAGTTGCAGGCCCGGTACGCGAATGCCCAGGCCGGCATCGAGGCCGGCGATGCGGCCGATGGCCGGCGCTTCGCCGTTCGGGTAGCACTGGCCGAACACGACATCGTCGATGTTGGCCGGATCGAGGTTCGTGCGCCGGACGAGCTCGCGAATCACGGTCTCGGCCAGTTCGGCGGTGGGCACGTCGCGGAACTGACCGCCATAGCGGCCGACCGGGGTGCGCAACGGTTCGCAGATCACTGCTTCTTTCACTCGGAGTCTCCTTCGTCGATCAAACAAGGTCGCCGCCCCCGCGCGCGGCCGGCGGCTGGCGACGGGATCAGGCGACCGGCACCAGGCCGCCGCTAAGCCACCACTGAGCCGCCACTAAGAGAGCTTGCCGTGGCATTGCTTGTATTTCTTGCCCGAACCGCACGGACACGGATCGTTGCGGCCGATCTTGCCATCGTAGCGGCGGAACGGCTGCGCATCGGCCTTGGCGGCGGCCGGCGCCTGCTGCAACGCGAGCGCGAGGGCCTCGGGGTCGCCGGCTTCGGCACCCGCGGCGACCTGGTCGAAGTCGGCGTGCGTGTAGCTGACGTTGTGTACGTCGGGCCGCGCTTCCTCGGCCTGCTCGATCTCCTCGGCCGACTGGATGCGCACGGTCATCAGGATCCGCGTGACGTCGGTACGGATGCGATCCTGCATCAGGCCGAACAGCTCGAACGCCTCGCGCTTGTATTCCTGCTTCGGGTTCTTCTGCGCGAAGCCCCGCAGGTGGATGCCCTGGCGAAGGTAGTCGAGTGCCGACAGGTGCTCGCGCCAATGCTGGTCGATCGCCTGCAGCAGGATCGAACGCTCGAAACCGGCGAACGCCTCGCGCCCGACCAGCGCGACCTTGGCGTCATAAGCGGTGTCGACGGCATCGAGCAGCATCGTCTCGAGCTGCTCGTCGCTGGCATCCGCATGACCGGTCAACGTGACCGGCGTCTGCCACTCGGCCTCGAGCACCTTCTCGAGCCCGGGCAGGTCCCATTGCTCCTCGACCGAGTCGGCCGGCACGAACTGGCGGAACAACTCGCCGAACACGTCGTGGCGCAGGTCCTTGATGCGCTCGCCCAGGTCCGCCGATTCGAGGATCTCGTTGCGGTCGGCGTAGACCATCTTGCGCTGGTCGTTGGCGACGTCGTCGTACTCGAGCAGCTGCTTGCGGATATCGAAGTTGCGCGCCTCGACCTTGCGCTGCGCCGATTCGATCGAGCGCGTGACCATGCCCGCCTCGATCGCCTCGCCATCGGGCAGCTTGAGCCGGTCCATGATCGCCTTGAGCCGGTCGCCCGCGAAGATCTTCAGCAGCGGGTCGTCCATCGACAGGTAGAAGCGCGACGAGCCCGGATCGCCCTGGCGGCCGGCGCGGCCGCGCAACTGGTTGTCGATCCGGCGCGACTCGTGACGCTCGGTGCCGATGATGTGCAGGCCGCCGGCGGCCAGCACCTGGTCGTGCAGCGATTGCCATTCGCCGCGCAACTGGGCGGCGCGGCCGGTCTTGTCGTCGTCGGACAGCGCCGGATCGGCATCGATCAGGTCGATCTGCTTGTCGACGTTGCCGCCGAGCACGATGTCGGTGCCGCGGCCGGCCATGTTGGTCGCCACGGTGATCATCTTCGGCCGGCCGGCCTGCGCGACGATCTCGGCCTCGCGCTCGTGCTGCTTGGCGTTGAGGACGTTGTGCGGCAGCTTCTCCTTGTCCATCGCCTGCGACAGCAGCTCGGAGCTTTCGATCGACGTCGTGCCGACGAGCACCGGCTGGCCGCGTTCGTAGCAGTCCTTGATGTCGGCCAGGATCGCGTTGTACTTCTCGCGCGTGGTACGGAACACCTGGTCCTGGCGGTCCTGCCGGATCATCGGCCGGTGCGTGGGGATCACGACGGTTTCGAGACCGTAGATCTCCTGGAACTCGTAGGCCTCGGTGTCGGCCGTGCCCGTCATGCCGGCCAGCTTGCCGTACATGCGGAAGTAGTTCTGGAACGTGATCGACGCCAGCGTCTGGTTCTCGGCCTGGATCGCGACGCGCTCCTTGGCCTCGACGGCCTGGTGCAGGCCATCGCTCCAGCGCCGGCCCGGCATCAGGCGGCCGGTGAATTCGTCAACGATGATGACCTCGCCGTTCTGCACCACGTATTGCTGGTCGCGGTGATACAGCGAATGCGCGCGCAACGCCGACATCAAGTGATGCATCAACCCGATGTTGGCCGGGTCGTACAGGCTGGCGCCGTCGGCCAGCAGGCCCATCTGGGTCAGGATCTGCTCCGCCCGCTCGTGGCCGGCCTCGGACAGGTACAACTGGTTGGCCTTGCGGTCGATCCAGTAGTCGCCGGGGGGCTCGGGCTCGTTCGGCTTGGGCTCGGATTCCATCACGGTCAACAGCGTCGGCACCGCGTTGATCCGCACGTACATCTCGGTGTGGTCCTCGGCCTGGCCCGAGATGATCAGCGGCGTGCGCGCCTCGTCGATCAGGATCGAGTCGACCTCGTCGACGATCGCATAGTGCAGCCCGCGCTGGCGACGGTCCTGGACCGCGTGCTCCATGTTGTCGCGCAGGTAGTCGAAGCCGTATTCGTTGTTGGTGCCGTACGTGATGTCGGCCGCGTACGCGTCCTTCTTGTCGGCCGTCGGCTGCTGCGACAGGATCACGCCGACCGACATGCCGAGGAAGCGGTACAGCCGCCCCATCCACTCGGCATCGCGCGCGGCCAGGTAATCGTTGACGGTGACGACGTGCACGCCCTTGCCGGCCAGCGCGTTCAGGTACACCGCCAGCGTCGCCGTCAGCGTCTTGCCCTCGCCGGTGCGCATCTCGGCGATCTTGCCGAGGTGCAGCACCATGCCGCCGATCAACTGTTCGTCGAAGTGGCGCATGCCCATCACGCGCTTGCCGGCTTCGCGGCAGACGGCGAAGGCCTCGGGCAGCAGCGCGTCGACCGTCTCGCCGTTGGCGATCCGCTCGCGGAACTCGCCGGTCTTGGCGCGCAACTGCTCGTCATCGAGCGCGGCGATGCCGGGTTCGAGCGCGTTGATCGCCTGGACCGTCTTGCGATAGGTCTTGATCAGGCGCTGGTTGCGGCTGCCAAAAAGCTTGGTGAGGAAATTCTGGATCATGACAAGCGCAGTAGAGGCGCCACCCACGGGGCGGCGCCAGCGGACGCCCGCGGCGCGACGCCATCGGGTCCGCATGTCGGACCGGACGACCACGGCGCTGGCGCCCCCTTCGGCGGCTTGCGATCGGCCGTCGATCTCGGTGGAGGCGGCTGCCCGCAGACCGGACGACAGGCCTGGCTCGACGGGCAAAAAACACGCGAAGCGGGCGCGACCGCGCATCGCGCAGCGCCCGCTGAACCGGAGAATCTTAGCATGCGACCCTGCAGCGCCGACGACGCTGCGGCCTGGCCGCCACGCCCGATGGACAAGCGGATGCGCCGGCCGCATGAGAAGATCGGTGCCATGACCCGCGCCCCGTTCTCCCGTCCGCCGAACGCTCGCGTCGTATTCGACTGGCTCGGCCAGCAGCCGATCGCCCAGCGCCTGGCGGTGCAGGCCAGCCGGCTCGCCGAGCTGCAACGCGACCTGGACGCGTGCGCGCCGATCCAGGGGCTCACCGTATGCGGGCTGGACAACGGCGTGCTGGCGCTGACGACGCCGCATGCCGGCACGGCGGCCAAGTTCCGGCAGTTCGAACGCACGCTGGGCCAGAAGCTCGCGATGCGAGGCTGGCGCGTCGAGCGCATCCGGATCCGGCCGCAGCCGTCGGCGCTGCACGAGCCGCTGCCCCCGCCACCGCCTAAGGCGCCGGTCCCGGCCGCCGCGCTGGCGGCCTTCGAGCAGTTGGGGCACGACAGCGGCAGCGAAGCGCTGCGCGCCGCGCTGGCCCGGCTGGTCGGCAACCAGCGGCGCCGGCACGGGCACGACTGAGCCCGCGCGGTAGCACCCTCCCTCAGCGACCGCGACCTTTTACGCCCGCGTGAACGGCGGCCGGGGAACTGCGCGGCCTAGCCCCGCTCCATCGGCATCTCGGGCCGGGCCGACCATTCGAGCAGGGAATTGTCGTAGACCGCCCAATCCGGATGCCCGAGCAGCGCGAGTACGAACGCGTCGACGGTGGCCGCGATGCCGCCACCGCAGTACACGATCACGCGCGACGCATCGAAGGCGCCGGCCGCCTCCATCCGCGCGCGCAGCGTCTCGCGGTCGAGGAAGCATCCGGTCCGCGGGTCCAGCAGGTCGCGGGCCGGCACGCTGACGCTGCGCGGAATGCGGCCGGGCCGGCCGTAGTGGGCGCCGCCGGTGCCGTGGAACTGTTCGCTGGTCAACGCGTTGATCCGGCAGGTGGCCGGGTCGTCGAGCGACGCTTGCACGGCCGCGAGATCCGCGACGCGGCCAGTGACGGGCCGCGCGCCGAACGGTGCGCCGGACGCCGTCGCCGCCGGCGCGTCCGGTGACGCTTCGGCAGGCGACTCCCCGGCACGCCAGACCGGCCGCCCTTCGGCGACCCACCGCACGTAGCCGCCATCCAGCAGCGAGACGCGCGACGCGCCGAGCGCGTGCAGCACGTACCAGATGCGCGTCGCGGCCATCACGTTGCCGCGCGCGTACAGAACGATATGGTCGTCGGCGCCGACGCCCACGGTCGCCAGCCGCGCTTCGAGCTGCGCGGGCGTGGGGAGCGTATACGGGTAGCGACCGGCGGGATCCGACATCTCGTCGCGCATGTCGACGTGCCGGGCGCCGGGGATGTGATCGCGTTCGAATGCCGGGCGGCCGCTGACGTAGCGTGACGGACCGACCGGCTGCGGCTGCAGCGTGGCCGTGCATTCGAGGATCGCCAGGCCGGGACGGCCCAGGCGGGGCTGCAGCCATTCGGGTGTGACCAGCAGGTCGGGATGGTCGGACATCGTCGCGTCTCCTGTTGCGGACCGGGCCTGCCATTGTGGCAAACCCGCGCGGCGATTCCCATAACGCGGGCACCGGACCCTTGGCGGGTCGGTGCCCGAACGAGCCTGCCCCGCTCGACCTCGCCACGAAGGACGAGGCTTGCGCGGTAACCCGTGGTCAGACGGTACGCGCGCCCGACGCGGACTCGACGCGCTGAGCGGCAGCCGGCCGGTTGGCCAGCCCGATGACGACCTGCCACGACAGCGCCACCGCGCCGATGATGAACACGACGTCGCCGAACGTACGGATCCAGCGCAGCATCTGCAGCAGCGGCTGCTGCATGAACGCCTCGCTGCGCGCATGCCACAGGCCTTCGGTCACGCTCGCGTGGAACTGGATGAAGCCGATCGGCAGCAGGCTGAGCGCGATCATCAGCACCAGGCCCAGGTTGAGCCCCCAGAAGCCCACTTTCATCAGTCCATCGTTGAACACGAGTTGCGGCCGCAGGTAGCGCAGCACCATCAGCGTGAAGCCCAGCGCCAGGAAGCCGTAGACGCCGAACAGGGCCGCATGGGCGTGCACCGGCGTGGTGTTGAGGCCCTGCACGTAGTACAGCGAGATCGGCGGGTTGATCATGAAGCCGAACACGCCCGCGCCCAGCATGTTCCAGAACGCCACCGCCACGAAGCACGCCAGCGGCCACATCAGCGCGTTCATCCACGGCGCGCGCTGCTTCAGGCGCCAGTTCTCCCAGGCCTCGTGGCCGAGCACGATCAGCGGCACGACCTCGAGCGCGCTGAATGCGGCGCCGACCGCCATCACCGGCGTGGTCGTGCCGGCGAAGTACAGGTGGTGGAACGTGCCGGGAATACCGCCGAGCATGAACAGCGATGCCGACGCCAGGCTGGCCCCGGTGGCCATCGACCTGGACACCAGGCCCATGCTGGAGAACACGAAGGCCAGCGCCGTGGTCGCGAACACCTCGAAGAAGCCCTCGACCCACAAGTGCACGACCCACCAGCGCCAGTACTCCATGATCGACAGGTTGGTGCGCTCGCCGTAGAACAGGCCCGCGCCATAGAACAGGCCGATCGCGCCGACCGATGCCGTCAGCAGCGCCAGCAGGTTCTTGTCCTGGCCGGGGGTGCGCTTGAGCAACGCCGGCAACACGCCGCGCAGCATCAGCACGAGCCACAGCAGGATGCCGACCCACTTGAGGATCTGCCACACGCGTCCCAGGTCGACGAACTCATAACCCTGGTGCCCGAGCCAGAAACTCAGCTCCGGGGGCATCACCTGCCGGATCGCCAGGTAGTTGCCGATGAACGACCCCACGCAGACGAAGACCAGTGCCCAGAACAGCACGTCGACGCCCAGCTTCTGGAACTTGGGATCCTTGCCGCCGTTGATGACCGGCGCGAGGAACAGGCCCACGGCCAGGAATCCGGTCGCGATCCAGAACAGCGCCGCCTGGATGTGCCAGGTACGCGTCAGCGAGTACGGGAAGTGCTGCGACACGTCGATGCCGTAGAACTGCTGGCCCTCGAGCGTGTAGTGCGCGGTGAACCCGCCGATGAACACCTGGAACACGAACAGCGCGACCACGAGGAACAGGTATTTGCCCAACGCGCGCTGCGAAGGCGTCAACCCGAACGTGGTCAGCGGATCACGCACCGGCGCCGCGACCTCCTCATGGTCATGCTTGCGCAGGAACGACCAGCACCAGACCAGGAAGCCGACACCCGCGAGCAGGATCACGACGCTGGCGATCGACCAGACCACGTTCTCGCTGCTGGGCACGTTGTCGATCAGCGGCTCGTGCGGCCAGTTGTTCGTGTACGTGACCTTGCCGCCCGGCCGGTTCGTGGACGCTGCCCACGCGGTCCAGAAGAAGAACTCGGTCATCCGCTCGCGCCGTTCGGCGCTGGGCAGCGTGTTCTCCTTCATCGCGAAGTGCTCGCGGCTCTTCTGAAAGTCCGGCGCGTCCGAGAACAACTGGTCGTAGTAGCGCGCCGTCTGCGCGATCGCCCTGGCGCGGCGGTCGCTGACGACCAGGCGGCCGTCGGCGTCCACTTGGTTACCCCGGTACTCGGCCTTCAGCGCCGCGAGCAGTCCGCCCTGGCGGCCCGGATCGAGCTCGGCGTACGGCTTGCCGTGATCGGCCTTGGCCGCGTCATCGAGCCACGCGGTCAGCTCGCGATGCAGCCAGTCGGCGGTCCAGTCGGGCGCCTGGTAGGCGCCGTGCCCCCAGATCGATCCGAGCTGCATGCCGCCGACCGATTGCCACGCGGTCTGGCCATCGAGAATCTGATCCTTCGTGAACAGCGTGCGGCCATCCTGCGTGGCTACCTGTGCCGGTATCGGTGGCGCGTTGCGATAGACGTCGGCACCGAAGTATCCCAGCAGGGAAAACATCACGATGCAGACGGCGACCAGCGCGAACCAGTGCTTCTTGTACGGTCCCATGTCGTCGATCTCCTCAGACTGATGCCGACTGCTTCGAGGCAGAACGGCTCGCATCCTCGAAAAGGATGTCGTTTTCAAGATGAATGTGTGTGATCAGGTCCTGGCGGAACGCCGCCAGCCCCTGGTAAAGCGCCTGCCACGTCGAGCAAGCGTCCTGTGGTGGCGTGATGCCGCCGGTCAGCGCTTCGAGCCGGCGCAATTCGGCGCGGTGCTCGTCGTGCTCGGCGCGCATGACCCGGATCGGCATTTGCGCGCGCGCGCCCATCCTTCGCGTGAGCATCGGGAACAGGATGTCTTCCTCCTTTCGCATGTGGCTTTCCAGTTCCTGCGACATCACGATCAGGTGATCGGCAAGGCCGGCCGGGCAGTCGGCGTGTTGCGCATGCGTCTGTTCGACCTTGCGCGACAGCCGGATCAGCTCCGGCAACTGCTGGCGATGCACGGCGTGATAGCGCGCCAGGATGTGCGCGATCAGCGCCGGCGCCCCCGCCGTCGACCAGTCGCGGTCCTCGCCGCCGGCAGGATCGTCCTCTCGTTGCATATCGACTCCTCCTCGTGGGCACCGGAGGGCGACCGGCGCCCGGCCAATGGACTGCTTATGGTTTGCCGGGTTTGTAGACACCCGACACGCCCTCGCCGGTAACCTCGAGCACGCCGACGGCACCCTTGCCGGTGCGCGACAGCGCGTGATCGACCAGCAGGTAGCTGCCGGGATGCTCGACCTTGAGCTCGGCGATCGTCGCGCCGCCGGGCGCCACGAGCGTCGTCTGCACGTTCGTCTTGACCGTGTTGAGCGCCGCTTCGCTGTAGACCTTGTCGAAGATCTCGCCGATCACGTGGAACGACGAGATCTTGTTGGGGCCGCCGACGCCGAAATAGATGCGCACCGTCTCGCCGACCTTGGCCTGCAGCTTGCGCGTCTTGGTCAGCGCGCCGACCGCGCCGTTGAACACGTAGTAATCGGGCAGCTCGTTGGACATCTTCTCGAGGTCCGGCTCCTGATGGACCTTGGCGCCGAACGGTCGATGCGTATACATCTCGCCCTGCATCACGTAGTACTCGCGATCGACCTTGGGCAGGCCGGCCTCGGGTTCGACCAGGATCATTCCGTACATGCCGGCGGCGATGTGCTGCGACACCAGCGGCGTCGCGCAGTGGTAGACGTACAGGCCCGGATTGAGCGTCTTGAACGTGATCGTCCTTTCCTGCCCCGGCGCGACCTGCGTGTGCTCGCCACCGCCGTGCCCGCCGGTGACCGCGTGCAGGTCGATCGAGTGGATCGCCTTGCTGTCGCGCGAGTTGGCCAGCGTCAGTTCGACCGTGTCGCCCACGCGCGCCCGCAACATCGGGCCCGGCACCTGGCGGTCGAACGTCCAGTACGTGAACGACGTGCCGTCATCGAGCTTGCCGGCCAGTTCGACCGTCTCCATGCGGACCTTGAGCAGTTGCGGCGCGCGACCGCCGATCGCCGCCGGCACCTTGGCCGGATCGGCGCCGATGTCGACGGCCGCCGGATCGGCGCCGCGCTGTGCGATCGGGGCCGGGGTGTACAGCGCGAGCGCCGACTGCGTCGACGGCGAACCGGCATCCGCCGCGGCGGCAGCCTTGGCCTGGCCGGTGACGACCAGCGTGCCGCTCATGCCGATCTGGCGGTGCCCCGGAATCGAGCAGAAATACGCGAACTCGCCCGGCTGCGCGGGCTGGATGCGGACCGTGGTCTTGCCGGTGCCGGCACTGAACTTCGACGACGCGACGTTCAGCTCGGGAATGACGAAGTCGTGCTCGGCGCCCTCGCCGCTGTCGAGCTCAACTTCGATCGTGTCGCCGACGCGGACCGTGATCGTCGGATTGACCTGGCCCCGATCGTCGACGTAGACCATCTTGCCGTCGACGATGTTGGTGTGCAGCACGTAACGCTTGACCGTCGAAGCCGGCGCCGGCGCGCTGGCCGCCGGCGCGGCCGCACCCGTGTGGTTGGCGTGTCCGGCTTGTTGAGCGGCCGCCGAGGACGCCCCGAACGCAAGTCCGAGCGCGCAAGCAACGGACGCGGCGACCGGAAGAAGACGGGATCGATGCATGGTTTTCCTTACCTTGTTTCTTGTTATGCAAAAACTTGCACTTCCCCATTGTGCGAAAGTCGTGCCTGCACGTCCCTGCTCTAAATCAAGGAGTTAGAATCCATAAGGTATTAAATACCTCTATCGATCGCGGTAATTGAAACCCTTGAAAGGTATTAATGACCATACTGACCGTCCAGCAGTTGCTGCTGACCGACCTGGCCGTCGAGCTGCCGATGGCCGTGCGCCAGCAGCGCCTGGTCACCTCGCTGCGCGCGCATTTCGGCTGCGGCGCCGTCGCGTTGCTGCACCTGGAATCCAGCGGGGAGCACCTGCGGCCCGTCGCCGTCGACGGCCTGACCAGCGACGCGCTGGGCCGGCGTTTCGCGGTCAAGGAACATCCGCGCCTGGCGGCGATCCTGCAGAACCAGGGCGTGATGCGCTTCCATCACGACAGCGGCCTGCCCGATCCCTACGACGGCCTGGTCGTCGAGCGCCCCGGCGAGCCGCTGGCCGTGCATGACTGCATGGGCGCGCCGCTGGGCGTCGAAAGCCGCCGCTGGGGCGTGTTGACGCTGGACGCGCTGACGGTGGGCACGTTCGGCTCGCAAGCGCGCCACGAGCTGGCGCTGCTGCTGCCGCTGGTCGAGGCGGCGATCCGCGTCACGCGGCTCGAAGCCGAGCTTCGCGCGATCCGCCTGTCCCCTCCGGCCGGCGGCAGCGGCGGCCCGGCACGGCGCGAGGACGGCGAGATCCTGGGCGAGAGCGAGGCGGTGGCCCGGCTGCTGCACGAGCTGCAGGTCGTCGCCGCATCGGATCTGCCGGTGCTGCTGCTCGGCGAGACCGGCGTCGGCAAGGAGCTGTTCGCCCATCGGCTGCACAGGTTGTCGCGCCGCGCCGCACGGCCGATGATCCACGTCAATTGCGCGGCGCTGCCCGAGTCGCTCGCGGAAAGCGAACTGTTCGGCCACGTCAAGGGGGCGTTCTCGGGGGCCGTCAGCGATCGGCCGGGCCGCTTCGAAACGGCCGACGGTGGCACGCTGTTCCTGGACGAGGTCGGCGAACTGCCGTTGTCGATCCAGGCCAAACTGCTGCGCACGCTGCAGAACGGCGAGATCCAGCGCCTGGGCGCCGACCGGCCGCGCAAGGTCGACGTGCGCGTGATCGCGGCCACCAATCGCAGCCTGCGCGACGAAGTGCGCGACGGCGCGTTCCGCGCCGACCTGTACCACCGGCTGTCGGTCTACCCGATACCGATCCCGCCGCTGCGCGAACGCGGCCGCGACGTGCTGCTGCTGGCGGGCCGCTACCTCGAACTGAATCGCGCGCGGCTGGGCCTGCGCAGCCTGCGGCTATCGCCGGCGGCCCAGCAGGCGCTGCTGGCCTACCGCTGGCCCGGCAACGTGCGCGAACTCGAACACGTGATCTCGCGTGCGGCGCTCAAGGCCGTCAGCCGAGGCGCCGATCGCAGCGAGATCGTCACGCTGGACGTCGACCTGCTCGACCTGGATTCGCTCGCCGTGCCGGCGTCGGGCGATGATGCCCGCGGCCCGGACGGATCGCCGTCGGCGTCCTCGCGATCACCGGCGCCGTCCTCCGCGATGCCGGCTCAACCGCCCGCCGCCGACGCCAGCCTGCGGGCCAGCGTCGAGCGGGTGCAGCGGCAGGCGATCGAACAGGCGCTGGCCGCGCACGGCGGCAACTGGGCCCGGGCCGCGCGCACGCTGGACGTCGATCCGAGCAACCTGCACAAGCTCGCGCGCCGGTTGGGCTTGAAGCACGCGGCCGGTCATTGATACCGATCAAGCGCGGCGCAAGCCGGTGTCGCCGTTCCGCGACGCCTCCGGTGCAAGCCATGCCTTCTCGCAGGGATGCCGAACCGACAGGCGGCAGCCGGCATACCATTACCGCATTCCACTGCCGATCCACACGACCCAGGGCGATCCCGCGCCGCAACCTGCCGACGCGCGGGGCAGCCAGCCCGACGAGGCACTCCCAATGAAACGAGAACCCCCGAACGCCATCCTGGGCGCGCTCGCGCCCCAACCGATCAGCCTGGACGTGCTGCGCGAGAAATACCTGAAGCAGGGCGAGACCGGGATCGAGGACCTGTACCGCCGCGTGGCCCGCGCGCTCGCCTCGGTCGAGAAGCCCGCGCTGCGGGATCGATACGAAGCGCTGTTCCTCGCGAACCTGCACGCCGGTGCCATCGGCGCGGGCCGCATCATGAGCGCCGCCGGCACCGACCTGCAAGCGACGCTGATCAACTGCTTCGTGCAGCCGGTCGGCGACTGCATCCAGGGCGAGGACGACGAGGGCTACCCGGGCATCTACGAAGCGCTGCGCGAGGCCGCCGAGACCATGCGGCGCGGCGGCGGCGTCGGCTACGACTTCTCGCGCATCCGCCCCAAGGGCGCGGAGGTCAAGGCCACGGCCTCGCTGGCGTCGGGCCCGTGCAGCTACATCAACGTGTTCGACCAGTCCTGCGCCACGGTCGAGAGCGCGGGCGCGCGCCGCGGCGCGCAGATGGGCGTGCTGCGCATCGACCATCCGGACGTGCTCGAGTTCATCACCGCCAAGCGCACGCCCGGGCGCTGGAACAACTTCAACGTCTCCGTCGGCGTGCCCGACGGCTTCATGCAGGCGGTAGAGGACGACGCGCGGTGGGATCTCGTGCACCGCGCGCGCCCCGGCGCGGCGCTGATCGAGGCCGGCGCCGGCACGGTGCGCCAGCGCGAGGACGGCCTGTGGGTGTACGCCAGCGTGCCGGCGCGCACGCTGTGGGACACGATCATGCAGTCGGCCTACGATTTCGCCGAGCCCGGCATCCTGTTCCTCGACCAGATCAACACCGACAACAACCTGCGCTACATCGAGACCATCCAGGCCACTAATCCGTGCGTGACGGCGGACACCCGGCTCGCCACGCAGTACGGCCTGGTACGGATCGGTGACCTCTGCGAAAGCGAGTTACCGTTGGAAGCCACGGTGGATCGGCGGGCGCTCGGACACGAAGAACGGGGGGTCGAGACCCGGCCGGCCAAGGCGGCCTTCATGACAGCGCGCGTGGCTGACGTGTTCGAGGTCACCACAGAAGACGGCTATGAGATCAAGGCCACCGCCTGGCACGACTTCTACACCGCGCGCGGCAAGATCAAGCTGTCGGAACTGAAAGTGGGCGATGCGTTGTGGGTGCAGTCCGGCAAAGGGCAGTTCGGCCAGCAGGGTAGCGAGGAGCTGGGCTTGCTGCTGGGCCTGATCACAGGTGATGGCCATTTCACTCACCGAGGCAAGGGCCAGGAAGTGGTCTGCGTCAACTTATGGAACGAGGAGCGCGCGCTGGCCGAGCGAGTGGCCGGCATGGTCAACACCATGATCGCGGGTCTGGCGCGGAGTCCGAGGAACTATCGCGTCGCGCCCGTAGCGGTGGCCGAGCGCAACCAGGTCTTCATCCGCTCCGTGCTGCTGGCGCGTGCGCTGGCAGCGTGGGGCTTCACACGAGCCACCAAGCTGCGGGTGCCAGAGGTGATCTGGCAGGGCAGCGAGGCTTGCATGAGGGCGTACCTGCGGGCGC
>JAKPAM010000248.1 GCA_029779435.1 Pseudomonadota bacterium | reverse complement strand
CCATCCTCGGCAACGGCATCGGCAACGTCATCGTCGCCGTGTCCATCTTCAGCATCCCGGCCTTCGCCCGACTGGTGCGCGGCAACACGCTGGCCCTGAAGCACCTGACCTACATCGAGGCGGTGCGCAGCATCGGCGCGTCCGACTGGACGATCCTCGTGCGCCACATCCTGCCGGGGACGATCTCGTCGATCGTCGTCTATTTCTCGATGCGCATCGGCACCTCGATCATCACCGCTGCCAGCCTGTCCTTCCTCGGCCTCGGCGCGCAGCCGCCGACGCCGGAATGGGGCGCCATGCTCAACGCCGCGCGCGCGGACATGGTCAATGCGCCGCACATCGCGATCTTCCCGAGCATCGCCATCTTCCTGACGGTGCTGGCCTTCAACCTGCTCGGCGACGGCCTGCGCGACGCCCTCGACCCGAAGATCGACCGCAAATGAACCCGCCCCGCATCGGCACCCTGCCCTCCGGGCCGCGCGACGCGATCAGCGAC
Source organism: Pseudomonadota bacterium (assembly GCA_029779435.1). Lineage (GTDB taxonomy): Bacteria > Pseudomonadota > Gammaproteobacteria > Burkholderiales > Burkholderiaceae_E > JAKPAM01. The sequence goes on along the minus strand of JAKPAM010000248.1, from coordinate 669 downwards.
GTGGGCGAAATCCGCGTCGGCCACGTCACGCTCGATCGCGGCGCCGTGCAGACCGGCGTGACGGTCGTCGTGCCGCACGCCGGCGACCCGTTCGCCGACAAGGTTCCCGCCGCGTCCGCGGTGATCAACGGCTTCGGCAAGAGCGTCGGGCTGATCCAGGTCGAGGAACTCGGCGTCTTCGAAACGCCGATCGCGCTGACCAACACCTTCGGCGTCGGCGCGGTGATGCAGGCGCAGATCCGCGCGGCGATGGCGGCGCATCCCAGGCTCGGGCGCGAATGGGCGACGGTCAACCCGCTGGTCTTCGAATGCAACGACGGCTATCTCAACGACATTCGCGCGCTGGCCGTCACCGAGGAGCACTACCGCACCGCGCTGGAATGCGCCTCGGCCGAGTTCGTCCAGGGCAGCGTCGGCGCCGGGCGCGGGATGAGCGCATTCGAGCTGAAAGGCGGCATCGGCACGGCCTCGCGCCGTGCGGGCGACTACACCGTCGGTGCGCTGGTGCTGGCCAATTTCGGCCGGCTGGAGACGCTGACGCTGGCCGGCCATCCGCTCGGCCGCAAGCTGACGGAACGTAGGAAGCGCGATGATGCACCCGAGCAGGGCTCGATCATCACCGCTGCCAGCCTGTCCTTCCTCGGCCTCGGCGCGCAGCCGCCGACGCCG
>JAKPAM010000230.1 GCA_029779435.1 Pseudomonadota bacterium | reverse complement strand
CCGCCAACGATGCCGCCGCCTGGCGGTGGATCATCGAGCTCGACCGGCGGCGGCCAGGCCGCCGCTTCTGCCGGGAGCGGCGAAGGTGGCGTCATTCGCGGCGCTGGTGCCGGCACCGGTGCTAGCACGCAAGGCGCGTCGACCGCGCCGGCCGCTGCGCAAGCATCCCGCGGTCAAAGCGGTGGTGGCCAAGGCGGCGCTGCCGCCGGTGCGGGCGCGGCCGCCGACCAGGCGACCGGCACGGTGTCGTCCAACGCGGCCGCACCTCGCAATGCGCCGGCCGAGTCGAGCGGGCAGGGTGGTTCATCGCAAACGCTCGACGATCGCGCGGGCGGCGAGGCAGCGCCTGGCGCTGGTGCTGCTCACGCCGGTGCCGGCACCAGCGCCGCGAATCTCGCGTCGTCGCAGCTCGCCGGCGGCGTGCCCGAAGGTCCGTCCGGTTCGGCGGCATCGGGTTACGGCGGCAGCAGCCAGACACTCGACGAGCACGCCGAGTCGTCCGGCGTGGGTGCTGGCCGCGGTGCGGCCGCCGAGTCGATGGACGCCGCTCAAGGCGCGGCGCCGACCGCGCAGGCGAGCACGCTGTCGGCCGATCAGGTCGGCTCGGCGTCGCCCTCGATGGCAGCCGATCGCGCGGCGGAGGCTGCCGCGGTGGCGGATGAAAGTGCGGCGCCGGAACGCGCCGCGCCCAACCGCATGCAGGACGCCAAAAGGGGAGCCGTCGCCGGATTCGTTGCGGCAGGCCCGGCCGGTGCCGCCATCGGTGCCGCGGCCGGCGCTCTGCTGTCGCCACAACTGGACACGATGCGGCAGCGAGCGGCCGCATCACTCGCGGCTGCGAAGGCGCGTTTCCGCCTGAGTTAGACGCACTAGGGGACCGCTCTTTTTTTGACCCACGGAGCGAGGCGTGAAAGCGGTACGCCTCGAAATCGCACGAACCCAAATAGAGACTAAAGGCTATGACCGCGAACGCGAAGGAAGTAACCGCAACACGCGCCGATCAGGAGTCGGCGCGCCACTCGAAGTCCTCGGCGACGACGCCGTACGCCGCTGCGCGCCGCGAATGGATGGAACGCTACGGCGACTACATCCAGGCCGCGCACCAATGGCGGCTCGTGGCGGTGGGCGCGCTCATCATCACGGCGCTGGCCGTCTCCGGCATGGTCTACAGCGCCGCGCAGAATCACTTCATTCCGTACGTAGTCCAGGTGGACAAGCTCGGCGTCGCCGTTCCCGCGGGCCGCGCTGACCTGGCAACGCGTGCGGACACGCGCATCGTCCGCGCGCAGCTCGCCCGCTGGATCGCCAACGTGCGATCGGTCTACGTCGACGCCGCTGCGCAGCGCGCCGTCATCGACGAAAGCTACTCGATGATTTCGCGCAACGGTGCGGCCTTCAAGATGCTCAACGACTTCTTCCGCTCGAACTCCCCGTTCGAGCGCGCCGAGAAAGAAACGGTCACGGTCGAAGTTCACACCGTGCTGCCGGTCGCCGGCAACACCTGGCGCGTCGAGTGGACCGAGACGACGCGCGGCCGCAACGGCGAAGTCCAGAAAACCGACGAGTGGCAGGGCTCGATCACCGTGCTCATTTCGCCGCCCACGGACGAAAACACGATTCTCAAGAACCCGCTCGGCATCTACATCGTCGAGTACTCCTGGACCAAGCGCGCTTAAACCGAGGACTGCTCTCATGCGTATTTCGACCCTTCTTCTTTTGGCGTTCGCAACCACGGCCGGCGCGCAGCAGCCGACGCCGGCTCCCGTCACGGTGGACCCGACAATGCGGCCTGCGGCGCCGGTGCCGCAGAACTGGCCGCCGGGCGCTCCGGCTCCGCTCGCCGACGCGAGCGCGCCGCCGATCGCGCCGATCACCGCGCCGTCCGACGTACGACGCGTTCCCGCGATCGACGTGATTTCCACGGTGCCGACCGACGCCGGCGCCGCGACAGCGGCAGCGACGAATGCGCCTGGCACGCCGGTCAAGCACGTTTCGCCGCCGCCGCCGGTGAACCTATTTTCGGGCACTGATTCGACGCTGACGGCTCGCGAAGCCGCGAATGTCGCCACGGCGAAGCGATGGGTCGATGGCCCGCGCGATGCTGCTCGCGAGCTCGCCGCGCCGGGCTCGAACGGCACGGTGATGTTCCGCTTCGGCGCGACGATGCCGACGATCGTGTGCGCGCCGCTCTACGTTTGCGACATTGCGTTCGCGCCGGGCGAGGTGGTCAACACCGTGCAAGCCGGCGACCCGGTGCGCTGGAAGATTACGCCGGCGACTTCCGGCGTCGCGCCGGCGATGGTCACGCATGCCGTCGTCAAGCCCTCCGACATTGGCCTGACGACGAACCTGCTGGTCACGACCGACCGCCGCACGTACAGCCTCAAGCTGGTCAGCCGCAAGGACGACTACATGCCGTCCGTCGCGTTCTCCTATCCCGAGGACGAAGCGGCGCAGTGGGCGGCGATCGCGCAGCAGCGCGCCGAGCATCGCGCCGCGACGGTCATTCCCGAAACCGGCCAGTCGCTGGCCACGCTCGATTTCGGCTACCGAGTCAGCGGCGACAAGCCCGTGTGGCGTCCGCAGCGCGTCTACACGGACGGCGTGAAGACGTACGTGCAATTCCCGCGCGCCATGCAGGCCGACGAGTCCCCGGCGCTCGTGGCGATCGGCGCGGACAAGAAGGAACAGATGGTCAACTACCGGCTGTCGGGCAACGCCTACGTCGTCGACAAGGTGCTCGATCGCGCAATGCTCGTGAGCGGCGTCGGCCGCAAGCAAGTCCGCGTCGATATCGACCGCACGGGAGAACGCTAATGGTCCGCGCTCTCCTGGTACTCATGCTGCTCGCGCTCTCGGCGTGCGCGTCGACGCGCACGCGCCCCGTCGACGCGATCGCCGCCGCCGACGCGTCGTTCATGGCTGGCGAAGTCGCCGCGTACGTGGCGGCGGAACTGCCGCCCGCGTCGTCAACGGTCTGGCTCGCGTTGCCGCCGGCGCCGCCGGCGTCCTCCAAGGCCGTGCCATCGCCGCTCGGTCCGGCGGTGGCGGCCGCGCTGCGTGATCGCGGCTTCGCCGTCGTCGAGGACAGCGCGGCGTCGGATGGCTCGCACGCCGTTTCGGTCGACGCACTCGAGCTCGCCGGCGCGAACGGTACGAGCATGAGCGGCGTGCTGCTGAAAGTCTCGATCGACGGCGCCGCCGCTTCGCGCTGGTACGAGCGCGAAGCCAGCGGCGGCCTCGCCGCCGCCGGCGCCTACACCGTGAGGGCCGCGCGATGACCGACTCTCCCGATGTGTTTCGCGCCGCGCCTGGTCGCGGCGCCGGCGTGCGGCGGATGAATCGCCGGCCGCTGATGATCGTGTTCGGCATCTTCATGCTCGTTATGGCGGTGGTCGGCTACACGGTCATGCAGCGCGCCGAGGATGCCGGCGGCCAACGTCGCGCCGAGGAAAAGAAGCCCGATCCGGCAACGTCGGCGGGGATCTTCGACAACGCGCCCGACGCAGGACTCATCCGGGCGAAGGAGACGCCAAAAGCGCCGCCGAAGGAGCCCGATCCGGTTGTCGTCGACGCGCACGGCAATCCGCAGGAACGCCAGCCGGGCGACGTCGATGCGTACGCGCAGGAATGGCAGCAGTACCGCCAGCAGCAGGGCCAGATTCGTCAGGCCCAGGTGCAGGCGGCCATGTCCGCGCTGTCGTCGTCTCCGGCGGTCGGTGAGTTCGCTCGCCGCGGCACCGAGCAGCCGCAGCGATCGACGACGGGCCTGCCCGGCGCACCGACGATGCCCGCAATGCCGGGGATGCCGACGCCGCCTGACGCCTCGGGCGTGCTCGATCGCATCACCGCGCTCGCGCAGCAGCACGGCGCCGGTGCCGCCGAGGGCGACGAGAACAACGCCAAAGGAAAGGCCGACTGGCTCAACTCGGCGCCGAATCCGGTGAACTACTTGCCGGCCGGCCGGCAACCGCTCGTGTCGCCGTTCGAGGTTAAGACCGGCACGGTCATTCCGGGCGTGATGATTGGCGGCATCAACTCCGACTTGCCGGGGCAAATCATCGCCCAAGTGCGCGAGAACGTGTGGGACACGGCGACCGGCCACCACCTGCTCATCCCGCAGGGCGCGCGGCTCGTCGGCACCTACGACAACCAGGTCACGCGCGGGCAAAGCCGCGTGCTCGTCGCGTGGACGCGGATCATCTATCCGGACGGATCGAGCGTCGATCTTGGCTCGATGCCCGGCGCCGACCAGGGCGGCTACGCCGGCTTCCACGACAAGGTGAACAACCACTACGTGAAGGTATTTGGCGACGCGCTGCTCATGTCGCTGTTCTCGGCCGGCATCCAGCTTTCGCAACCGGACTCGAACAATGAGAACGGCGGTTACTCGTCGCAACAGATCATCGCGGCGTCGCTCGGGCAGCAGCTCGGCCAGACGGGCATGCAGATCGCGCAAAAGAACCTGTCGATCCAGCCGACGTTGGAGATTCGGCCGGGCTTCCGATTCAACATCATGGTCACGAAGGACATGATCCTCGCGCCGTGGAAGGAGAACGCCGGATGATCGCGCGTCGCCTCGCCCTGGTGCTGTTGCTCGCTGCCGGATCGGTGTCGGCGGCACCGCCGATCTACATGCAGCTCGACGGCCGCTGGTACACGATCGGCGACGGCCCGCGCATCTGGTGGTACGACGGATACGGTTTCTACATGCCCACGTCGACGGCGACGGGCTGCGTGCGCGCCAACGGCGGATCGCAGACGTTCGGCGGCATCGGCTTGTACCTCGGCCAGTTCTTCTATCCGGTGTATCGGATCAGGGCGTTCTCCTACAGGTCGATCCCGCAGCTTCCCGGCTACTTCGGCATGTACTACACGAGCGAGCCGGGCGACATGGTGTGCGACAACGAAATCCCGTCGCCGATTCCCGACAAGATTTTCGCGAACGGTTTCGAGCGCGCCGGCCCGCTGGTGATTCCCGGCGACACGATCTTCGTCGGTTGGTTCGACGGTAACTGAGCCCCCGGAGCCGCCTGGAAGGGGCGGTCATTTCAACGTTCACAACGCAAGGAGAAACGACGACGCACGAAAGAGAGGGAAGGCCGCCGCGCCATACGGCGCGACGGCCGCGAGTCAAACACGCCCCGCGCAGAGGTGCTTAGCCGGCTCGCTGCGCGGGGCGTTCAACGCCCGACCCGCCGCGCGATCCTGCGTTAAGTGTTCGCTGCGGCGCAACGGGCAAGTCCCATTCCTGTGACAGGGGTTAGCCCATGAAATTGTTTCTTGCTGTTCCCGTGCTCGCGCTCGCCGCCAGTACGGCTTTCGCTTCAACCGCGAGCCCATCCGCGGAACAGGTCGCCCTCGCGACCGAACGCCTCGGAACGACGGACATTGCGTTCGGCGTGCCACAAGTGGCCGCCGCGAGCAATCCGTTCACCGCGGTCTACGGTGCGTCGTTCTACGCCGACACGTCGACGCACTACACGCGTCGCTTGTCGCTGCGCGATCCGCTCTCGGGTCAGTTCGCCGTGCGCTGCGACAACGTGCCCGCCGGCGTGATCGCCTACCAGCCCGACAACGGCGGCATGGTCTATTCCGTGTCGCCGAACCCGAACCTGGTCACGCAGACGACGCAGCTCTGGAAGATCGACCCGTTGACCTGCGGCTACACGGTGCTGCAACAGACGGTGCCGTTCGATGCGCCGGTCTTCGGCGCCTCGTTCAGCCCGGACGGCCGCCTGTGGTTCGCGGCGCCCGGCAAGCTGTACCAGGTCAACACGGTCAGCGGCGCGGTCATCAACACGATCACGACCGGCGCCACCTCGAGCGCGGTTGGTGGCGGCATCGCGTTCGGCGCCGGCGGTGATCTGTACGTCGCCACGGGCAGTCGGCTCATGCGCTGGCCGCAGGTGCCGGCCTCGTCGCCGGCGCCTGGTCCGGTGTCCGACGTCGACCTCTCGGTGCTGACGCCGCCGGGCCGCACGCTCGGCAACATCGCGGCGCTGACGTACATCACCGGCGGCTCGATGCTGGTCGTCACGTCGCAGCTCGATCAGTCCGGTCAGTCGACGTTGTACGCCGGCTTCGAGTACACGACTGCCTCGGGAACACTCGTTACCTCGTCGACGCTGTTCCCGGCGAACAACGGCCTCTTTTCCGGATCGAGCTACCCGTCCGCGGCTAATCTCACGCTGTCGCTGACGTTGCAGGGCAGCGGTGAAATCGCGCCGGCGTCACCGCTTTCTTGGACGGCGACGTTGCGCAACGACGGTCCGCAGTCCGCGATCAATTCGGCCGTGACGTTCTACCTGCCGCCGCACCTGGCGTTCGTGCCGCACTCCGACAGCTCGGGCGGCGGTTCGAGCCGCAGCTGCACCGGCCCCACGACGAACGGTGCGCAGGTCGTATGCACCACGACGCTCGGCGTCGGCCAAGTCAACACGTTCGTGCTCGCGACGATGCTCGATCCGTCGCTGACGAACGGCCGCGAAACCCTTTACGCGGAAGTGACGAAGGCGCCGTTCTCGCAGACCTCGACGCCGGGCAACAACAGTGGAAAGCCCGGATCGGGTGTCGCGCACGAGCCCGACGATGCGACCGTGAGCTACGTCGTCGGTCCGTCCGCGCATCTGGACGCGACGATCGAGGGCACGCCGTATGCGATCTGGCCGGGCGACAACGTCACGTACACCGTCACCGTCCACAACACCGGCCCGTCGCCGGCGACGGGCGTGACGCTGACCGATAATCTGCCGGCCGGGCTTTCGCCGGCCAACGTCACCGGCAGCGGGTGGACGTGCTCGATTCCTGGCCAGCGATTCGAGTGCGCGCTTGTCGGCACGCTCGGCGTCAACCAGTCGGCGCAGGTCACGTTGGTGGCCACCGGCACGACGCCGGGTTCGTACACCAACAGTTGCGCCGTCGCCTCGAACCTGCTCGATCCGGCGCCGTCGCAAAACTGCTCGACGCAGACGATCGTGCGCACGCAGCCGGGCAGCGCGCCGCCGATCGAGGGCGCGGCGAACGAGGAAACCTCGTGTCCCGAACAGTTCACCGGCAACCTCGCGCTCAAGGAAGTGCTGTATCCGCTCAACACCTCGGCGCCGATCGGCGGCACCGCGTATTTCGAGTACCCGTCCGCCGTCATGGTCGATGGCGGCGAAGTCGCGTGCTACGCGGCGTGGGGTGATGAGTCGTCGAAGATCCCGCAGGCCGCTTGCTCGATCGACCAGCCTGTGTCGGGCGATGGCGGTTCGGGCCTGCTTCGCACGAACTGCACGATCGCGACGGGCAACGGTTCGTCTACGGCGTACTGCGCCTGGCGCGCCTACGTGCGCGCGTCGTCGCCTGGCATCTACCCGCTGCGCTTCCACGTCGACTTGATCGGCACGCCGCCCGCGTCGTCCGACGTGACGCTGCCGATGATGGTTGTCGATGAGGCCGACTACATCTTCATGTCGGACTTCGGTTCACGTCAGCGGCCGGATCAGCCGACGCAGAACTGCCAGTTGCACTAAGCGTTTTCGGCGCGGCGGCCGCGTAGCCGTCCCATCCCCAACGGCCTCCTGTACGCGGCCGCCGCGCCACCTACGCTACCAAATGCGAGCTCAAGCCATGCCAAGACTCATGTATGCGGCCGCGATCGCGGCCGCACTCGTCGCCGGCGACGCGATCGCACAAGGCGTCACGCTCAACCTCTCCACGCCGCAGCAGACGACGTGCGTCGTGAAGACCGACGTGCACGGCGTCGACTTCGACAGCGCCACGAAAATCTACTCGGCGACAGCCGCCTCGATGACCGGCGGCGGCTGCTCGGTCGGCGGCGGCGGAGCGTTCGCTGTCACGCTTTCGGTACCGCCGACGGCGACGGTCGGTGTGCCGTTCAACGTCAACTGGTCGACGTCGAACGACTCTGCCGTCTGTGTATTCGGAACGCCTGTGTCCGGGATGTCCGGCTGGTACGCTGGATTGAAAGCGTGCCAGGGCACGGCGTGCGCCGGCGCGCACACGCAGTTCGTGACGCCGACCGCGCCTGGCTCGTACGTGTTTAACATCACCTGCACGAATACGACCGGCTACGCTGAAAGCAGCATCATCGTCCACTAGGCCGCACGCACCGCGTTCTGCGGCGCTCTCGTCGAAGCCCACGCCTTTCTATTGCCCGACCGCCCGCCGGCGCTCCTGCCTGCGCTCTCGCGGCTCTCGCGGCTCTTTCTTTGCCCTTCTCTTGGCGTAAATCGTCTTTGGGACATGGAACAGGGGCCGGCAGGATGCCGGCTCCGATTGGATCGCGCAGCGATCCCCAAACGATTCAGCTAACGCTGGATTAGTACAGCCGACCTTTAGCGGGAAATTCTCCGACATTTAACGGGGTCTTTCTCGGACAAACGCACAGGCTTTTCCACAGCGGCGCAGGGGTTATCCACAGAAGCGGGGGCGGCTCGGCGTCGGCAGCGGCGGCGATGGGCCTGAAAACGCCCGCAAACGCACTCTGGACGGCGCGCTTTTGAAGGGCGAGCAATGGGCGCCCGTGCTCTAGTCGTCGAGCAGGGCGCGAATGGCAGCGATTGCGGCGTCGCTGGCGAGGGTAGGTTCGCCTCGCCGTCGCTCGGCTGGTGGCGGTGGGTCCGGCGGCTTCGGCGGCACCGTGCGAGCTGCGGCCGCGCGAGCGGCGTCGGCTTCCGGGCTCCACGGAATGTCGTCGGTCGGCGGCTCGCTCGGTCGACGTGCGCCTGGTGCGACGAGCTTCGCGAGCTCGGCCGCCTTGGCTTGGCCTTTCTCCTGCGTGCGCCGGCGTCGCTCAGCGCGCACGGCCGCCCACGCGCCAAGCAGCTTCCAACACTTCTCCGTCACGAACTTCGCGCCGGGGATCGAGCGAATCGAGCCATCGCGGCGATCGCGTACGTGCCACGCCACGCAACGCACCAGGCCGAGCGCGGATAGCTGCGCGGCCGCGCGCTCGGTGCGGCGGAAACTGCGCTCGTCCGGCACCTGCGGTCCGAACGCAAGTCCGTCGAGGTCGTAGTAGGTCTTGCGCTGCCACCGGCGTTCGCCGATCGGGATGGCCACGTAGCCGGAAGCAATGTCGGCCGAGCCGACGATCGCGGCGAGCAACGACAGGCAGTTCGTGCCGCCGTCGCTGCGCTTGGCGCGCTCGCGATCCTTCCCTGGCACGGGCGCGCCCCGGAATACCTCGCGGTACAGGCTGCTATGCGGCGAGTGCTGCGCGCTCTGGATGCGCGATAGCGCCAATTCGGTCGCCACCGGCCATTTGAGCCGGGGAGGGTGCGACCACGGGATTGCCCGAAGGGAAAGCGCCTGGTCAGGACTGGCGGGTGAGGCGGATTGTGCGGCTACGGCCATCTACCTCCCCCTGGTCGGGGGAGGCTGGTGATTGACCTTTGTGGTCCTGTCACGACGCTCTCCGCGGGCACGGTTGCACGCCGGCGCAGCGGGGAGTAAGATTGCCGCTAAGTCAGTCGCGGCCGGTCGCCTCTCCGCATCCCGGTCCTAAAGCCCTCGGCGCTACCAACGCCGGGGGCTTCGTCTTTCTGGGCGGCGATATTACAGACTGAACGGGCACTTAGCCAATAGTCTGTTTTCGCCCCTCACCATCCTACACATGA
>JAKPAM010000229.1 GCA_029779435.1 Pseudomonadota bacterium | reverse complement strand
GTCACCATCGCCAACCGCACCGTCGAGCGCGGCCGGGCGCTGGCCGAGCGCTTCAACGGCACGGCCATCCGCCTCGACGAACTGGGCGAGCATATCGCGCAGCACGACATCGTCGTTTCCTGCACCGCCTCCCCCCTCCCGATCATCGGCCTCGGCATGGTCGAACGGGCGGTCAAGGCGCGCCGGCACCGCCCAATGTTCATGGTCGACCTCGCCGTGCCGCGCGACATCGAGGAAGAGGTAGGCGAACTCGACGATGTCTTCCTCTATACCGTCGACGACCTGGCCAACGTCGTCGAGAGTGGCCTCGAGTCGCGGCAGGCGGCCGTGGTCGAGGCCGAGACGATCATCACCAATCGCGTGCACGATTTCCTCGGCTGGCTGGATGCACGCGACACGGTCCCGGTGATCCGCTCGCTGCGCGATTCCGCCGAGCGCATGCGCCGCCACGAGATCGAGCATGCGCTGAAGCTGCTGGCCCGCGGCGAAGCGCCGGAAAAGGTAATCGAGCAACTGTCGCAGCGGCTCATCAACAAGTTCCTGCATGCCCCGACGCAGGCTCTCAATTTCGCCGAAGGCGCCGACCGCGCGGACCTCCAGACCCTGACCGAACGCCTCTTTCACCTCCATTCCGACGAGTAGTGCCGGCCCCGGCCGCCCTCGCACACAGCCATCATGAAACCCTCGATCCGCCAGAAACTTGACCTGCTGGTCGACCGCATCGACGAGATCGACCGCATGCTGTCGGCCCCGGACACGGCCAACGACATGGACCAGTTCCGCCGGCTCGCCCGCGAGCGCGCCGAACTGGAGCCGATCATCGTCCAGTTCAATGCCTTCCGCCAGGCCGAAAACGACATCGCCGAAGCCGAGGCGATGCGTGCCGACCCCGAAATGCGCGAATTCGCCGACGAGGAAATCGCCACTGCCACGGCGCGCCTGCCGGCGCTGGAACTCGGGCTGCAAACACTGCTGCTGCCGCGCGACCCCGACGACGAGCGCAGCGTCATCCTCGAAATTCGCGCCGGCACCGGCGGCGACGAGTCGGCGCTGTTCGCCGGCGACCTCTTCCGCATGTATTCGCGCTACGCCGAGCGTCAGCGCTGGCAGGTCGAGGTCATCTCGGCCAGCGACTCGGATCTCGGCGGCTACCGCGAAATCATCTGCCGCGTCGTCGGCAGCGGCGCCTATTCGCGGCTGAAGTTCGAGTCCGGCGCCCATCGCGTGCAACGGGTCCCGGAAACCGAAACCCAGGGCCGCATCCATACCTCGGCGTGCACCGTGGCGGTCATGCCGGAAGCCGACGAGGTCGACGAAGTCGCCCTCAACCCGGCCGATCTGCGCATCGACACCTTCCGCGCGTCGGGAGCCGGCGGTCAGCACATCAACAAGACCGATTCGGCGGTGCGCATCACGCACCTCCCGACCGGCATCGTCGCCGAATGCCAGGACGGCCGTTCGCAGCACGCCAACCGGGCTTCCGCCCTGCGCGTGCTGGCCGCGCGCATCAGGGACATCCAGGTGCGCACCCAGCAGAGCCACATCGCCAGCACGCGCAAGCGCCTGATCGGCTCGGGCGACCGTTCCGAGCGCATCCGCACCTACAACTTCCCGCAGGGCCGGATCACCGACCACCGCATCAACCTGACG
>JAKPAM010000220.1 GCA_029779435.1 Pseudomonadota bacterium | reverse complement strand
TGCGGCGCCGACATCGACGTATCCCCCCAGAAGCCCGACGCCCCCCCGATCCTGACGACACGTTCCTTCATTGCTGCCTCCTTGTCTTCATGTGCATCCGTCCTCATGCCGGACATCGAGCCCGACCGTTGCCTTTCGTTCGCCGCTGCCTACCCCATCGCGCTACCTGCCCAGCCGATCGAGGCGGCGCTCGATGCGCTCGAGCCGGCGCGCCAAGTCGTCGTTGGCGTCGGGGCGCGCCGCCCCGCCCCACCCGTCGAGGAACTGCGCGGCGATCTCGCGCGCCAGCTTCGACGGATCGAGCCGCCGCCCCCGGCCCAGCCGCGCCGAACTGACGTGTTCGAGCCCGCCGAACAGCAGATCGCGCGCGACGGCGACGTCCAGGTCGGCTCGCAATTCGCCTCGCTCGATGCCGTCCTCGATCGTCTGGATCAAGAACTGGCTGTAGCGCCGGTTCAGGCCATGCAGCTTCGAACCGAAGTACGGGTCCGCGGCGCGGGCCTCGCGGATCAGCCGTCCCATGCCCGGATCATCGACGGTGATCTGCAGATGGCGTGCGACCAGATAGCCGAGCCGGTCGCGCGTGCCCTGTATCGACCCGAAGTTCGGCTCGATCTCGGCGATCAAGGCGTCATAGAAATCGGCCAGCACCGAATCGAGCAGATCCCGCTTGTTGCGAAAGTACGTGTACAGCGTGCCCTCGACGCAGCCGGCGCGCGCCGCGATGTCGCTGACCGACGCGCGCTCGTACGAATGCTCGACGAACGCCTGCCGGGCGGCAGCCAGGATCTCGTGTCGACGCGACGCCTTGCGCCGTCTGGGGTGCTGCGGCTCATCCATGATTGATATTGAACCTCGTTCAATATTTTCAACAAAAGCCCGCCGAAAGGCAACCCCGGATCCGCCAGCCGCCGCCGCGAACGGCGGCTCCCTGCCACCGTTCCGTTTACGGTATGTAATGAAACCTCGATACCCGAAGGAGAGCAATCGGAACTCTGATTGCTGCACTGCAACTTGCCATCCCACCGTCACTTGAAGGATGATTTATTGAGCAGCACTCATTAATAGACAATCAACGATCCGGCGCGCGGTACGACGGACATCCCGATGAGCCCCGCCGACATCCCAGGAGACCGACCATGAACGCAGATTCCAGTGGCAGGCCCGCGGGCTCGCGCTACCGATCGATTTACCGTCCGGGCCTGTTCGACGACCAGCTCATCGTCGTCACCGGCGCCGGCTCCGGCATCGGGCGGGCCGCGGCTCACGAGCTGGCGCAGCTCGGCGCCACCATCGCGATGGTCGGCCGCAATCGTGAGAAGCTCGAAGCCGTCCAGGCCGAGATCGCGGACAACGGTGGTCGAGCGTCGCTGCACACCTGCGATATCCGTGACGAAACCGCGGTGAACCAGACGTTCGAGGCGATCATCGCCGAACACGGCCGGATCGACGCGCTCATCAACAACGCCGGCGGGCAATACCAGGCGCTGCTCGAAACGATATCGTTCAAGGGCTGGGACGCGGTCGTGCGCAACAACCTGCACGGCGGCTTCCTGTGCATGCAGGCGGCATTCCGGCTGTACATGCGTGACCACGGCGGCTCGATCGTCAACATGGTCGCCGACATGTGGGCGGGCATGCCGGGCATGGCGCATTCGGGCGCGGCCCGCGCCGGCATGCTGAATCTGACCGAAACCGCGGCCTGCGAGTGGGGCCATTTCGGTATCCGCGTCAACGCCGTCGCGCCCGGGTGGATCGGATCCAGCGGCTTCGACAAGTACGACGAAGAGACCAAGAAGCTCATCCGCACGCTGCCCCCCAAGGTGCCGCTGCAACGCTTCGGCACCGAAGCCGAGATCGCCTCCGCGATGGTCTTCCTGCTGTCCGAAGCGGCGGCCTTCATTACCGGCTCGTGCATCAGGATCGATGGTGGCGTGCCGAACACCGTGCCGGGCTTCCCGATGCTGCCGCTGGCGCACCCGTCGCGCGCCTGTCAGGCCTACGAAGGATTCCACTTGGCCAGCCGGCCAAAGGTACTAGAGGGACTATGATTCTTACTTCGCAGATCGACACCTCGACTCCGGCATTCGCCGACCACGAACGCAGGCTGCTGGCGATGGTCGCCGAACTGCGCGCGCTCGAACAGCGCGCGCGCGACGCTTCGGCGCGGGCCAAGCCGCTGTTCGACCGCCGCGGGCAACTGCTGCCGCGCGAGCGTCTCGCGCTGCTGCTCGACCCGGGCGCGCCGTGGCTCGAACTATCGTCGCTGTCCGGCTATCTGAGCGACACGCCGGATCCCGCCGCCAGCGTGCCGGGCTCGGGTGTCATCTGCGGTATCGGCTATGTCAGCGGCACCCGGGTCGTCGTCAACGTCAGCGACTCGGGCATCGATGCCGGTGCGATCCAGCCGATCGGGCGCGAGAAGATCCTGCGCGCCCAGCAACTGGCGCTCGAGAATCGCCTGCCTTATGTCCAGTTGATCGAATCGGCCGGCGCCAACCTGCTCAAGTACAAGGTCGAGGGCTTCATCGAAGGCGGCCGCCTGTTCTACAACCTGGCCCGGCTGTCGGCCGCCGGCCTGCCGGTGATCGCCGTCGTTCATGGCTCGTCGACCGCCGGCGGCGCCTATATGCCGGGCCTTTCCGACTACGTAATCATGGTCAAGGGCCGGGCCAAGGCGTTCCTAGCCGGCCCTCCGTTGCTGAAAGCCGCCACCGGCGAGATCGCCACCGACGAGGAACTGGGCGGCGCCGTCATGCATACATCGGTGTCGGGCCTGGGCGAATACCTGGCCGAAGACGACGCCGACGGCGTGCGCATCGCGCGCGAACTGATGGCGCGACTGCAGTTCGAAGCCAATACCAGCGCCGATCGCCGGCCGCCGCGGCCGCTCGATTTCGACGATCCGTCGCTGGCTCCGCGCTATTCGCCGAACGAACTGGCCGGCATCGCGCAACTGGATTTCCGCCAGCCGCTGGACATGCGCGAGATCATCGCGCGCATCGTCGACCGCTCGGAGTTCCTCGAGTTCGGTGCGGACTACGGCCCGCAGACGCTGTGCGGCCACGCGTCGCTGTACGGCCATCCGATCGGCATCATCACGAACAACGGCCCGCTCGATCCCGCGGGCGCCACCAAGGCGACGCACTTCATCCAGAGCTGCTGCCAGGCCGGCATCGCGTTGCTGTACCTGCAGAACACCACCGGCTACATCGTCGGCAAGGCCAGCGAGCAGGCCGGCATGATCAAGCACGGCTCGAAGATGATCCAGGCGGTCTCCAACGCGACCGTCCCGTCGATCACGCTGCACTGCGGCGCGTCGTTCGGCGCCGGCAATTACGGGATGTGCGGGCGCTCGTTCGGGCCGCGCTTCGTGTTCTCGTGGCCCAACGCGCAGACCGCGGTAATGGGCGGAGAACAAGCGGCGCTGACGATGCGCATCGTCGCCGAAGGCGGTGCCCGCCGCAAGGGCCAACCCATCGACGAAGCCCAGCTCGACGCGCTGCAGCGCAAGATCGTCGAGAACTTCGATTCGCAGTCGGGCGCGTTCTACACCAGTGCGCGGCTGCTCGACGACGGCGTCATCGACCCGCGCGATACGCGCCGCGTGCTCGGCCTGGCCTTCGACATCTGCCTGGCCGCCGAACAACGGCGAGTCCGCCCGATGCAGTTCGGCGTCGCCCGCCCCTGAGAACGCCCATACCTCTTCTTCCGTTCCGGAGAACCACTGATGATCTATACCGAACAGCACCTCCAGATGCAGGAGTCCCTGCGCCGCTTCATCGAATCGGAAATCAACCCGTTCGTCGACGAGTGGGAAAAGAACGAGATCTTCCCGGCGCACGAGCTGTTCAAGAAGATGGGCGACCTGGGCTTCCTGGGCGTCACCAAACCGGTCGAGTACGGCGGCCTAGGCCTCGATTACTCGTACTCGGTGGCGATGGCCGAAGCCATGGGCGCCATCCACTGCGGCGGTATCCCGATGGCGATCGGCGTGCAGACCGACATGGCCACCCCCGCGCTCGCGCGCTTCGGCTCGGATGAGTTGCGCAAGGAGTTCCTCGCCCCATCGATCGCCGGCGACTACGTCGCGTGCCTGGGCGTGTCCGAGGTCGGCGCCGGTTCGGACGTCGCGTCGATCAAGACGACTGCGCGCAAGGACGGCGACGACTACGTGATCAACGGCGGCAAGATGTGGACGACCAACGGCACGCAGGCCGACTGGATTTGCCTGCTCGCGATCACGTCCGAGGGCAACCCGCATCGCAACAAGACGATGATGGTCGTGCCGATGAAGAGCAAGGGTGTCGAGATCGCCAAGAAGCTGAAAAAGGCGGGCATGAACTCGTCGGACACCGCGCAGATCTTCTTCGACGACGTACGCATCCCGCAGCGCTACCGGATCGGCGAGGAGGGGATGGGCTTCACTTACCAGATGATGCAGTTCCAGGAGGAACGGCTGTTCGCCGGCGCCAAGTCGATGGGCGCCGACCACATCCTGACCGAGACGATCAATTACCTGCGCGAGCGGGTCGCGTTCGGCAAGCCGTTGCTCGACAACCAGTACATCCATTACAAGCTCGCCGAACTGAAGGCCGAGGTCGAGGCCGTCCGCTCGCTGCTGCATCGCGCGACCAAGCTCTACGTCGAAGGCAACGACGTCACGCAACTCGCATCGATGCTCAAGCTCAAGGGCGCGCGGATGTCGCGCGAGGTCTCCGACTGGTGCGTGCAGTTCTGCGGCGGGATGGGCTATGTCCACGACACCCGCGTCAATCGCGCCTGGCGCGATTCGCGGCTCGGTTCGATCGGCGGCGGCGCCGACGAGATCATGCTGAGCATCATCGCCAAGACCATGGGCATCATGCCCCGCGGTCACTGATCCGGAGCCCGTGATGAACGGCCCTTCCTCCCAACGCGATGCGCGATCGACGCTAACCCGCGCGGCGCCAACCCGCGCAGCGCCGTCCCACGCAGCGCCATTCGACACGCTGTTGATCGCCAACCGCGGCGAAATCGCCTGCCGCGTGATCGACACCGCGCGCCGCCTCGGATTGCGCACCGTCGCCGTCCATTCGGACGCCGACCGCGACGCCCGCCACGTCCGCCTGGCCGACGCGGCGGTGCCGATCGGTCCGGCGGCCGCGCGCGACAGCTATCTGTCGATCCCCCGCGTGATCGACGCCTGCCGCCGCGCGGGCGCCCAGGCCGTTCATCCCGGCTATGGCTTCCTGTCAGAGAACGCCGATTTCGCACGGGCCTGCGACGAAGCCGGACTGATCTTCGTCGGGCCGCCCGCCAGCGCGATCGACGCGCTCGGCAACAAGTCGGCGGCCAAGCAGCTCGCGCGGCGCGTCGGCGTCCCCTGCCTGCCCGGTTACGCCGGCGCCGACCAGGACGAGGCGCTGCTCGTTGCCGAGGCGCGCAAGATCGGGGCACCGCTGATGATCAAGGCAGCGGCCGGCGGCGGAGGCCGCGGCATGCGCCGCTGCGACGACGTCGACGACGAGGCGGCGCTGGTCGGCCTGTTGCGCGCGGCCCGCACCGAGGCGCAAGGCTCGTTCGGCAACGGCACGCTGCTGCTCGAACGGTTGCTCGAGACCGCACGGCACGTCGAGGTGCAGGTGTTCGGCGACCGGCATGGCCGCTACGTCTACCTGGGCGAGCGCGACTGCTCGACCCAGCGACGCAACCAGAAGGTGCTCGAAGAAGCCCCGGCCCCCGGCGTCGATGCCGACCTGAGGCAGCGGATGGGCGAAGCGGCCGTCAAGCTCGCCCGCGAAGTCGGCTACGTGGGCGCCGGCACGATCGAATACCTGCTGGCGCCGGACGGGCAGTTCTATTTCCTCGAGATGAACACGCGGCTGCAGGTCGAGCATCCGGTGACCGAGGCGATCACCGGGCTGGATCTGGTCGAATGGCAGTTGCGCGTCGCGCAAGGCGAGCCGCTGCCGCTGAGCCAGGAACAGATCCGCCTCGACGGCCACGCGATCGAAGCGCGCCTGTGCGCCGAGGACGCGTTCGCGGGCTTCGTCCCCCAGTCCGGCCGGATCGAAGCATGGTCGCTGGCCGACGGGCACGACGTGCGCGTGGACCATGGCCTGGCGCCGCAGGCGTCGATCTCGCCTCACTACGATTCGATGATCGCCAAGCTGATCGCCCATGGCAGCGACCGCGAACAGGCGCGCCGCAAGCTGATCGCCGCCCTGCAGGCCAGCACGATCGCTGGACTGACCACCAACCGCGACTACCTGATCGCATGCCTGCGCGATCCGCACTTCGCGAATCCCGACCTGTCGACCCGCTGGTTGACCGATGCCGCGGCCGCATGGCATGCCCCGGCTCCGGACGCGCGCTGGATCGCATGCGCCGCGGCGCTTCGCGTCGACCAGCTCGGCGCCGTCCACGGTGACCTGGCATCATGGTCGAGCATGGGCCCGTACGAGCGCCCGTTGAGACTGCGTGTGGACGACGCGATCTGGCAGACCCGCGTGCGCACGCTCGGCGACGGCCGTTTCGAAGTCGCGGTTCGGCCGCCGTCCGGCGCAGGCGGCGACACCACGACGTTCTCGATCGGCGTGGACACCTCGACGCCCGGCCTGCTCGACGTCGACGGCCTGCGCCTGCGCGGCCGGTTCACCGGCCAGGCCGATGCCGGACACCTGGACCTGGACGGCGTCAGCGCACGCTTCGACGACCTGGAGCGCGAACCGCCGACGCGCAGCGGCGGCGAGCACGACGGCGAGATCGTCGCGAAGATGCATGGACAGGTCGTCGCGGTCAACGTCGCAGACGGACAGGCCGTATCACGCGGACAGATCCTGCTGTCGATCGAAGCGATGAAGATGGAACACCGGATCGCGGCCCCGATCGACGGGATCGTTCACAATCTCGCCGTCGCCGTCGGCCAGCAGGTGTCCTCGGGTCGATCGATGCTGACCATTCGGGCGTCGGCCGGCGCGCCTGCCGACGCGTAGGCCGAAGCGCCCGCCCCGTGGGCCGTGCGATGATTGCCGACCGCGATCGCGATGGCCCGGCGCCCGTGCCGGGCGCACGGGCCGCCAGCGATCCCCTTTTTTGTCAGAGCTGGAGAAGACGATGAGCGAACAGGCCGTACTGTGTAGTGTGGACAACGGCGTGGCGACGATCACCCTGAATCGGCCGACGGTGCTCAATGCACTGAACGCCGATCTGATGGACCAAATGAAGGAAGCCGTGCAGCGTGTCGCCGACGATGCATCGATCCGCGCGGTCGTGATCACCGGCGCCGGACGCGGATTCTCGGCGGGCGCCGACCTGTCGTCGAGTTCGGCGGGCGGCACCAGCACGGCCGGCGAGACGCTGCGCAAGCGTTACCACCCGGTCATCGAGAACCTGCGAGGCATGCCCAAGCCGGTGATCACCGCCGTCAACGGCGTGGCCGCGGGTGCGGGCATGAGCATCGCGCTGGCCGGCGACATCGTGCTGGCCGCCGAGTCGGCGTCGTTCCTGCAGGCGTTCTCCAAGATCGGCCTGGTGCCGGATGCGGGCAGCACGTACTTCCTGCCGCGCTACGTCGGCGACGTGCGCGCTCGCGCGATGGCGATCCTGGCCGAGAAGATCAGCGCGGCCGACGCCCACGCTTATGGCATGGTCTGGAAGATGATTCCGGACGACGCGCTGCAGGACGAGGCGCAGAAACTCGCCCGGCACCTGGCCTCGATGCCGACGCGCGCTTACGCGCTGATCAAGCAGGCGCTCAACGGCAGCACCGAGCGCAGCCTGACCGAGCAGCTCGAACTCGAAGCGACGCTGCAGGACCAGGCCGGCAAGACGGCCGACTTCAAGGAAGGCGTCGCGGCCTTCCTGGCCAAGCGTCCGCCGAACTTCCAGGGCAAGTGAGCAGCACGCCTGCCGGCAGGCCGCCCAAGAGCACGGGCGGCTTCGGCCGCGTCGCCAACGCCGCCCGCTACTCGTTGCAAGGCCTGCGCGCGGCTTTCCAGCATGAGGCCGCGTTTCGCCAGGAACTGGCGCTGTGCGTCGTGCTGGTGCCGCTGGCGCTGTGGCTGCCGTTCAGCGCACTCGAACGGGTGCTGTTGATCGGCTCGTTGCTGATCGTGCTGATTACCGAGTTGCTGAATTCGGCGATCGAGGCGTTGGCCGATCTTATCTCGACGCAAGCCCATCCCCTTGCGGGCCGCGCCAAGGACCTGGGCAGCGCCGCCGTCATGGTGGCGCTGGCACTCGCGCTGCTGACGTGGGTAGGGATCGGTGCGCCGGTGATCATCGGCCTTCTCCTGCAGTAAACAGGTAACGCCT
>JAKPAM010000215.1 GCA_029779435.1 Pseudomonadota bacterium | reverse complement strand
GCCGCGATAGAATCTTGCGGATGAACGAGAACGATCCCGATGTGAAGGGCGCGTCGACCCCCGGTTCGACGACCGCAGGCACGACGTCCGATGGCGCGCAGGCCGTCGGCGCGGCATCCCGTCCCCCGGCGCAGGCCGACGCCGTGCCGCGCCCCGCGTTCACGGCGCCCGCGCCGCGGCCGCGCGGCGGCGGCCGCGTTCTCGGCACGATCGCATTGCTGCTGTCGATCGTCGCGCTGGCGGCATCGGTCTATGCATGGCAGCGCAGCGAGCGGGTCGTGCGCGAGGCGGCTCGCCGCTGGCAGGACGCCGAGATGCGCGTCAGCCAGCTCGACCAGCAGTTCAAGCTGGCGCAGGACCAGTCGCGCGAACTGATCGGCCGCTCGGCGGTGCAGGAGAGCAAGCTCGGCGAGATGAGCGAACAGCAGGCCCAGCTCGAGCGCCTGTACAAGAACTTCGCGGCCGACACGCTCGATTCGGTGCTCGCCGATACCGAGGTCGCGGTATCCGTCGCTTCGCAGCAGTTGCAGGTCGCCGGTAACGTGCAGGCCGCGCTCGCCGCGCTGCAGGATGCCGACAACAACCTGAAGCGGGCCGACCCGCAGGCCGTCGCGACCGTGCAGCGCCTGCTGGCCCGCGACATCGACCGGCTGCGGGCGGTGCCGCAGATCGATATCTCGGCGTTGTCGCTGCGACTGGACAGCATCATGGCGTCGCTCGACCAGTTGCCGATGCTGGCGGGCGCGACACCGCCCGGGCGTCCGGACGAAGCGGCGCCTCTGCCCGAACCGGCCGAAGCCGGGTCGACGCTCGATCGGCTGGCCGACTCCGGCCGCCGCGGCTGGAACTCGCTGAAGAACGAACTGCTTCAACTGATCCGGGTCAACCGCATCGATGATCCGCAGGCCGTGCTGCTCGCGCCCGAACAGCAGTATTTCGTGCGCGAGAACCTGCGCCTGTCGCTGCTGAGCGCACGCCTCGCGCTGCTGGCGCGCAACGACGTGGTGCTGCACAGCGACCTGACCCATGCGACCGACTGGCTGACCCGCTTCTACGACGGGCAGAGCAAGGCCGTGGCCAACGTGCTCGATTCGCTCAAGCAGATCCAGCAAAGCCGCATCACCACGGATCTGCCGTCGCTGGCCGATACGTTGACCGCCGTGCGCGCGCAGCGCGCCGCGCGCGAAGCCACGCGCTAAGGGAGTCGTCGATGCGCTGGATCGTCTGGGTCATCCTGATCCTGTCCGCGGCGGTGGGCATGGCGCTGTTGCTGCGGTTCAACCACGGCAACGTCGCGCTGTTCTGGCCGCCTTACCGGGTCGACATCTCGGTCAACCTGCTGGTGCTGGTGCTGGTGGCCGCGTTTTTCGTCATGCATTTCGGCTTGATCGGCCTGTCCAAGGCGCTGGATCTGCCGGCGCGGGTGCGCGAGTACCGGTCGCGCCGCCAGCGCGACGTGGCGATCCTGGCGCTGCGCGACGGTGTGCTGGCTTTCTTCGAGGGCCGCTTCGGCCGGGCCGAGCGGCTCGCGCAGAAGGCTCGCGAGGACGAGTCGCTGGCCGGGCCGGCCGCGCTGATCGGTGCCCGCGCCGCGCATCGGCTGCGCGAGAACGAGCGTCGCGACCGCTGGCTGGCCAGCGTCGAGGCCGACCAGGCCGCGCAGCAGGCGTACCTGATGACGGCCGCCGAAGTGGCGGTCGACGACCAGGACGCGCCGCGCGCGCTCGCGCACATCCAATCGCTGCACAGCCGCGGCGCGCGCCACATCCAGTCGCTGCGGTTGGCGCTGAAGGCCTACGAACAGGCCGAGGATTGGCCGAAGGTGCTCCAGCTCGCGCGGCAGCTCGAAAAACGCGAGGCGCTTCATCCGGCCGCCATTCGCGGCCTGAAGCTGCGCGCGCTGCGCGCGCTGATCACCCAGCGCAGCGGTGATCCGGTGGGGCTGAAGGAGCTCTACGCGGGATTGTCGGCCAGCGAGCGCGAGCAGCCCGAGGTGATCGAGGCCGCCGCCGCCGCGTTCGGCGAATCCGGCGACGAGGAAATGGCCTGGAAGCTGATCGACCAGGGAATGCAGCGCCAGTTGTCGCCTGGTCTGCTGCGCCGCTACCTGGCGTTGCGATCGATCCCGGCGCGCGAGCGGCTGTCCCGCGCCGAACGCTGGCGCGACCAGTACGGCGATGATCCGGCGCTAATGCTGACGCTGGGGCGGCTTTGCATGGATGAAGCGCTGTGGGGCAAGGCAGAGGAGTTCCTGCGCATCGCGTTGCGCGCCCCCGATCCCGCTCCGGCCCACTATGCGCTGGCCGAGCTTTTCGAGGCGATCGACCGGCCGGCGGAAGCGTCGACCCAATACCGGCTGGCCGCCGCGCACACGTATGGGCAGGGCCGTGCCCTGATCACCTGAATCCACTCAATCCGTTCACGAAATCCGTTCACGATCGACGACGAGGAGACACTCTTGAAGACGCGCATTACAGAACTGTTCGGCATCCAGTATCCGATCATCCAGGGCGGCATGCATTTCGTCGGCTTCGCCGAGCTGGCGGCCGCGGTGTCCAACGCGGGTGGGCTCGGCATCATCACCGGCCTGACGCAGCAGACGCCCGAGAAGCTGGCCAAGGAAATCGCCAAGTGCCGCGAGATGACCGACAAGCCGTTCGGCGTCAACCTGACGTTCCTGCCGACGTTCGCCAAGCCGCCTTACCCCGAGTACATCCAGGCGATCATCGAGGGCGGCGTCAAGGCGGTCGAGACGGCCGGCCGCAATCCGCAGGAGTACATGCCGCTGCTCAAGGAAGCCGGTATCAAGGTCATCCATAAGTGCACGTCGGTGCGCCACTCGCTCAAGGCCGAGGCGATCGGCTGCGACGCGGTCAGCGTCGACGGCTTCGAGTGCGGCGGCCACCCGGGCGAGGATGACGTGCCCAACTTCATCCTGCTGCCGCGCGCGGCCGAGGAGCTGAAGGTACCGTTCGTCGCGTCGGGCGGCATGGCCGACGGCCGCAGCCTGGTCGCCGCGCTGGCGCTGGGCGCCGAGGGCATGAACATGGGCACGCGCTTCATGGCGACCAAGGAGGCCCCGATCCACGAGAACGTCAAGCAGGCGATCGTCGCCGCGTCCGAGCTGGACACGCGCCTGATCATGCGCAGCCTGCGCAACACCGAGCGCGTGCTGGACAACGCCGGCGTCGAGGAGATCCTGCGGATCGAGCGCGAGAAGGGCGCGGCGCTGCAGATCTCCGACATCCACGGCAAGGTCGCCGGCATCTATCCGAAGGTGATGATCGAGGGCGACATGGATTCGGGCGCGTGGAGCTGCGGGATGGTCGCGGGCCTGATCCGCGACGTGCCGACCTGCAAGGAGCTGATCGACCGCATCATGGCCGAGGCCGACATGCTGATCAACAAGCGTCTGGCGGGCTTCGCGAAGAACTGACCGCCGCGCGCGGCCGCCGCCTCACACGCAGCGGCCGCCGTCCACTTCGAGGCAGGCGCCGGTGACGAACGCCGCCTCGTCCGACGCCAGGAACAGCGCGGCGTTCGCGATGTCGGCAGGCATCGAGAATCGGCCCAGCGGGATCGACGACAGGAAGCGCGCGCGGATTTCCGGCGTGTCTTCTCCCATGAACGTGGCGAGCAGCGGCGTATCGCCGGCCACCGGGTTGATGACGTTCACGCGGATGTTGTAGGGCGCCAGCTCGACGGCCATCGAGCGAGACGCGGTGATCATCGCGCCCTTGCTGCTGTTGTACCAGGTCAATCCGGGGCGCGGACGCACGCCTGCCGTCGAAGCGATATTGACGAAGCAGCCGCCGCCGCGTTGCTGGAAATGCGGCACGACGTGCTGCGCGGACCAATACAGGCTCTTGACGTTGATCGCGTAGACGCGGTCGAACTCGGCTTCGCTGACGTCGAGCAGCCACTGGTTGCGATGCGAGACACCGGCGTTGTTGACGACGATGTCCAGGTGGCCATAAGCGTTGACGCTCGCGTCGACCAGCGCCTGGTAGTCGCTGCCCGACGATACGTCGGCGCGGACGAAGCGCGCCTGGCCGCCCGCGTCGTTGATGGCCTGGGCGACGGCCTGGCCGGCATCGGCGTTGACGTCGTTGACGATCACGCGCGCGCCTTCGCGGGCGAAACGTTCGGCGATGCCCGCGCCGAAGCCCGAACCGGCGCCGGTGATCAGCGCTACCTTGTCGTCGAGTCGCATCCGATGTCTCCGTGTCAGCCGTGGCGGATCGCGACGGTCTTCAGTGATGTAAACGCGTACAGCGCCTCGAAGCCTTTCTCGCGTCCGTAGCCGCTGTGCTTGACGCCACCGAACGGCAGTTCGACGCCGCCACCCGCGCCGTAGTTGTTGATGAACACCTGGCCGGACTGCAAACGCCGGGCGATGCGCATCTGCCGCGCGCCGTCCTGCGTCCAGACGCCGGCGACCAGGCCGTAGTCGGTGCCGTTCGCGAAGGCCAGCGCCTGCGCCTCGTCGTCGAACGGGGTGACGATCAGCACCGGGCCGAAGATCTCGTGCTGTGACAACCGGTGTTCGATCGGCACGTCGGCCAGCAGCACCGGCGCCTGGTAGAAGCCTTCGCTGGGCGCGTGATCGACGATCTGGCCCTGGGCCGCGAAGCGCAGGTCGCTCGCCTGCGCATCGGACAGGAAGTCCCAGACGCGCTGCTGCTGCTTGCGCGTCACCAGCGGCCCCAGGTCGAGGTCGGCGCTGGCCGGCCCGGCGCGCAGCGCGGCGAAGCGCTCGGCCAGTTGCGCGACCGTCGCGTCGTAGATCGAACGTTCGACCAGGATGCGGCTGCCGGCCGAGCAGGTCTGGCCCGCATTCTGGATGATCGCGTTGACGAGCACCGGCATCGCCGCTTGCAGGTCGGCGTCGGCGAACACCAGTTGCGGCGACTTGCCGCCCAACTCGAGCGTGACCGGGCAGAAATGCGCGGCCGCCGCTTGTGCCACCCGGCGCCCGGTGTCGGTCGAGCCGGTGAACGACAGGTGGTCGACGCCGGGGTGTTCGGCCAGCGCCTGGCCGGCTTCGGCACCCAGGCCGGGGACGATGTTCAGCGTGCCCGGCGGCAGGCCGGCCTCGGCGGCCAGTTCGCCGATGCGCAGCAGCGACAGGCAGGCATCCTCGGCGGGCTTGACGACGCAGGCGTTGCCGGCCGCCAGCGATGCGCCGACCGAGCGGCCGAAGATCTGCATCGGGTAGTTCCACGGCACGATGTGCCCGGTCACGCCGTGCGGCTCGCGCAGCGTCATGACCGTGTAGCCCTCCTGGTACGGTAGCGTCTGGCCGTGCAGCTTGTCCGCCGCGCCGCCGTAGAACTCGAAGTACCGTGCCAGCGCGGTGGCGTCGGCGCGTGCCTGCCGCAGCGGCTTGCCGGTGTCGCGCGATTCGATCCGCGCCAGCGGTTCGCGCTCGCGCTCGACCAGTTGCGCGAGCTTGAGCAGCAGGCGGCCGCGCTGCGCGGCATCGGTGCGGCCCCAGGGACCATCGAACGCGCGGCGTGCCGATCGCACCGCGCGGTCGACGTCGTCGCGCTGTCCGCGGGCGATCTGGCCGAACACCGTTCCGGTCGACGGATCGACGACCGGCAGTGTCTGGCCGGTCTGCGCCGGCACGGCCTCGTTGTCGATGAAGAGCTGGGCGGTCGTGGCGGGAAGCGTGGCGTCGGCGGGAACGGGCAGGGCGGACATGGCGGGAAGACGGCTGGGAAAATAGGATGGAAGGGGATGGAAGGGGATGGAAGGAACGGGGCAAGGAGCGGCAGGGACCGTCGCGGCGACGATATCGCCGTTGAAGGCCGCCTGCCAGCGGCCGTGCGGATTTGCGGACTCTTTCCGGTGCCGCTGTCCGTTTCCGAACAGGGGCGGTCGTTTATAATCCGCCGGCCCATCTCCATCACCAGAGACCGCTATGAGCCTTGCATTGATCGAACCGGGGGACAACGTCCCCGAGGACTTCAACGTCGTCATCGAGATTCCGATGAACGCCGACCCGATCAAGTACGAGGTCGACGATGACGGCGTACTGCATGTCGATCGCTTCATGATGACGGCGATGCACTACCCGTGCAACTACGGGTACGTACCGCAAACGCTGGGCAACGATGGCGACCCGCTCGACGTGCTCGTGATCACGCCGTTTCCGGTGACCACCGGCGCCGTCATCCGCTGCCGTCCGCTGGGCGTGCTGCAGATGGACGACGAGGCCGGGGGCGATGCCAAGCTGCTGGCCGTGCCGACCGACAAGATCCTGCCGATCTACAAGCACTGGCGCAAGGTCGACGACATCAACCCGGCGCGCTTGCACACGATCCAGCACTTCTTCGAGCACTACAAGGACCTGGACTCGGGCAAATGGGTCAAGGTCAAGGGCTGGGACGGCCCCGAAGAAGCGGCGCGTGAACTCGTCGAGGGTATCGCCCGGTTCAAGGCCCAGAAAAAGGGCTGATGAGACGAAGGACTGACGCAGCGAGCGTCAGTCCGGGGCCGGAACGACGCGCGTCTGCACGAACGCGCGCGCGCGGTCCAGCGCCGGACGGATCTGCGCCGGCGGCGCCCCGATGCCCCGGAGGACCAGTGCCAGCACGTCCTCGGCCTCGTCGATCGATAATTTGCCGGTCAGCAACTGGCGCGCGGTCGTGAAGACCGTACCGCCGATCAGGCAGAAAGCGCCCAGGTCGGTCGCCCGTCCGGCGCACAGGCTGCGGATCGCCTGCTTGGGGCGCGATCGCGGATCCTGCCGTTCATACAGCAGGTCGTGCAGGCGGGGCCCCATCCGGACCCATGCCCAGGCGAGCGCCGGCTCGTCGATGCACAACTGGATTGTCCAGCGGGCGATGCAGGCCAACACGACGGTATCCGAGTCGTTCGGCCCCAGGCGCGATTCGACGCGCGTGGTGAAATCACCGTGCATCTTCTCCGCGACGGCGACCAGCAGGTCCTGCCACGACGGGAAATAGTTGTAGAACGTTCCCCGCGCCATCCGCGCATGGCGTACCAGCATGTCGATGTTGATCGTCTCGGGTTCGTGGTCGGCGATCAGCTCGAGCGCCGCGTCGACCAGTGCCGCGCGGGTGCGCATCCGCTTGGCGGGCAGGCCGGCGGCGATGCAGGGCGCGGGAACGGGTTTCATCGAAGTGGCGCGACCAGGGCGAATGCAGCTTTGTAGGCGCCGATCGATTCGCGCGACGCAGAGCGAATGGCCAGCGGCCCTCTCGGGCGGGCGATCCGGCCGTCGGGCGGATGTTGCGAAGACAACTCGATGACGTTATCAATAATTGACGAACTTGTCAATTTTGACAATAATGTCACCGCCTGGAGAACGCTGGATTCTGCCGAGGGTCCGGCGTCTTCGCATCCGATGCGCGCGCGGCGACGACCGCCGGGTTCGGCTGGGCTCTGGCATAGTACCCAGCTTTGCGACCTCGGCTTTGTGACCTCTGATACCCCTGCGGGAGCCTCCGGCCGCGACGGTCGACGCTTTCCGCAGAACGTGTTGTCCCTGCACGCCGAGTGGCGTGGCGATTTTTCCCGAAGGCTTCTAATGAACATGTTCCGACTGCGTGCCCTGGGCCTGGCATCCATGACCGCGTTGCTGGTCGCCGCCTGTGGAGGCGGTGACAAGCCGGCGCAGCAGGGCGGGGGCGGCCCCGGCGGCGGCATGCCGCCACCCGAAGTCGGCGTGGTCATCGTCGCACCCGAGACGGTCACGTTGAGCACCGACCTGCCTGGCCGGCTCGATGCCTGGCGGGTCGCCCAGGTCCGCGCCCGGGCAGCCGGGATCGTCGAGAAGCGGCTGTTCACCGAAGGCAGCCATGTCAAGGCCGGGCAGGCGCTCTACCAGATCGACGCGGCCCCCTACCGCGCGACCCTCGAGAGCGCGACGGCCGTGCTGGCGCGCTCCGAGGCCAACCTGATGCAGGCGCGGGCGCAGGCCGAGCGCTACAAGCCGCTGGTCGAGGCCAACGCGGTCAGCAAGCAGGACTACGTCAATGCCGTGGCCGCGCAGAAGCAAGGCGAAGCCGACGTGGCATCGGCTCGCGCGGCGATCCAGACGGCGCGGATCAACCTCGGGTATACGTCGGTCGTGTCGCCGATCTCGGGCCGGATCGGCCAGTCGCTGGTCACCGAAGGCGCGCTGGTCGGCCAGGGCGAAGCGACGCCGCTGGCCGTGGTCCAGCAGATCGATCCGCTGTACGTCAACTTCACGCAGTCGTCGACCGAGCTGCTGCGGCTGCGCCAGCAGTTCGACAGCGGCAAGCTCAAGAAGCTCGATGGCGGCACGGCCGCCGAGATCCAGGTGCTGCTCGACGACGGGACGCCCTATGACCGGCCCGGCAAGCTGATCATGGCCGGCATCAGCGTCGACCCGTCGTCCAACCAGATCACGCTGCGCGCCGAGCTGCCGAATCCCGACGGACTGCTGCTGCCCGGCATGTACGTGCGCGTGCGGATCGAGCAGGCGCAGTCGGTCGGCGCGCTGCTGGTTCCGCAGCAGGCGGTCCAGCGCAGCATCGTGGGGTCCACGGTCATGCTCGTCGATGATCAAGGCAAGGTCAGCAGCGTGCCGATCAGGACCGGGCAGCAGATCGGCAGCCGCTGGATCGTCACCGAGGGACTCAAGGGCGGCGAGAAGGTCATCGTCGACGGCTTCCAGAAGATGATGGTGCCCGGTGCGCCGGTCAAGCCGGTGGCCTGGCAGTCGCCGATCAGCCCGACCGCGCCGACCGCCGCGCGCCAGCCGGGCGAGGCGGGCAAGCCTGCCGCCGACGCGGCTCGACCTTCCGGCCAGGGCGCCGCCGGCCCGGCCTCGGGCGGCGCGTCGGCGAACAAACAGTAAGCAAGGAGCGCGCGTGGCTCAGTTCTTCATTGATCGCCCGGTCTTCGCCTGGGTGATCGCGCTGTTCATCTCCGTCATCGGCGGTGCCGCGATCACGCAACTGCCGATCTCGCAGTATCCGACCGTCGCGCCGCCGGCGATCGTCATCACCGCCACCTACCCGGGGGCGTCGGCCAAGACGCTCGAGGAGTCGGTCGTCAGCCTGATCGAACAGGAGATGAACGGCGCGCAGGGGATGATCTACGTCGAGTCCGTCTCGCAGTCGACGGGCCAGGCGACGATCACGATCACGTTCGCCGCCGGTACCAATCCGGATCTGGCGCAGGTCGACGTGCAGAACCGGCTGAGCCGCGCGACGCCGCGCCTGCCGGCGGCGGTCACGCAGCAGGGCGTGCGGGTCGACAAGAGCAGGGCCAACTTCCTGCTGTTCACGATCCTGTATTCGGATAACGGCCAATACAACCCGGTGACGCTGGGCGACTACGCGTCACGCACCGTGCTGCCGGAGCTCCAGCGGATCCCCGGCGTCGGCCAGGCTCAGCTGTTCGGCACCGAGCGTGCGATGCGGGTCTGGATCGACCCCAACAAGCTCGTCGGCTACAACCTGACCATCGACCAGGTCAACGCGGCGGTCCGTGCACAGAACGCCGTCGTGTCGGGCGGCGCGGTCGGCGACCTGCCCAACCTGAGCACGCAGGAGATTACCGCGACCGTGCTGGTCTCGGGTCAACTGACGACCACCGAGGCATTCGGCAACATCGTGCTGCGCGCGAATGCCGACGGTTCGACCGTGCGCCTGCGCGATGTCGCGCGGATCGAGCTGGGCGCGCAGCAATACCAGACCTCGGCCCGCTTCAACGGACAGCCGTCGACGGGCGTCGGCGTGCAGTTGTCGCCGACCGGCAATGCGCTGGCGACCGCCAAGGCGATCCACGCCAAGATGGCCGAGCTGTCCCAGTTCTTCCCCGCGGGCGTCAAGTACGAGATCCCCTACGACACGTCGACGTTCGTCGCGCTGTCGATCGAGAAGGTCGTGCACACGCTGCTCGAGGCGGTCGTGCTGGTGTTCCTGGTGATGCTGCTGTTCCTGCAGAACCTGCGCTACACGCTGATCCCGACGATCGTCGTGCCGGTCGCGCTGATGGGGACGTTCGCGGTGCTGGCCGCGCTCGGTTATTCGATCAACGTGCTGACGATGTTCGCGATGGTGCTGGCGATCGGCATTCTGGTCGACGACGCGATCCTGGTCGTCGAGAACGTCGAGCGCCTGATGGCCGAGGAAGGGCTCGCGCCCAAGGAAGCCGCGCGCAAGGGCATGCGGCAGATCTCGGCGGCGATCATCGGCGTGACCGTGGTGCTGATCGCCGTGTTCATTCCGCTGGCGTTCTTCGGCGGCTCGGTCGGCAACATCTACCGGCAGTTCTCGGTGACGATGGTCGCGTCGCTGGCGTTCTCGGCGTTCCTCGCGCTGAGCCTGACGCCGGCGCTGTGCGCGACGATCCTCAAGCCCGTCGCCAAGGGGTCGCACATCGAGAAGAAGGGCTTCTTCGGCTGGTTCAACCGCACGTTCAAGCGGATCAACCGGGGCTACGAAGGGACCGTGTCGAAAGTCATCCGCCGCACGGGCCGCTTCATGCTGATCTACGTGGTCATCGTCGGCGTCGTCGGGTTCCTGTTCATGCGGATGCCCACGTCGTTCCTGCCCAACGAGGACCAGGGCTACCTGATCACCAACATCCAGTTGCCGCCGGGGGCCACGGTCAACCGGACCGAGGCGGTCGTCAAGCAGATCGAGCAGTTCTACCTGAAGCAGCCCGAGGTGGCGAAGATGGTCGCCGTGCTGGGGTTCAGCTTCTCGGGCCAGGGCCAGAACGCGGGCCTGGCGTTCACGGTGCTCAAGGACTGGGGCGAGCGCACGGAACCCGGTCAAAGCGCCCAGGGGTTCGCGCAGCGCGCGTTCGGCACGTTCATGCGGATCCGCGACGCGTTCATCTATCCGTTGAGCCCGCCGCCGATCCCCGAGCTGGGAACCGGGACCGGTTTCGTGTTCCGCCTGCAGGATCGCGCGGCGCAGGGTGACGCCAAGCTGCTGGCGGCGCGCGAGCAACTGCTCGGCCTGGCGCGGCAGAGCAAGCTGCTGACCGGCGTGCGCTTCGATGGCCTCGACGACGCGCCGCAGCTGCGGCTGCAGATCGATCGCGACAAGGCCAACGCGCTGGGCGTCGAGTTCGCGTCGATCGGCAATGCGCTGTCCACGTCGATGGGGTCGTCCTACATCAACGACTTCCCGAACGCGGGCCGGATGCAACGGGTGGTCGTGCAGGCCGATTCGCCGCGGCGGATGGATCCGGACGACCTGCTGCGGCTCAATGTGATGAGTTCGTCCGGCAAGATGGTGCCGATGAGCGCGTTCGCGACGACCGAA
The DNA here is from genome assembly GCA_029779435.1 of Pseudomonadota bacterium. Classification (GTDB taxonomy): domain Bacteria; phylum Pseudomonadota; class Gammaproteobacteria; order Burkholderiales; family Burkholderiaceae_E; genus JAKPAM01. Next base: position 26,303 of record JAKPAM010000215.1, on the reverse strand, counting down.
TGGACGAAGGGGCCGGTGCAGTCGGTCCGCTACAACGGTTACCCGGCCGCCCGTATCGCCGGCGAGCCGGCGCCCGGGGTGTCCAGCGGCGCGGCGATGGCGGAAATGGAGCGCCTGGCCAGCCAGTTGCCGCCGGGATTCGGTTTCGAATGGACCGGCCAGTCGCGCGAGGAAAAGCTCGCGTCGGGAAGCCAGGTGTTCATCCTGCTGGGCCTGTCGCTGCTGGCGGTGTTCCTGGCACTGGCCGCGCTGTACGAGAGTTGGTCGATCCCGCTGGCGGTGATGCTGGTAGTGCCGCTGGGCGTGCTCGGCTCGCTGATCGGGGCCGACCTGCGCGGGTTGCCGAACGACGTGTACTTCAAGGTCGGCCTGATCGCGATCATCGGCTTGTCGGCCAAGAACGCGATCCTGATCATCGAGTTCGCGAAGGACCTGCACCAGGAAGGCAAGGGGCTGCTCGAAGCGACGCTCGAGGCCTGCCACCTGCGGTTCCGGCCGATCATCATGACGTCGATGGCGTTCATCCTCGGCGTGCTGCCGCTGATGCTGGCCTCGGGCGCCAGTTCGGCCAGCCAGCATGCGATCGGCACCGGTGTCGTCGGCGGGATGATCTCGGCGATGATCCTGGCGGTGATCTTCGTGCCGGTGTTCTTCGTGTTCGTCTCGCGCATCTTCAAACCCCGGCAGAAACCGGAAAGCGAACGCACGGGAGGGGGCGGTACGCTCTCGTCGCCCGCCGCGCCGGAGACCAGCCATGACTGATCGTTCGTTCCGAGGCCGCCGCGCCGGCCGGGCCATCGCGCTGGCCGTCACCACGATGGCGGTGATGGTCGCCGGCTGCTCGTTCATCCCCGAGCATCAACGTCCGGCCGCGCCGATTCCGACCGCTTACCCCGCGTCGTCGCAAGGCGCGCCGGGCACGACCAAGGCCGAAGCCCCGGCGCCGGCCGATGTCGCTTGGCAGGATTTCTTCGGCGACGAGCGGCTGCGCCAGTTGATCCAGATCGCGCTCGACAACAACCGCGACCTGCGTGTCGCCGTGCTCAACGTCGAGCAGGCGCGGGCGGCATTCCAGATCCGCCAGGCCGATCTGGTCCCGACCATCAGTGCCGGCGCGCAGGCGACGCGCTCCTATACGCCGTCGACGTTGTCGATAACCGGTGCGCCGCTGCTGTACAACACGCTGGGCGCGTCGGTCGGCATCACGTCGTACGAACTGGACCTGTTCGGCCGCGTCCGCGCGTTGAAAGACCAGGCGCTCGCACAGTTCTTCGCGACCGAGGAGAACCGCAAGGCCGCGCAGATCAGCCTGGTCGCGTCGGTGGCCAACGCTTATCTGGCGATGATCGCCGACGATGCGCTGCTGCGCTTGACCGAGCAGACGCTGGCCACGCGCGACGAATCGTTCCGGCTGTCGAAGCTGCGCTTCGACAATGGCGTAGCGTCCGAGATCGATCTGCGCCAGGCGGAGACGCTGGTCGAGAGCGCCCGCGCGTCGATGGTCGCGCTGCGCCGTCAGCGCCAGCTCGACGAGAACACGCTGGTGCTGCTGCTCGGACAGGCGCTGCCGCCGGATCTGCCTCCGGCTCAGGCGCTGACCCAGCAGACGATGCTGGCCGACGTTCCGCCGGGCCTGCCGTCGGATCTGCTGGTGCGCCGGCCCGACATCCGTGCGCAGGAACAGCAACTGGTGGCCGCCGAGGCCAATATCGGTGCGGCGCGGGCCGCGTTCTTCCCCCGCATCGCACTGACCGGCAGCTTCGGATTCGGCAGTCGCGAACTGAACCAGTTGTTCGAAGGCAGTAGCCGGCAATGGAGTATCGGCCCGGCACTCAGCGTGCCGATCTTCGATGGCGGCCGCAACCGCGCCACGCTCGACAGCGCCCGCGTGCAGCGCGACATCATGGTCGCGCAGTACGAGAAGACGATCCAGTCCGCGTTCAAGGAAGTGTCGGACGCGCTGGCCGGGTCGGCGACGCTGGGCGAACAGCTCGGCGCGCTGCGGGCCCAGGTCGAAGCCGAGTCGCAGCGACTGAAGCTCGCCGAGCTGCGCTACAAGGGCGGGGCGTCCAGCTACCTGGACCTGCTCGATTCGCAGCGTTCGCTGTATGCGGCGCAGCAGACCGTGATCCAGACCCAGTTGGCCCAATTGCAGGCACGCGTCACGCTCTATCGGGCGCTGGGCGGCGGCTGGCAGGAGCCGATGGCCGCGAATGCGGCCGGCGCGGCGCCCACGCGTACGCGCGTGACAGAATAAGCAGGCACGCGCATCACGGAATAAGCAGGCACGCGGTAGGCACGCGCATCACCGGGTAAGCGGGTCGGCCGGGCGGAACGGCGTGCGCTCGGCCAGTTCGTCCAGATAGCCGTCGATCATCCGGTCTTCCCGGCGCAGGAAGTCGTCGACGGCCCGGGCGAACTGCGCGTGCCGCAGCCAATGGGCGGAGGCGGTCGCCACCGGTTCGAAGCCGCGGGCCATCTTGTGCTCGCCCTGGGCGCCGCCTTCGATCAGCGGGATGCACCGCTCGATCGCGGCTTCGATCGTCTGGTAGTACGCGAGCTCGAAGTGCAGGCACGGCACGTGTTCGAGCGCCCCCCAATATCGTCCGTACAGCCGCGTCTCGTCGCGCAGCACGAGGCTGCTGGCGATCGGCCGCCCATCGAGCGACGCGATCGCCATCATCAGATGCTCGGGCATCGATTCGCCGATGTCCATGAAGAACCGCTCGTTCAGGTACGGCGTCGAATGATGCTGCCGATAGGTCGCCTGGTAGCAGGCATGGAAGAACGCCCAATGCGATTCGCGCAGCTCGGCACCGTCCAATCGCTCGACCGTGACGCCAGCCTCGCGGACCTTGCGGCGCTCGGCGCGGATCTTCTTGCGCTTGGGCTGCGTCAGATCGGCCAGGAACGCATCGAAATCGCGGTAGTCCCGGTTGCGCCAGTGGAACTGCACGCCCTTGCGGATCGACAGGCCGGCCGCGCGCAGCGCCGGTTCGTCATCTTCGTCCGGCAGCAGCACGTGCAGCGATGACAGGCCGCTGTCCCGCGCGAACTGCATCAACCCGGCGGCCAGCAACCGTCGCCCGTCGCCATCGGCCGCCAGCAGCCGTCGCCCGGTCACCGGCGTGAACGGGATCGCCGACAGCAGCTTCGGGTAGTAATCGAGACCGTGCCGTTCGTAGGCGTCGGCCCACGCCCAATCGAACACGTATTCGCCATACGAATGGCCCTTGACGTACATCGGCAGCGCGCCGACGAGGGGGCGGGCGTCCATGCCGTTCGCGCCATTCGGACCGCTCGGCGATTCGATCAACAGATGGCGGGGCAGCCAGCCGGTCTGCGCGCCGACGCAGCCGCTGCGCTCGAGCGCGCGCAGGAATTCGTATCGCACGAACGGTTGCAGCGCCGGGACGGTCGGCCCCGGCTCCGGGTGCCGGGCCAGCGCATTCCAGGTCGCGGCGTCCACGCTCGACAGGTCGGGCAACACGCGCATGCGATAATGCCGGTCATCGTCGGAGGGCGACGCGTCTGGCGGCGAAGGGATGGCGGTGGGATCGATCGGCATGCGGCAACGCGGGCGCGCGTCGCGGCGCCCTCCGTCACAGAGTACCGCATCTATTGGAGTCTTCATGAAACGCGTGACCGCGATCATCAAACCGTTCAAGCTCGACGAAGTCCGCGAGGCTCTGGCCGAGGTCGGCGTATCCGGCCTGACCGTCACCGAGGTCAAGGGCTTCGGCCGGCAGAAAGGACATACGGAGTTGTATCGCGGGGCCGAATACGTCGTCGATTTCCTGCCCAAGGTCAAGGTCGAGATCGTCGTGGGCGACCAATCGGTCGATGCCGCGATCGAAGCGATCCTGAAATCCGCGCGCACCGGACGCATCGGGGACGGCAAGATCTTCGTGACGCCGGTCGAGGACGTGATCCGGATCCGCACCGGCGAGACCGGCGAATCGGCGATCTGACCGGGGGCGGAGCGTCAGCCCCGGTCTTCGAGGCTGACCTCGTTCCGGTGCTTTCCTCGGCTCCAATTGGCCGGCCCATCGGCCCATGGCCCCAGCGGATCGGCGCGGGGGCGATCTTAGCGTTAACAGGCCCTAGTTAGCGCCGTAGCGGAGCCGCGCTCGTCGACGGCGGCGATCCGTCTCCGGGATCGCCCGACCCCGGTGTACCGCGCCGCCGCCGGCCGAACACCCGCTTCAGCACGCGCCAACTGATCCACAGCGCGATGACGGCGCCGATGACGAACAGCGCCAGCAGCACCAGAAACACCAGCGGGTTGGCCAGGGCGAGCCACAGGCCGCCCAGCACCGCGCCGTCCTCGGCCGACGATACCAGCACGTTCGATACGGGCTCGGGCGAGGTGTTGACCATCGCCCGCGTTCCGGCCTTGGCGAAATGCGTGGTTGCGGTCAGCGAGCCGCCCAGCAGCGCCGCCGCGGCCGTCATCGCGGCGCCCGAATCGCCGAAGACCGCGCCGGCCAGCGCCGCGCCCGCGGGAATGCGGATGAAGGTCTGCATCACGTCCCAGATGCTGTCCAGCCACGGCAGCTTGTCCGCGAACAGTTCCATCAGCGCCATGAAGCCGGCCGCGCCGATGACGACCGGATGGGACAGCAACGTCAGGTGATCGGGCAAACCGATCCAACCCTGCGACGCGGCCAGCCCCAGCGCGAACACGACCAGGTACAGCCGCAGCCCCGCACCCCACGCCAGCGCGGCGGCCATCGCGATGTCGGGCAGGTGCGCGATCCAGGTCGGGTTCATGCGGGCATTCCGGGCGAGAGGACCCTATGCGTCAACCGCCGCTCTTGCGGCCTTGCAGCAGCACGATCAACGCGCCGCTGCCGCCGTCGTTCGGGCGCGCCTGGCAGAAGGCCAGCACTTCGCTGCGCTGGACCAGCCACTTGAGCACCTTGCCCTTGAGCACCGGTTGACGGTTGATCGAGCCGAGCCCCTTGCCATGGATGATGCGCACGCATCGATGCTCGGCGCGCAGCGCCTGCGCGAGGAACTCGGTCAGCGCGCCGCGGGCCTGGTCGACGCGAAGGCCATGCAGGTCGATCTGGCGCTTGATCGCCCATTCCCCGCGCCGCAGCCGCTTGACGACCTCCAGGCCCAGTTGCGGCCGATGGAAGGACAGCGCGTCATCGGTGTCCAGGTAGCGTTCGATGTCGATCTCGTCGGACAGCGATTCGGCCAGCGCCGCCGCCTCGTCGAGCGCATGCTGGCGCGCGATCGGCAGCAGGTCGGGGGGCGGGCGCGGATGGCGCGGCACGACCTTCAGCGGCTGCACGCCGGCCAGGGCCTGCGCGAACAGATCATGATCGCGCCGCGCCAGCGTCGCCTGCGCCCGTTCGCGCAGCCGCGCGCGCTGGGCGTCAGCTTCCTGCCGGCGCAACTGCTTGCGCAGCCGGGCCAGCTCGGCGAACGACTTCAGGCCGTCTCGCGCGCTCATCGTCGCTATCCGTCGCTATCGCCGGGGCGGCCGGTGCCGGTCAGGAGACGCGCTGCCCGCTCATGCCTTGCCCGCTTCCTCGAGGTATCGGGCCGCGTCCAGCGCCGCCATGCAGCCGGTTCCGGCGCTGGTGATCGCCTGCCGATAGACGTGGTCCTGCACGTCGCCGGCGGCGAACACGCCGGGAATGCTGGTGGCGGTCGCCATGCCGGCCAGGCCGGTGCGCGTGATGATGTAGCCGTCCTTCATGTCGAGCTGGCCGTCGAAGATCGCGGTGTTCGGCTGGTGGCCGATCGCGACGAACAATCCCTGCACGGCCAAGTCGGTCAGCGCGCCGGTCCGGCTGTCGCGCAGACGCAGGCCGTTGACGCCCTTGTCGTCGCCGAGCACCTCGTCGAGCTCGTGGAACCACCGGATCTGCGCGACGCCGGCGGCCACCTTGTCCATCAGCTTGTCGATCAGGATCGCCTCGGCGCGGAACTTGTCGCGCCGATGGATCACCGTCACCTTGCGGGCGATGTTGGTCAGGTACAGCGCTTCCTCGACCGCCGTATTGCCGCCGCCGACGACCGCGACCTCCTGGTTCCGGTAGAAGAAACCGTCGCAGGTCGCGCACGCCGACACGCCCCGGCCCATGAACCGCTCCTCGGACGGCAGGCCCAGGTATTTGGCCGACGCGCCGGTCGCGATGATCAGCGAATCGGCCGTATAGACGCCCGAATCGCCAATCAGCCGGATCGGGGTTTCGGTCAGGTGCGCCGTATGGATATGGTCGAACACGATCTCGGTGCCGAAGCGTTGCGCATGGCGCTCGAATCGCGCCATCAGCTCGGGGCCCTGGACGCCGTCGACGTCGGCCGGCCAGTTGTCGACGTCGGTCGTGGTCATCAACTGGCCGCCCTGGGCCATCCCGGTGATCAGGACGGGCTGCAGGTTGGCGCGGGCGGCGTAGACGGCGGCGCTGTAGCCGGCGGGGCCGGAGCCCAGGATCAGTACGCGGCTGTGTTTGACGTCAGGCATCACGGTCCTTGCGATTGGGTACGGTGAGAGTGCGGTGAGAAATGGAGGAACGGGCGCGGATACAACAACGATTCAGCGTTGCTCGAGCGACGATGAGCTTGCGAAATGCTCAAAAAATCATTAACTTAGCTGATAAAGTTCAGCCGGTGTTTTGCTTTTGGCCGGGCCCGAAGCAAAATTATAGGAACTCCCCGCCTTTTTGAGGTGTGTATGGCCCACGAAGAAAACAAGGCTTTCTTGCGGCGCGTGCCGCTCTTTTCGAGTCTGAGCGAGGGCCAGCTCGATACGCTGGCCGCGGGCAGTGTCCGGAAGAACTATCCGCGTGGCCGCACGATCGTTTCCGAGGGCGAGCCGTCGCAATCGCTGTACATCCTGTTGTCCGGGCGTGCCAAGGTGCAGCGGTCCGACGCCGAAGGCAAGGAAGTGATCCTGGCCGTCATCGGCCCCGGCGAGTTCTTCGGCGAGATGAGCCTGATCGACGACGCGCCGCGGTCGGCAAGCGTCATCACGATCGAGTCGTCCGACTTCATGGCGATCAACAAGGACAGCTTCAAGGCGATGCTGATCCAGAGTCCGGAGATCGGCATGCAGATCATGAAAGGGCTGGTGCGCCGCTTGCGCGAAGCCGACAAGAAGATCGAGACGCTGGCGCTGCTCGACGTCTACGGGCGCGTGGCGCGGGTGTTGCTCGATTTCTCGGAGAATATCGACGGCGAGCGCATCGTCAAGGGGCGGCTGCCGCGGCAGGAGATCGCCAAGATGATCGGTGCGTCGCGCGAGATGGTGTCGCGGGTGATGAAAGGGCTGGAGATCGACGGCTACATCGTTCCGATGCCCGAGGGCCGGCTGGTCCTGCGCGAGAAGATCAGCGCGTACATCAACTGAGGCGGGACCGGCCGCGCGCATGCGCCGGCCGATGACAGGGTGGAAGCGCCGCGCATCGCCCGCGCGGCGCGGCAGTTCAGAACAGGCAGTTTCCAAGGATCGTGCAGATGGCCAGAGCTTCGGCCGTAGTTTCAGGGGCCACGCGGCGCGGGCCCGCCCAGCATTTCGTATTGCCCGAACGCGCCGCCAGGCTCGTGCGCGAGGCGGGTTGGATCGGTTTGACGGCGCTCGCCCTGTTCCTGTTCCTGATCCTCGTCACTTATCACCGCGGCGATCCCGGCTGGTCCAATGCGATCCATGGCGGAACCGTCCACAACGCGGGCGGACGCGTCGGCGCATGGCTGGCCGACCTGGTCCTCTATCTGTTCGGTTATTCAGCCTACCTGTGGATCGTGCTGTGCGTGGGGACGATCCTGCGCGGCTATCGCCGGCTGCGGATGCTGACGCTGGCCAGCCGGCAGCCTCGCGCCAAGGCCGCGAAGGCGGCCGCCGAGCTGCCCGAGCCGCGTTTCGCGTGGGAGCGGTGGCTCGGTTTCGCGCTGCTGCTGATCGGCTGCGTGGGGCTCGAATCGGCGTACGTGCACGTGCCCCACGCGCAGTTGCCGCTGGGGCCCGGCGGCATCATCGGCCAGGTGGTGGCCGATCCGGCACTCGGCGCGCTGGGCGCGATCGGCGGCACGCTGCTGTTGATCGTGCTGACGGCGGCGGGCTTCAGCCTGTGGACCGGCGTGTCGTGGCTGTCGATCTTCGAGCGCATCGGCCTGCTGATCGAGGTCGGCTGCGAGAAGGTGGTGGCGGCGTTCGCCGCGCGCAAGGATCGCCAGATCGGGCAGGCGGCCGCCGTCGAGCGCACCGAGCAGGTCAAGGAGATGCGCAAGATCTTCGACGTCGAGCATCCGGAGCCCGTGCGCATCGAGAAGCCGGCGCGCATCGAGCGGTCCGAGCGCGCCCAGGCCGAACGGCAGGTCGTGCTGTTCACCGACCTGCCGCCGGACACCGAGCTGCCGGCGCTGTCGCTGCTCGATCCGCCGCCGGTCGCGCAGGAGACCGTCTCGGCCGAGACGATCGAGTACACGTCGCGGCTGATCGAGAAGAAGCTGTCCGACTTCAACGTCGCGGCGCAGGTCGTCTACGCTTACCCCGGCCCGGTCATCACGCGCTACGAGATCGAGCCGGCGACCGGCGTCAAGGGCAGCCAGGTCGTCAACCTGTCGAAGGACCTGGCGCGCGCGCTGTCGCTGGTGTCGGTGCGCGTCGTCGAGACGATTCCCGGCAAGAACCTGATGGGACTCGAACTGCCGAATACCCGCCGGCAGATGGTTCGCCTGTCGGAGATCCTGGGTTCGCGGGAGTACGCGGATTCGGCGTCGCCGTTGACGCTGGCGCTGGGCAAGGACATCAGCGGCAAGCCCGTGGTCGCCGACCTGGCCAAGATGCCGCATGCGCTGGTGGCGGGCACGACCGGCTCGGGCAAGTCCGTCGGCATCAACGCGTTCCTGCTGTCGCTGCTGTACAAATCCGATCCGACGCAGGTACGGATGATCCTGATCGACCCGAAGATGCTCGAGATGAGCGTCTACGAGGGCATCCCGCATCTGCTGGCGCCGGTCGTCACCGACATGCGCCAGGCCGGCAACGCGCTGAACTGGTGCGTCGCCGAAATGGAGCGTCGCTATCGCGTGATGAGCAAGCTCGGCGTGCGCAACCTCGCCGGCTACAACGCGAAGATCGTCGACGCCGAGAAGCGCGAGCAGAAGATCCCGAACCCGTTCTCGCTGACGCCGGACGCTCCCGAACCGCTCGACCGGCTGCCGCAGATCGTCGTCGTCATCGACGAGCTGGCCGACCTGATGATGGTCGTCGGCAAGAAGATAGAGGAATTGATCGCCCGGCTCGCGCAGAAGGCGCGTGCGGCGGGCATCCACCTGATCCTGGCCACGCAGCGGCCGTCGGTCGACGTGATCACCGGCCTGATCAAGGCCAACATCCCGACGCGGATCGCGTTCCAGGTGTCGTCGAAGATCGACTCGCGCACGATCCTCGACCAGATGGGCGCCGAATCGCTGCTGGGGCAGGGCGACATGCTGTACCTGCCGCCGGGCTCGGGACTGCCGATCCGCGTGCACGGCGCGTTCGTCGCCGACGACGAGGTGCACAAGGTCGTCGAGCACTGGAAGTCGCTGGCCGAGCCGCAGTACATCGAGGGCATCCTCGAAGGCGGCGTCGCGGGCGGCGAGATCGATCCGGGCAGCGCGGTGGGCTTCGGCGGCCTGCAGCAGACGCTGTCCGACGCCGGTGTCGACGGCGAGGCCGATGCGCTGTACGACCAGGCGGTCGCGGTCGTGCTCCAGCATCGCCGCGCGTCGATCTCGCTGGTGCAGCGGCACCTGCGCATCGGCTACAACCGCGCCGCGCGGCTGCTCGAACAGATGGAGAAGTCCGGCGTCGTCTCGGCGATGGCGTCCAACGGTAATCGCGATATCCTCGTGCCGACTCAGGCGGGAGGCGGTGACGATTAGCGCGCGCCCGGACGCGGCGTCCTGACGCGGCGTTCGTGTGGCCGCCCGTCGTGTGGCCGCCCGTTTACGCGGACGGTCGTCCGTTCATCGAAGGAAGCCGATGGGAATGATCTCCAACGATATGGGAGTGCGCGCGGATGAAGCGACGCCGGCCGCAGCGAAGGTTCCGCTTCGGCGGCTTCCGCCGTGCGGATCCCTAAGGCCGCGCCGGCTCGCCGCTACACGAGTCGCCGCCATACGGGTCGCCGCGATCGCGGCGGCGGCCTGCGTCGCGCTGCAGGCGTGGTTCGCCACGCCCGCGTGGGCCGGCGCGATCGAACAGATGCGCGCGTTCACGCAGGGCACGGCGTCGGCGCGCGGCGCGTTCTCCCAGCGTACGTTCAAGTCCGGCGGCCAGCTCGCCGAGGCCAGCAGCGGCCTGTTCGCGTTCTCGCGTCCGGGCCGGTTCCGCTGGGAGGTCACGCGTCCTTATGAGCAGTTGATGGTGGCCGACGGCCGGCAGGTCTTCTTCTTCGACAAGGACCTGAACCAGGTGACCGTGCGCAAGATGGACGATGCGCTCGGCGCGACGCCGGCCGCCATCCTGTTCGGATCGTCGGACCTGGACCGTTCGTTCGCGCTGGCCGAGGACGGCGAGCGCGATGGCCTGTCTTGGCTGCTGGCCCGTCCGCGATCGACCGATGCCGGCTTCGAGAGCATCGCGATCGGTCTGCGGGGCAACCTGCCGCAGGCGATGGAGGTCAAGGATACGTTCGGCCGCGTGACGGTCTTCCAGTTCAGCGACGTCGAGCGCAATCCGGCCGTCGACGCGCAGCAGTTTCGATTCGTGCCGCCGAAGGGGGCCGAAGTCGTCACCCAATGAGGGGCGCACGAGGATGGGGATGATGAACGCGGCGCAACGGTGGATGCATGGCCATCACGACTAAGCGGGCGCCGGCGCGAGCCGGCGATGGATTGGGCGCGGTCGACACGCCGGCGCTGCTGGTCGATCTGGACGCGTTCGACGCGAACCTGGCGGTGATGGCGCAGCGCGCCGCGCAGGCCGGCGTCCGGCTGCGGCCGCACGCCAAGGCGCACAAGTCGCTGGAGATCGCTCGTCGCCAGATGGCCGCCGGTGCGGTCGGCGTCTGCTGCCAGAAGGTGTCCGAGGCCGAGGTCTTCGTGCGCGGCGGCATCCTCGACGTGCTGGTCAGCAACCAGGTCGTCGGCGCCCGCAAGCTGGACCGGCTCGCTATGCTGGCGCGCACGGCGCGGGTGGCCGTCTGTGTCGATCATCCGGTCCAGGTCGCGCAACTGGCCGCCGCCGCGCGCAAGCGCAGCGTCCGCATCGACGTGCTGATCGAGATCGACGTCGGGATGGGCCGCTGCGGCGTGGCCGGGCCCGACGAGGCGGTCGCGCTGTGGCAACTGATCCGCTCGCATTCGGGGGAACTGCACTTGCGTGGTCTGCAGGCTTATCAGGGCAGGGCGCAGCACCTGCGCGATCCGCAGGAGCGGCGCGACGCGATCAACCATGCGGCGGTCAAGGCCGTGCAGGTGCGGCGTGCGCTGCAGGCCGAGGGCGCCGTAATCACCGAGATCACCGGCGGCGGCACCGGCACTTATGTCAACGAACTCGATTCGGGCATCTACACCGAGATCCAGCCCGGTTCCTACGTGCTGATGGATGCCGACTACGGGCGCAACCACAGCGATGAGCGCGATGCGCCGCTGCGCCAGGTCATCCACGTGCTGGCGACGGTGATTTCCGCCCACGGCGATCGCGCGGTGCTCGACGCCGGCTTGAAGGCGCTGAGCGCCGAATGCGGCCCGCCGTTGTCGGCCGAGCCCGGTTGGCTGGTGGCCTCGATCTCGGACGAGCACGTGGTGTTGCGGCGTCAAGGCGGCGCGGCCTTCGCGCTGTCGTCCACGTCGGCGTCTGCATCGATGGACGCGCCGGCGCCCGGCCTGGCGGCGCTCGTGCCCGCGGTTCGGTCGCTGGAGCCCGGCGACAAGGTGAGGCTGGTCCCCAGCCATTGCGACCCGACCGTCAATCTGCACGACTGGTACGTCGCGCTCGACGGCGACAAGGTCGATGCGATCTGGCCAGTCGATGCGCGGGGCGCGGTATTCTAGAAGCCCGAGCCCTGGCGCCTGACCAGGGATGATCTCCCGACGACGCGCGGGAAGCGGCCATCGATGCCGCTCCGGCGCGCGAGCGCCCGCGCATGACTGACGAACCCGACCTTTTCGATCTGGCGCCCGACGAGGCGCCGCCGCCCCGAGCGCCGACGCCGCCGCTGGCCGAGCGCTTGCGCCCGCACGATCTCGACTCGGTGATCGGGCAATCGCATCTGCTGGGCCCGGGCAAGCCGCTGCGCGTCGCGTTCGAATCCGGCCGGCCGCATTCGATGATCCTGTGGGGCCCGCCCGGTGTCGGCAAGACGACGCTGGCACGCCTGATGGCCGACGGGTTCGACGCGCAGTTCATCGCGATCTCGGCGGTGCTCGGCGGCGTCAAGGAGATCCGCGAGGCGGTCGCTGCCGCCGAGCAGGCGCGCCAGCAGGGCCGGCGCACGATCCTGTTCGTCGACGAGGTGCATCGCTTCAACAAGTCGCAGCAGGACGCATTCCTTCCTTATGTCGAAAGCGGCCTGTTCACGTTCATCGGCGCGACCACCGAGAACCCGTCGTTCGAGGTCAACTCGGCGCTGCTGTCGCGGGCGCGCGTCTACGTGCTGCACGCGCTGGACGCCGACGAGATGTCGCGGTTGTTCGATCGCGCGATGGCGGCGCTGCCCGACGATGCGCGGCCGCCGTTCACGCCCGGCGCGCGCGAACGCCTGGTCGGCTGGGCCGACGGCGATGCGCGGCGCCTGCTCAATACGCTGGAGGTCGTCGTCGACGCCGCGGTCGGGGATGGCCGCGCGGCCATCGACGAAGCGTTCCTCGACAGCACGATGTCCGAGCAGTTGCGGCGCTTCGACAAGGGCGGCGAGGCGTTCTACGACCAGATCTCCGCGCTGCACAAGTCGGTGCGCGGTTCGCATCCGGACGCCGCGCTGTACTGGCTGTGCCGGATGCTCGACGGCGGTGTGGACCCCCGCTATCTCGCGCGCCGCGTGATCCGCATGGCCTGGGAAGACATCGGGCTGGCCGATCCGCGCGCGATGCAACTGGCCAACGACGCGGCGCTCACTTATGAACGCCTGGGCTCGCCGGAGGGCGAGCTGGCGATCGGCCAGGCGGTCATCTACCTGGCGATGGCCGCCAAGAGCAATGCCGGCTACAACGCGTTCAATGCGGCGATGGCGTTCGTCAAGCGCGACCGCAGCCGCGAGGTGCCGATCCACCTGCGCAACGCGCCGACACGTCTGATGAAGGAACTGGGCTACGGCCACGCGTACCGCTATGCGCACGACGAGCCCGACGCCTATGCGGCCGGCGAGCGCTACCTGCCCGATGACATGGCCGAGCCCGGCTGGTACAAGCCGGTGCCGCGCGGGCTGGAAGGGCGGATCGGCGAGAAGCTCGCGTGGCTGCGCGGCCTGGACGACGAGGCGAGGACGCGTGCCGGATCGCAAGGGGCGACGGCACGTGAAGGCGCGCGCGGCGAATCGCGTGGCGAATCCCGCGATGGGCTGCGCGACGAGTCTCGCCGAGAATCCCGCGATGGGTCGAGCGGCGAACAACCGGACGCGCCGGATTGAGCCGCTGCTAAGATGCGCAGACCCGAGGTTGCCGTGGTACGCGATTGCGGCTCTCCTCGATTCGACACGGCGCGACGCCTGCCCTGCTTCTTCTCCCGATTTCCTTCTCCTGATTTCCTTCTCCCGTTTCCGATGGTGATTCGACATGCTTGACATCAGCCTGCTGCGCAAGGATCCCGATGCCGTGGCGGCCCGGCTGGCCAGCCGCGGTTATACGTTGGACGTCGATGCGTTCCGCGCGTTGGAGGCCGAGCGCAAGACCGTGCAGACGCGCAGCGAGGCGCTGCAGGCGCGGCGCAACGCCCTGGCCAAGACGATCGGCCAGCTCAAGTCCAAGGGCCAGGATGCCAGCGAGGCGATGGCCGAGGTCGCGGGCCTGGGCGACGAACAGGACCAGGCCAGCCGCGACACCGAAGCCGTCCAGCAGCGGCTGGCCGAGTGGCTGGCCACGATCCCCAACCTGCCGCAGCCCGACGTGCCGGTCGGCGCCGACGAGACCGGCAACGTCGAGGTCCGCCGCTGGAGCCCGCAGGGATGCGACCCGCAGCCGCTGCCGTTCGCGCCCAAGGACCACGTCGACGTCGGCGCGCCGCTGGGCCTGGATTTCGAGACCGGCAGCAAGCTGTCCGGCGCCCGTTTCTCGGTGTTGAAGGGGCCGATGGCGCGGCTGCATCGGGCGCTCGCCCAGTTCATGCTCGACACGCAGACCGAGCGGCACGGCTATACCGAGTGCTACACGCCGTACATCGTCAACGCCGACAGCCTGCGCGGCACCGGCCAGTTGCCCAAGTTCGAGGAAGACCTGTTCGCGGCTCGCAAGGGTGGGCAGCAGGGCGCGGCCGACCCGCTGTACCTGATTCCCACGTCCGAGGTGCCGCTGACCAACTTCGTGCGCGACGTCATCGTGCCGGGCGATCAACTGCCGATGCGGTTGACCGCGCATACGCCGTGCTTCCGCTCGGAAGCCGGTTCGTATGGGCGCGACACCCGGGGCATGATCCGCCAGCACCAGTTCGACAAGGTCGAGATGGTGCAGATCACGCAGCCGGACGAATCGAACGCCGCGCTCGAAGCGATGGTCGGCCATGCCGAATTCGTGCTGCAGGCGCTGGGGCTGCCTTATCGCGTGATGCTGCTGTGCACCGGCGACATGGGCTTCGGCTCGGCCCGGACTTATGACCTCGAAGTCTGGCTGCCCGCGCAGAACACTTATCGCGAGATCTCGTCGGTATCCAACTGCGAGGCATTCCAGGCGCGGCGCATGCGGGCCCGGTTCCGCAACGCGCAAGGCAAGACCGAGTTCGTCCACACGCTGAACGGCTCGGGCCTGGCCGTGGGCCGCACGCTGGTGGCCGTCCTCGAGAACGGCCAGACGGCCGACGGTTCGGTCGTCGTGCCCGAGGTGCTGCGCCCGTACATGGGCGGTCTGGAGCGCCTGACGGCCTGATCGATTCGCCGGACCGCTGGTCGCCGGATCACCCGCGTGCCATCACCCGCGTGCCATAAGCGAGCGGCGTCGTCTCGAACGGCCTGCGCCCCGCGGGTGAGGACGCGAACGACGCGTGCCCGGGCGTATGCCAGTCCTGCCGGTCAGAGCAGGTTCAGCACGACATCGCCGGAAACCGGATCGGTGACGCCGAGGCCCCCGCCCAGATCCTCGAGCGTGTCGCGGAACGAATCGAGCGTCGCGATCATCTGCGGCCGCGCGGCCGCCATATCCGCCATGCTCGCCCATTCGGCGATGATGCAGTAGCGGCCGTCGCCGGTCTTGATGATATTGGCATGGCGCAGGCCGGGCCACGCCGCGTGGGCTTCCGAGTGTGCATCGAGGAATTGCTGCTCGCGGCCAGGTTTGACCTTGAACCGCACGACATTGAATGCCGCCATGATCGCTCCTCAGTTCGGGACTACGCGAGCCGGGCCGGTTGCCGATCGGTACCCGCGATGGTGCGCGCCATGCGATGCCACCGCAGAGGTCAAGCTAGCGCTCGATGGGCTGGGCTGTCAACTGGCCGGCCAGGCAAGTGCCGGCGAAGCTGACTGATGGGGCACGAGCCGGCGCTTGCCGTCAGGCCAGCGCCCCGGTCACGCCGATCGTGCGACCAGCCGGGTCGAACAGCACGCCCGGATTCATGATCCCCGCCGGATCCAGCGTGGCCTTGGCGGCGACCAGCGCCTGGCGCATCAGGTCCGGCACCTCCCGCTCGTAGGCGCTGCGGTGATCGCGCCCCACCGCATGATGGTGGGTGCTGGTCCCGCCGTGGCGGATGACCGCTTCGTTGCAGGCGCGCTTGATCTCGCGCCACATGCTCAGCGCGCTGGCCAGGTCGCCGTCCTCGCGGCCGCGTGCCGAGAACGAGAAATAGGGCGCCGGACCGTCCGGATAGACATGGGTGAGGCGACAGGAAATCCGGGAAGCCCGGCCGGTGACGCGGTGAATGGCGTCGCCGACATCCTGGATCACGCCCTCGTAGAACGCATGGAACGCGTTCCACGTGATGGCGCTCTCGAACGTATCGACGATGACGCCGTAGCGCATGGCTTCGTCGCGCCGGTACGGCATGCGCAGGAACGCGTGGCGCCACTGGCCGGCGGCGTCACCGTGCTCGTTGCCGCCGGTCTGCGCGGCCATGGAGCGAGCCACTTCGTCGGCGCACCACGACCCGCCGTGATCGGCGGCCAGCGCCAGTGCGCGTTCCATCCAGGCGACCACCGGATGGTCGGCCGATTCGAAGCCCAGCACCAGCAGTGCACCGCCGCCCGCGTCGACATGCGCCGACACCGCCTCGTTGGCGTCGAGCAGCCGGCAGTTGGTCGGCTGCAGGCCCGATTGCGACAAGGCCCGGACACCGTCGATGGCTGTCGCCAGTGTCTCGAACCGCACGGAGGCCGAAGCGCGGTAGCGCGGCCGGTCCTGCAGCCGCATCCACGCGCTGGTGAGGACGCCGAACGTACCTTCCGAGCCGATCACCAGCCGGTCCGGCGCAGGACCCGCGCCCGAGCCCGGCAGGCGCCGCGTCTCGAACGTGCCGGCCGGCGTGACCATGCGGACGTTCTCGACGAAATCGTCGATGTGCGTGTATTGGGTCGCATAGTGGCCGCCGGCCCGCGTGACGATCCAGCCGCCCAGCGTGCTGAACTCGAAGCTCTGCGGAAAATGCCGCAGCGTCAAGCCCTGGGGACGCAACCCGGCTTCCAGGGACGGCCCCGGGATGCCGCCGCCGATGCGGGCCGCGCGGCTCGTCCGGTCGATCTCATGGATCTGGTCGAAGCGCTCCATGTCCAGCGTCAGCACGGCCGCATGATCGCCCCCTACCGCCGATTCGACGCCGCCGACCACGCTGGAGCCGCCGCCGAACGGCACGACGGCGACGTTCGCGCCCGAGGCCCAGTCCAGCAGAGCGACGATGTCGTCCTCGCTGCGCGGAAAGGCGACCCAGTCCGGGGCGTGTGGCACCCGGCGCAGCCACAGCCGCGCGAGGTCCGCATAGCTCTTGCCATAAGCGTGGTTCAGCCGGTCATAAGGGGTGGACGAGACGATCGCCGCCAGCGCCGCGGGAACGTTGCCGCGGGGCGCCGCAAGCGCGTATTCCTCGACCTTGGGTTCGGACAGCGGCGTACCCAGGGATCCCAGTCTTCCCAGGCCGTCACGGACGGCCCGGCGTTCGGCGTCGCTCAATCCGTGATCGAGATTGCCCCAGCCCCAGAAGCGGCGGAGCGGTCTGTGCGACAGCGTGGCGTAGCCGGTCATGACGGTCCTTTGCTCGATCGAGGCGCGATCGTCGAGGAAGCGCCGTCAGCGCTGGATCGGCGGGATGCCGGCGAACGCTCCTGCCCGGCCACGGGCGCCCCATCCGCAGCCGTTGCCGGATCATGGTAGTCGCCGAAGGGGCGCGCGGGACCGAAGTTCTGCCGTTGCCTTGATGTCCGTCATGCCAAGCTGCAGGCGGCGGGCGCTCGACCCGGCGCGCGCCGGACCTTGGCTTCGCGCCACGTCGGTCAGGCTGCGGATCGAGCCGTCGGCAGGCAACGGATGCTCGGGGTCTCGACCCTTTCGACTTGTGCATCCGCCCGTGCCCGAAGCAAGATGTGGGGCCGCGCACGTGATGGCGCAACGATGGGCATGGCGTTCCCATCGGTGTTCAAAGGATGACGATGATTTCTGATGTATCTTCTCCGCCACCTCAGCCTGCGTTGTCCCAGCCGGTTGCCTCCGGCCTGACGAACGCGGCCATCTTTCTGGTGGCGACGATCGAACCCGGGCCCGAAGCCGAGCAGACGGTACGCGAACTGTGCGCCGATCTGTCCAGCCTGATCCGTGGTGTCGGGTTCCGCGACCAGCAAGGGCGGATGTCCTGCGTGATGGGCCTCGGGTCCGACGCATGGGATCGGCTGTTCGGCGCGCCGCGGCCCAAGGGCCTGCATCCGTTTCGCGAGATCCACGGCGTGCATCATGCGGTATCGACGCCCGGCGATATCCTGCTGCACATCCGCGCGAACAGCATGGACCTGTGCTTCGAGCTGGCCACCCACATCATGGCAAGGCTCGACGGGGTGGCGACGACCGTCGATGAAGTGCACGGCTTCAAGTTCTTCGACAACCGCGACCTGCTGGGCTTCGTCGATGGCACCGAGAACCCGGCCGGCCAAGGCGCCCTCGACGCGACTCTGATCGGCGACGAAGACGCGGCCTTCGCCGGCGGCAGCTACGTGATCGTGCAGAAGTATCTGCACGACCTCACGCGATGGAACCAGGTGCCGGTCGAGGAGCAGGAAAACATCATCGGCCGCCACAAGCTCTCGGACATCGAGCAGCGCGATGCGGACAAGAAGCCCTATGCCCATAATGTCCTGACCAGCATCGAGGAGGACGGCGAATCGTTGGACATCGTGCGCGACAACATGCCGTTCGGCGACATCGGCAAGGGCGAGTTCGGCACGTATTTCATCGGCTACGCGCGTTCGCCGGATCGCATCGAGAAGATGCTGCAGAACATGTTCATCGGCAATCCGCCGGGCACGTACGACCATCTGCTCGATTTCAGCCGCGCGGTCACCGGGTGCCTGTTCTTCGTGCCGACGGCCGATTTTCTCGACGACGTCACGCCCGAATCGCCACCGGTCGCGGCGAACCCGATCGATTCCCCATCGACCCCCGACCAGCCGGCGCCGCCTCCCCGCGGCGGCTCGCTCGGTATCGGATCCCTGAAAAAAGAGGCAGGCCATGAATAATCTCCATCGCAAACTCGCGCCGATCTCCAGCAAGGCGTGGGCCGACATCGAGCAGGAGGCGACGCGTACGCTCAAGCGCCATCTGGCCGCGAGGCGCGTCGTCGACGTCGCCGGCCCCAGGGGTGAGGACTTCTCCGCGGTCGGCACCGGCCACGTCCGGACCATCGCCGCGCCGGCCGAGGGCATCCGTTCGGTGCTGCGCGAGGTCAAACCGCTGGTCGAGCTGCGCGTCCCGTTCCAGCTTTCGCGTCAGCAGATCGACGACGTCGAGCGCGGCGCGCTGGATTCCGACTGGGGGCCGGTCAAGGAAGCGGCGAAGAAGATCGCGTTCGCCGAGGATCGCGCCGTCTTCGACGGCTACGCGGCGGCCGGCATCGAGGGCATCCGCGAAAGCAGCAGCAATACCGGCATCGCGCTCCCGTCCAAGATCGACCACTACCCGTATGCGGTGGCGCAGGCCGTCAGCCAGTTGCGGCTCGCCGGTTGCGAAGGGCCCTATGCGCTGGTGCTGGGCGCGGACGCGTATACCGCCGCCAGCGGCGGCAGCGACGACGGCTATCCGATCCTGCACCACATCGAGCGGCTGGTCGACGGCGGCATCATCTGGGCGCCGGCCATCCAGGGCGCGTTCGTCCTGACCACCCGTGGCGGTGATTTCGAGCTGGATATCGGCCAGGACATCTCGATCGGCTATGCCAGCCATACCAGCACCACCGTCGAACTGTATCTGCAGGAGAGCTTCACGTTCCGTGTGCTGACGACGGAAGCCGTCGTGGTGCTGGGCGTGCAGGAGAACTAAGCGCGCCGCGCCGGGCGCGATCGCGCAAGTGGCCGCGCACCCGGCGCAGGCCGCGGACCAGCAGGAGACCCAACGATGAGCAGACGATTCGAGGTCGGTGATCACGTGAGCTGGAATTCCGAGGCGGGGCGCGTGTCGGGAACGATCATCGCGATCCATACGCGGGACTTCGACTACAAGGGCCACACGCACCGCGCTTCGGACGACGAGCCGCAGTACGAGATCAAGAGCGACAAGACCGACCATGTCGCCGCCCACCGGGGCAGCGTGCTCACGCTCGACTGACGGGCCGGCGCGTGGACCTGCCGTTCTATACCATCGGCCATTCCAATCGCAGCATCGATGCGTTCGCCGAGCTGTTGCGCGACGCGGGCGTCGAACTCGTCGTCGACATCCGCAAGATGCCGATGTCGCGGGCCAACCCGCAGTTCAACGGCGATGCGCTGCCGGCGGCGCTGGCGCCTTTCCGGATCGCTTACGAACCGATCGCCGCGCTCGGCGGCCTGCGCGGCAAGACGCACGGGCTGCCGGCGGACGTCAACGGCTTCTGGAGCAACCGGAGCTTCCACAACTATGCCGACTATGCACTGTCGGCACCGTTCCATGCGGGCTTCGAACGCCTGCTGGCGGACGGAAGCCAGCGGTGCAGCGCGATCGTGTGCGCGGAAGCCGTGTGGTGGCGCTGCCATCGGCGCATCGTCACCGACTACCTGATCGTGGCCGGCAAGCGCGTCTTCCATATCCTGGGTAACGGACATGTGGAACCGGCGCGTTTGACGCCGGGGGCGGTCGTGCATGACGATGGGACGATCACTTATCCGGCGACGGAACGGTCGGATCCATGAATCGCCGTCGCTCATGGGCGAAAAACCAGCGCTTCGCCGCTTCGGACGCCGCCAGGTAGGCCAGCGTGATGACGATCAGGCCGGCCATGATCGGCATGGGCAGTGGCACGAAGCCGAACCAGTTCGCGCCCGGCAAGTAGGGGATCGTGATGGCGAGCACCCCCATCGCCAGCGCCAGCCCGGAGAGCAGGCCGCTCGGCCGGCTTTTCCAGAACGGTTTGCGGGTGCGCACGATCATCACGATCGCGAGTTGGGTGATCAGCGATTCCACGAACCATCCCGTCTGGAAGATCTGCTCGCCCGCTCCGGCGACGAGGATCAGGAACCCGAAGGTCACGAAGTCGAACGCGGAGCTGACGAGACCGAAAGTCACCATGAAGCGGCGCACATAGCCGATGTCCCAATGGCGCGGGATCCGCGTCTGCCCTGCATCGACATTGTCCGTTGCGATGGCCAGCGACGGCACGTCCGATAAAAGATTGTTGAGCAGGATCTGCGACGCGAGCAGCGGCAGGAACGGCAGGAAGAGCGAAGCAAAGGCCATCGAGATCATGTTGCCGAAATTCGCGCTGGTGGTGATGGCGATGTATTTCATCGTGTTCGCGAAGGTGGTCCGGCCATCGTCCACACCGCGCAGCACGACACCGAGGTCGCGCTGGAGAAGGATCAAGTCCGCGGCCTCGCGCGCTACGTCCACCGCGCTGTCGACCGAGATGCCGATGTCGGCCTCGTGCAGTGCGGGAGCGTCGTTGATGCCATCGCCCATGTAGCCCACGACATGGCCGCGCTTGCGCAGGGCGGCAATGATGCTTTCCTTCTGGTTGGGGTCGATCTCGGCGAAGATGTCGGTCCCGGCTGCCCGGGCGAATAGCGCTTCCTTCGTCAGCTCGGCAAGCTCGCGCCCGGTCAGGACATTGCGATGCGGCAGGCCGATCGTTTCGGCCACATGCATCGCGACGTAGCGGTTATCGCCGGAAATCATCTTCACCCGGATGCCGCGCGCGGCGAGCGCCTTCAGCGTATCGGCCATGCCGGGTTTGGGCGGATCGAGGAACAGCAGGAAACCGGCGAAGGTAAGCTCGGTCTCGTCCTCGCGGGCATAAGATGCCTTGCGCGGAAACCGACGCACGGCGAGGCCGAGAACGCGATAGCCTTGCGCACCCCAGTCCCGCACCCGATCGTCGATGGCCTTGGTCCGGTCCACGCTCAGCGGCTGCGGATCCTCCCGATCGAATACCGACGAACAGGCGTCCATCACGTTCTGAACCGCGCCCTTGCAGATCAGCAGGTCGTCGCTCCTTCCTTCCTGCCTGACGACGACCGACAGACGTTTGCGGATGAAGTCATAGGGAATTTCGTCGACCTTGGTGCAGCGCGCGAGGTCGTCGCCTTCGATGCGGCCGGCAGCGATCGCCTCGTCGAGCGGGTTTGCCATGCCGGTCTGCAGCGTCGCATTCAGAAGCGCCCACCGCCGCACCTGCTCGGAAGCCACCCCGCAGGGATCGGCACAGGCGTCGAGATGGATGACGCCTTCCGTCAGGGTTCCCGTCTTGTCGGTGCAGAGCAGGTCCATGCTGCCCAGGTTCTCGACGGCGTCGAGGCGGCGCACGATGACGCCGCTCGCGGCCATGGTGCGCGCGCCCCGCGCCAGCGTGACGCTGATGATCGCCGGCAGAAGCTCCGGCGTGAGGCCCACAGCCAGTGCCAGCGAGAACAGCAGCGAGTCGATCGGTGGCCGCTCCAGCAGGAGGTTCGCGAAGAAGACGAGGATGACGATGGCCAGCATCACCTCGGTCATCAGATAACCGAAGCGGCGGATGCCACGGGCGAATTCCGTTTCGGGGACGCGTCGGACGATCGTCGCCGCGATCGATGCGAACTCCGTGCGCTCGCCGGTGCGCACCGCGAGCACCGTCGCCGTGCCGCTGCGCACCGACGTGCCCGTGAATACGACATTGCCGCGCTCGCCGAGCTGGGCGTCCGGCGCGCAGACGCCCGGCGCCTTCACCACCGGAAAAGCTTCGCCGGTAAGGAGGGATTCGCTGACGTTGCAGTCGCACGCTTCGAGAACCACGCCGTCGGCTGGAATCAGGTTTCCGGCCGAAAGCAGGATGATGTCGCCCGGCACGATTTCCTCGACGGCGATGAGCATCTCCTTCCCATCGCGCCGCACGCTTGCCTTGCGCGCAATGCGCGCCGTCAATGCCTCCATGGCGCGCGACGCACCATATTCCTGCGTGAAGGACAGCACGCAGCTCGCCAGCACGATGATGGCGATGATGATCGCCTCGCTCCCCTCGCCGACGAAGGCCGAGACGACAGCGGCGAAGATCAGGATGAGGACCAGCGGGCTTCGGAACTGACGCAGGAAGGCGATAACGGCGGGATGGCCTCCGCTGTGGCCCAGTGCGTTCGGGCCGGCGGCGTGCAACCTGGCCTGCGCCTCGTCCATGGAGAGGCCGCCGGGCATCGAACCCAGTTCCTCGACGAGCTGTCGGGCCGGTCTCGCCCAATAGGCGCCATCATCGCCGGAGGAATGTCGGGCTGGGACGCTCTCCACGTGGTTCTCCGGCCGCGGTGATCGGGCCGCCGATTCCGAGTAGTGAGATCAGGCTATCACGTCGCGCCGATGCCCGGCATGCGTTGCCGGGCGGCGGATCGGCGAGGTGAGCGATACGGCGGCAGGCGGAGCCGTTCGATGAACGAGCGGGCCTCCGCATGGACGGCCGACAAGTCGAAGGCTTGGTCGTTGATCCTGAACTGCATGCCGGTGCCGCGCAGCATCCCGACCAGCAGGGCGGCCGTCGCCGTCGGATCGACAGTCGCGGGTATCTCGCCGAGGTCGCGCGCCTCCAGCAATATGCCCTCGATGAAGCGGCGAAAGAGGCCGTCGATACGGAGATAGGCTGCGCGAAGCTCCGGATCCGGGCCCAGGGCCTCTCCCAGAAGGACATAGAAGGCGCGGCCCGCCACGGACCCCTGGGCTGTGCTCGCGAAGAAGGCATCGACCAGGCCCAGGAGACGGCGCAGCCCCTTGGCCTCGCCCACCGCAGCCTCGATCGTGGCGGTGAAGCTGCGCTGGACCCGCTGAGTCACGGCCCGGATCAGGCCTGCCTTGGACCCGAAGCGCGCCAGGACCAGGCCGTGGCTGTAGCCCGATTTTTGC
The DNA here is from genome assembly GCA_029779435.1 of Pseudomonadota bacterium. Taxonomy (GTDB): domain Bacteria; phylum Pseudomonadota; class Gammaproteobacteria; order Burkholderiales; family Burkholderiaceae_E; genus JAKPAM01. Next base: position 2,684 of record JAKPAM010000215.1, on the reverse strand, counting down.
CCGATCGCCATCATCGAAACGCGGGCGCCATGGTCCAGGATCAGTTCGACCGCGGCATTCAGCATCGCCTCGGTCGAGGCGGAGGACCGCTCGGCCTGCGCCCGTCGAGGGCGAAGCCGCTCCGAAGCAGTCATGTCAAGGCTCCCGATCGTGATCCGGCATCCTGCCGGTTATGGCTTCACTATATGATATATACGTCCATATACAAACAAGAGCAACCAGGACCGGGAGGGGACGATGGGAGCAAGCATCACCGATACGACCACGAATGCGAGCCGGGCGCAGGGGGAGCTGTTCCAACCGCTCGCCTTCGCGCGTGGGCCGGGGATGGCGAACCGCATTGCGCTATCGCCGATGACGACCGATCAGGCGCGGCCGGACGGGACCCTGCCGCCTGACGAACTGCGCTGGATCGCCAAGCGAGCGGCGGGTGGTTTCGGGCTGGTCATGACCGCTGCCGCCTATGTCCAGCCCAACGGTAAGGGCGGCGGCGGGCAGACCGGCATCTGGTCCGACGATCACGTTCCGGGCCTGGCGGAGCTGGCGCAGGCGATTCGCGCACAGGGCCGGGTCGCCACCCAGCAATTGCATCATGCCGGCTGCCGCGCCTGGGCGCGGACGGTGACCGACATCGTCGCCCCCTCCGACCATGCCGAGACCGGCGCGCGGGCGCTGTCCACGGCCGAGGTCGAGCAGGTAGTCGAGGATTTCGTCGCCGCGGCGGTCCGCGCGGAGCGGGCCGGTTTTGACGGGGTCGAGGTGCACGGCGCCCATGGCTACCTGCTGGCGCAGTTCCTGTCGGCGGATGCCAACCGCCGCACCGACCGCTATGGCGGCACGCTGGAAAATCGGGCGCGGGTGATCACCGAGATCATCGCCGGCGTGCGGCGGACCTGCCGTCCCGACTTCCAGCTCGGCCTGCGCCTGTCGCCCGAGCGTTGGGGCATGCGGCTGGCCGAGATGCGGGACCTAGCGGCGGTATTGCTCGACGGCGGTGCGCTCGACTGGCTGGACCTGTCGCTGTGGGATGCCGCCAAGCAGCCGGAGGAGGCTGCCTTTGCCGCCCGCCCGCTGCTGGGCTGGTTCACCGATCTGCCGCGCGGGCACACACGCCTGGGCGTTGCGGGCAAGATCACGACGCCGCGGGTTGCCTTGGCGATGCTCGACGCCGGGGCCGACTTCGTTCTGGTGGGACGGACGGCGATCCTGCATGCGGATTGGCCGGAGCGGGCCCGCGATCCCGCGTTCACGCCGGCCCGCCTGCCGGTCCAGCCGGCCTACCTGGCGGAGCAGGGTTGCGGCGCGCGCTTCATCCGCTATCTCCATTCGTTCCAGAACTTCGTTGTGGCAGAGCAGGGGGCGTCGTGACTACCCCGCGCCGGCGTCCAGTTCCGCTTCGCAGAGCGTGTGCCGGGCATGCCGAACGACGATAATCCCGACACCGGCAAACCCTTCCGCGACGTCCCTCGCAACTCGTTCAGGCAACCCGCGCGACGCTGCGGGGCGGCCTGGTAGATCGGGTTCGGGCTCAGGCCGCGCTCGAGTGGACACAGCGGCAGGAACACGTCCGGACTGCAGACTTTGCCGAAGGCGAGAGGGCGGTGTCGGAACGGCGCCCACTTGTCTTCCAGGGCCGATAAGAGGAGACGATCGTGGCCTACGTGATGCGCAATGGTGTTGCCGTCTACTACGAAGTTCACGGCAGCGGGCCGACGGTCCTGTTGACCCACGGTTTCGCCGCAACGGGCCGGATGTGGACACCGCAAATGGATCTGCTCACCCGCAAGCGGCGCGTCGTTGTCTGGGACATGCGGGGTCACGGCCGAACCGACAGCCCTGAGGATCCGAGCCTCTACAGCGAAGCAGAAACGGTGGATGACATGGCGGCGATTCTCGACGCGATCGGCGCCGACAAGGCGATCGTCGGCGGTCATTCGCTGGGCGGCTATATGTCGATGGCTTTTCACTGCCGCTTTCCGGAACGGGTGGCGGCTCTCCTGCTGTGTGGGACGGGACCGGGCTATCGCAGGGACGATGTGCGGGAGACCTGGAATGAACGTGCACGCGCTATCGGCGATGCCATCAGGGAGAAGGGCCTCGCCGATCTTCGGCGCTACAGTGCGGAAATGGATCCGGCTGATCACAAATCCGCCAGAGGCCTCGTGAATGCGGCGTACGGAATGCTGACGCAGCGTGATGACCGCATCATCAATTCGCTTGGTTCAGTGAGTGCGCCGACACTCGTCACGGTCGGTGCTGAAGACCGCGGCTATCTGGCGGGAACGGAATATCTGTCGCTCAAGATCAAGGGGGCGCAATACGCGGTGTTCGAGGGAGCGGGGCATGCGGCCAATATCGACAAGCCTCAGGCGTTCAACGCTGCCTTGGCGCAGTTTCTGGCGTCGCGCGTCGATCCTCTTGGCGCTTAACCGTGACCAAGAGTCGCCTGGCAAACCTCGTGATTGCCCGGAATGCGATGAAGCTCGACCGCATGGTGGTGACGACTCTCGACGAACGGGTAGCGGCAAGAATCTTGCCCGCTACGAGCTGCCGCGCCGGCTTGAGATCATGGGCGTGTTGCCGCGCAACGCGACAGGCGAGATTCTGAAATTGGAATTATGGAAGACTTTCGGAGAGACATGACCATGGCGAATATCGATCTCGGTGATTTTGCGGTCTACGCG
>JAKPAM010000183.1 GCA_029779435.1 Pseudomonadota bacterium | reverse complement strand
TCCGGCGCCCTTCGTCACCGACCCGGCGAACAGGATCGTGTACGAGGCGCATATCTATTTCGACGACGATTTCAGCGGCCGCTACAAGGTTCCGCTCGGCGCCAATGTCGACGTCGCGGTGCGCGCGACGCAGCGCCTGCAGCCGTTCATCGACTGGCTGCAGAAGCACAACCAGCGCGGCGCCATCGGCGAGACCGGCGTGCCGATGGCCGACCCGCGCTGGCTGCAGGCCCTGGGCCGTTTTCTGGACATGGCCGACTCGGCCTGCCTCGACTGGTTCATGTGGGCCGGCGGCGCGTGGCGGCCGAACTACGAACTCAACCTCGAACCGATCGACGGCAAGGACCGGCCGCAGATCGAACTGATCCGCTCACGCATGTGATGCCATAACCCCTCTCAGGAACCACTCATGAAAATAACCGTCATCGGAACCGGCTACGTCGGCCTGGTTTCCGGCACCTGCCTGGCCGAAGTCGGCAACGACGTGCTCTGCCTCGACCTCGATCCCGCCAAGATCGAAACGCTCCAGAACGGCGGCATGCCGATCTTCGAACCGGAACTGCAGGAGATGATCCGCCGCAACGCGGCCGCCGGCCGCCTGCACTTCACCACCGACGTCGAACGCGCCGCGCACTTCGGCACCGTCCAGTTCATCGCCGTCGGCACGCCGCCCGACGAGGACGGCTCCGCCGACGTGCGCCACGTGGTCGCGGCGGCGCGCAACATCGGCCGCTTCATGACCGACTACAAGCTGGCCGTCGACAAGAGCACGGTCCCGGTCGGCACGGCCGACGCGGTGCGCGCCGCCATCGCCGAGGAACTCGCCGCGCGCGGCGTGTCCGTCCCCTTCGGCGTCGTCTCCAACCCTGAATTCCTCAAGGAGGGCGCCGCCGTCGCCGACTTCATGAGGCCCGACCGCATCGTCGTCGGTTGCGACAACGAGAAAGCCGCGCTGATCGTACGCGCGTTGTACTCCCCGTTCCAGCGCAACCACGAACGCCTGATCCTGATGGACATTCGCAGCGCGGAACTGA
>JAKPAM010000168.1 GCA_029779435.1 Pseudomonadota bacterium | reverse complement strand
GACCGCAACTACCTGTCGAACTATGCGCTGACCCAGGTCAGGGACCGGCTGGCGCGGATCGACGGCGTCGGCGACGTCACGCTGTTCGGCGCGCGCGACTATGGCATGCGCATCTGGATCGATCCCGGCCGCGCCGCGGCGCTCGATCTCACCGCGGGCGAAATCGTCGCCGCGCTGCGCGCGCAGAACGTCCAGGTCTCGGCCGGCGCGCTCGGCCAGCCGCCCTATGCCCAGGGCAATGCCTACCAGGTCGGCGTGGAGCTGCAGGGGCGGCTGAACGATCCGCAGCAGTTCGCCGACATCGTCGTGCGCTCCGACGCGAGCGGGCGCCAGGTGCGCGTCCGCGACGTCGCCCGGGTCGAACTCGGGGCGCAGGACTACAACATCAACACCTATCTCTCGGGCAAGTCGACCGTGGTCATCGCGGTGCTGCAGCGGCCCGGCTCGAACGCGCTCGCGGCCGCGCGGCAGGTCCGCGCCGAGATGGATGCGCTGGCCACCAAGTTCCCCAAGGGTCTCGAATACAGCGTCATCTACAACCCGACCGAATTCATCGGCCAGTCGATCGACGCGGTCTATCACACGCTGGTCGAGGCGATGATCCTCGTCGTCCTCGTCATCCTCGTCTTCCTGCAGAACTGGCGCGCCGCGGTCATCCCGATCATCGCGATCCCGGTGTCGCTGATCGGCACGGCGGTGATGCTGGCGGCGCTCGGCTATTCGCTGAACAACCTGTCGCTGTTCGGGCTGGTGCTGGCCATCGGCATCGTCGTCGACGACGCGATCGTCGTGGTCGAGAACGTCGAGCGCTATATCGAGGAGGGGCTGAGCCCGCTCGAGGCCGCGCGGGCCTCGATGGACGAGGTCTCCGGCGCGCTCGTCGCCATCGTCCTCGTGCTCTGCGCGGTGTTCGTGCCGACCCTGTTCCTGACCGGCCTGTCGGGCGCCTTCTATCAGCAGTTCGCGGTGACGATCTCGACCGCGACGATCATTTCGCTGATCGTCTCGCTGACGCTGTCGCCTGCGCTCGCCGCGATCCTGCTGAAACCGCACGCGACGCCAACGAAACCGTCACGCGCCCGGGACCTGCTCATCCGCGCCGGCGACGCC
>JAKPAM010000157.1 GCA_029779435.1 Pseudomonadota bacterium | reverse complement strand
CAACGGCGCGTCGATCGAGCCCGGCAGCGCGAACACGTCGCGTCCCAGTTCGGCGGCCAGCCGGGCCGTGATCAGCGAGCCGCTGCGCTGAGCGGCCTCGACGACGATCACGCCCACGGACAGCGCGGCGATCAGCCGGTTGCGGCGGGGAAAGTGCGCGGGCAGCGGGGGGGTGCCCAGCGGCAATTCGCCGACGACGGCGCCGTGGGTGGCGATACGGTCCGCCAGCGCGCGATTGGCGGCCGGATAGACGAGGTCCAGGCCATTGCCGACGACGGCGAACGTCGCGCCGGGCTCTCGGGCACGGCCATCGTCGGCATCGAGGTGGAGTGAGCGACGGGTGCGAGCGCCGCGAGGCGCCGTCTTGTCGCGTACAGCCTGCTGCGGCGAGGGTTCCTCCGCCGATGCCGCCAATTCGGCCAGCGCCCCGCGATGTGCGGCAGTATCGATGCCGGCCGCCAATCCGCTGGCTATCGTCCATCCTCGCCGCGACAGCGATCGGGCGAACGTCTCGGCGTGCATCAGGCCCGCGCGGCTGGCCTGCCGGCTGCCGACGATGGCGATCGACGGGCGTGCGAGGCAGGCGGGATTGCCGAGTACGAACAGCACCAGTGGCGGGTCATGCAAATCCAGCAGCCGCCGGGGATAGCGTGGGTCGACGAGCGCCAGCAGATGGCGGGGCGGGGAGGCGGACGGATCGGCCCATTCGACGCAGCGCCGCACGAGCGTGTCACGCCGCTCGTCCGGCTTGAGCAGCGTCGCCGCCAGCGTCGGGCCCAATTCCGCGCGCAACGCGCGGGTGTCGATGCCGGCGCCGTTGCCGCCATCGGCCGGGAATAACCGGTCCGGCAGGCCGAATCGTGCCAGCAGCCGCAGGGCCGCGACTGGGCCGATGCCTTCGGTGAGCATCAGCCGCAGCCAGGGCGCGCATTCGTCGGCTGCCAGCGCGGCCGAGTAGACGGGAAGCGGGGGATCGGGAGCGTCGTCGAACAGATCGACGGGGGTGGCGCGGGCGCCATCCGGCAACATGGGCATCGGCAATCCGGAGCGAAGCGGCCGGGACGATACCGGCGGTGTGCTCCGGATGTTAGAGAAGACCCGCCCGGCGCGAAGCTAGCCGGTAGGAATAGCCATCGGCATCGTCCGCAGGGCTCCGTCCGGGGGCATCGCCCCGCGACCGGTCTTCTCCGTTGCTCTACGGGCCGCGATACCGCTACCCGTGCGACCGATGCCGCGCGATCAGGGCGTGGTCACGTTGTCGCCGATGGCGATGGCCTTGGACGCATCCAGGATCAGGCCGTACGACACGTGGTCGAACACGCGGAAGACCAGCAGATAGCCGACCGCCTCGTCCGGCAGCTTGACCATCTGGCCGCGGACCGGGCCGTCGCGATCGGGCACGAGCTGGCCGCGTTTGCTGATCGACAGCACGTGGCCGACCTCGATGCCCTGCGCCTGCCCGACGTTCAGCGCCACGACGTTGTTGCGTCCGGCCTGGGCGACGCCGCGATAGACGGAAACGACGCGGCCGTTGATCTCGCTGTCCGGCGCGTGCGGCGCATAGTTGATCGTGCGGCTGCGTTCGGCCGGCATCAGCCGATCACCGGTACCGATCTCCTCGTTGGTGCCGGTGATCCGCAGCGTTGCCGGGTCGCCGTTCTTTTCCAGCCGTGCCGAGCCGATGTACAGCGCCTCGAGCGCGATCGGCCTGCGGGTGTCCGGATCGATCAGCGGCTTGGACGGTCGGTAGATGTGCCAGTCCTGGGCCGGCTGTTCGCCCAGGCCGCGCGCGTAGGCCATGTCGCCGGTTGACAAGTACAGGCGCCCCTCTTCGGTGCCGACGATGTACGGGTTCTGCATCATCGACGCTTCGTCGACGATCAGCGGGCGGTTCAGGAACGCGTCGATCGCCGCGGCATCGATCGTCGGGATCGCGTTGCGCCCCAGCGATTCGGACCGGGTCATCGGCTGGAGCCGCGCCTGGGCGCCCAGCGCGCCGTCGCCGAGACCGCCCTTGCCGCCGATGGGGCGCCCCAGCCGCAACCGGGGCTGGCCCGCGGCGTTGCGATCCAGGTAGACGATGTCGCCCGGATAGATCCAGTGCGGATCGTTGATCTGCTCGCGGTTCAGTTCCCAGATCTCGGGCCAGCGCCACGGCTTTTCCAGGAAGCGCCCGGAGATGTCCCAAAGCGTGTCGCCCTTGACGACGATGTATTTGTCCGGCGCGTCCTTGGCGATCTCCAGCGGCGGCGTGGCCTTGGCCTGGGCGTACGCGGTCGACGGGCCGGCGATGGCGGCCCAGCCGGCCAGCCCGGCGATCATGGCGGCGGTACCCGGCCCGGCCGTCGGCGCCAGCGCCGCGCCCGCCAGCGTCGTCGTCAGCGCGGCTGTCCGCGCCAAAACCCGCGTGCTAAACTTTTTCATTGCTGACCCGGTTGTGGTCCGCCCGCGCGAAGGCCGATACAACCTTCGAGACGCGGCCCTGGATGATCTTGAAATTCCTAGACTTGGGCTCAGATTCTGCCCATCGCCCCCAGGCGCCGCATTCCATGTCTTTATAGACGGTTGTTTTACCCCGATGGCCGTACTGCCGATTCTTCACTATCCCGACGCTCGCCTGCATCGGGTCGCCGAGCCGGTCGCACAGGTCGACGACGCGATCCGCCGGCTCGTCCAGGACATGGCCGAGACGATGTACGCGGCGCCCGGTGTCGGGCTGGCCGCCACCCAGGTCGACGTGCACAAGCGCGTCGTCGTCATCGACGTATCCGAGGACAAGTCCGACCTGCGCGTGCTGATCAATCCCGAGATCCTGACGCGAAGCGAAGATTCCAAGGTCTACGAAGAAGGCTGCCTGTCGGTGCCCGGCATCTACGATGAGGTCGAGCGTCCCGACCGCGTCACCGTCAAGGCGCTGGATCTGTCCGGACAGCCGTACACGTTCGAGGCCGATGGCCTGCTGGCCGTCTGCGTCCAGCACGAGATCGATCACCTCGACGGCAAGGTGTTCGTCCAGTACCTGTCGCGCCTCAAGCAGGGCCGCATCCGCACCAAGCTGGCCAAGGCGGCCGAAAAGGCGGCGGAAAAAGCCGCCTGACACGCCTCGCGGCGAAAGGCCGCCGGTCCCGGCACGCTCGCTTCCGGGGCGGGTCGGTATCATTCGCCGATGCGTCTGATCTTTGCCGGAACTCCCGAATTCGCCGACGTCGCGTTGCGCGCGTTGATGGCCGCCGGCCACGATGTCGCCCTCGTGCTGTCTCGTCCCGACAAGGCCGCCGGACGGGGCCAGAAGCTGCAGGCCAGCCCGGTCAAGCAGACCGCCATGGCCGCCGGATTGCCGGTGTTCCAGCCGCGCACGCTGCGGGACGATGCCGCGCAGCAGGTGATCGCCGACGTCGGCGCCGACGCGATGATCGTTGCCGCCTACGGGCTGATCCTGCCTGCGCCGGTGCTGGCCGCGCCGCGCCTGGGCTGCCTGAACATCCATGCCTCGCTGCTGCCGCGCTGGCGGGGCGCCGCCCCGATCCAGCGCGCGATCGAGGCGGGCGATGCCCAGACCGGCATCACGATCATGCAGATGGACGAGGGCCTGGATACCGGCGCGATGCTGCTGCGGGAGGCGCTCCCCATCGGCCCCGAGGACAATGCCGCGGTCCTGCATGATCGGCTGGCCGAACTGGGCGGTCGCCTGATCGTCCAGGCGTTGGTCGAGGCGCAGGCCGGCAGCCTCGTTCCGGTGGCTCAGCCGGATCAGGGCGTCACCTATGCCGCCAAGCTCGACAAGGCCGAAGGCGTGATCGATTGGCGCTTGCCGGCTGTCAGCCTCGCCGATCGCATCCGGGCGTTCGACCCGTTCCCGGGCTGCATCGCCACCAGCCAGCCGGGCCCGTCGCTGAAGATCTGGCAGGCGCGGCCGGTCACCGACCGGAAAGCACTCGCCGACGCGTGCGCGGCCACCTGCGCGCTCGGGCAGCCGGTCGGGCCGGGCGCCACCGTGCGACGTACGGATCAGGAATGGTGGGTGGCCTGCGGCGATGGGGCGTTGGCCCTGCAGGTTCTCCAGCGTCCCGGAGGCAAGCGCCTGTCGGTCAGGCAACTGCTGCAAGGATTGAAGCTGTCAGAATACTGTCAGTTTGACGTGGATGGGCCGGCCGATCCGGCCGGTTGAAGCGCCGGACCGGCGTCCCCACCTACACTTCTGCGCTTGGTGTCCAGGCGCCTCGACAGTCACGTCCCACGGGAGTACCGAATGTTCAACTGGGTCAAGACAGCCATCCTGATGGCGGCGATCACCGCGCTGTTCGGCGTGGTCGGCGGCGCGATCGGCGGTCGCCAGGGCATGATGATGGCCCTGGGGTTCGCGGTGCTGTCCAACTTCTTCGCCTACTGGTTCTCGGACAAGATGGTCCTGCGCATGTACAACGCGCAGGAGGTCGATGCCGGGAGCGCGCCGCAGTTCTACGGGATGGTGCAGGAGCTGGCGCAAAAGGCCGGCTTGCCGATGCCGCGCGTGTACCTGATCGACGAAGCCGCGCCCAACGCGTTCGCCACCGGCCGCAACCCCGAGCACGCCGCCGTCGCCGCGACCACCGGCATCCTGCGGGTGCTGTCCGCCCGCGAGCTGCGGGGGGTGATGGCGCACGAGCTGGCGCATGTCAAGCATCGCGACATCCTGATCTCGACGATCTCGGCGACGATGGCCGGCGCGATCTCGGCGCTGGCCAACTTCGCGATGTTCTTCGGCGGGCGCGACGAGAACGGCCGTCCGACGAACCCGATCGCAAGCATCGCGGTGGCGCTGCTCGCGCCGCTGGCGGCCAGCCTGATCCAGATGTCGATCTCGCGGGCGCGCGAATACGAGGCCGATCGCGGCGGGGCCGAGATCTCCGGCGACCCGATGGCGCTGGCGTCCGCGCTCGAGAAGATCCATGCGTACGCGTCGGGCACGCCGTTGCCGCCGGCTGAAGCGCACCCCGAGACCGCGCAGATGATGATCATGAATCCGCTGCGCGGCGGCGGCCTGGCCGGGCTGTTCAGCACCCACCCGCCGACCGAGGAGCGCGTGCGCAGGCTGCGGGCGCTGGCGGCGGGCGTGCCCGCGTGAGGCCGCCGGCACCGGCCTCGCCGCATTCGTCCGATCGCGCCCCGCTGGGGCGCGAATTTCTGGCGGCCGCGCAGGCATTGGCCGCCGTCCAGGCGGGCCGGCGTCTGCCCGACGCGATCGATGCCGCCGCGCGCGAGCACCAGCTGCAGGGTCCATCGCGCGCCGCGCTGCAGAGTTTCGCCACCGGTGCCGTCCGCCATCTGGGATGGTGCCGTGCGATCGGCGCTCAGTTGAATCGCCGCCCGCCCGCCGCGCCGCTGGCCGCGTTGCAGCAGATCGTGCTCGCGCAATGGGCGCCCCTCGAAGCCGGCGCCACCGCCCCGAGCTCCGCTGCTTCCGCTTCTGCGGTTGCGTCTGCGGTCCCGCCCTCGGTTGCCGCGACATCGTCAATCGCCCCGTCGCAGGCCGCCGCTTCCCCCTCCCGAGCCGACGCGGTGCTCGTCGACCAGGCCGTGCGTGCCGCGCGCCAGCTCGGCGGCGAGCCCGCCGCGGCCTTTCTCAACGCCACGCTGCGCCGCTTCCTGCGCGAACGCGATACGCTCGATGCCCAGGCGCGACGGCAGCCCGAGGCCCGCTGGAACCTGCCGGCCTGGTGGCTCGATCTCCTTAGGGCCGATCATCCGGCCGACTGGGAAGCGATCGTTGCCGCCAGCAACCGCCAGGCACCGCTGATCCTGCGCGTCAATCGCCGCCGAGCCGACGTCGCGGCGGTGCTCGCCGGGCTGCATGCCGAAGGCTGGCCGGCCGAACCGATCGAAGGCGACGCGATCCGCCTGCCGCGCAGCACCGACGTCTCGCGCCTGCCCGGCTTCGCCGATGGCCTGTTCTCGGTACAGGACTACGGCGCCCAGCTCGCCGCGCGGTGGCTCGACGTGGCGCCGGGCCACCGCGTACTCGATGCCTGCGCCGCCCCGGGAGGCAAGACCGCGCATCTGCTCGAATGCGTCGACTGCGACGTGCTGGCGTTGGACGTCGATGCGACGCGCCTTCGCCGTGTCGACGACAACCTGCGGCGGTTGGGCCTGGCCGAGCCGACCGCCGACCGCCGCATCGCGCTGCGTGCTGCCGACGCGACCGATCCGGCGGCCTGGTGGGACGGCCGCCCGTTCGATCGCATCCTGCTCGATGCGCCGTGCTCGGCCTCCGGCATCGTCGGCCGGCACCCGGACATCCGCTGGTTGCGCCGGCGTAGCGACCTCGCGACACTTTGCCGCATGCAGGTCCAATTGCTGGCCGCGCTTTGGCCGCTGCTCGGGCCGGGTGGTAAATTGCTCTACGCCACCTGCTCGGCGTTCCGGCAGGAGGGTGAGGGCGTGGTCGGCACGTTCCTGGACGCGCATCCCGACGCGGCCGTGCTGCCGCTGGGCGCGGCCGACGCGGCGCCCGGCCTGCCGGACGAGCCGACGGGATCGACAGGCAGTCAGCGCCGCCGCGGGACTGGCATCGGTCGGATCCTGCTGCCCGGCGTCCCATTCCTGCCGGCCGCCGAGGCCGAACCGGTACGGGATCATGACGGCTTCTATTACTGCCTGCTGCAAAAACCGGTGTGACGCCGCCAGGAGACTGCGCGTTGCAGCCGGCGACGCTTCCAAGGTCCACGCTTCGGAGGGACCGTGCGCTGCAGCGGGCGCCGTTCCCGCCGCGCGAATGCCTGGCTGCCGCGCCGTTCGCTCGGCAATCGCCGGTGCGTGAGTGCGCGTCCGCCGCGCGCGCGCCGGTCCTCCCCCGACGCCTGTGGCTGCGTGGGGCGGCCGTGGCACTCGCCGCGATGGTTCTCATCGCCCACTCGCCGCAAGACGCGCGCGCGCAGGATGGCGCGCCGATCGACGCTTTCCGGATCCGGCTCGAACCGGCCGTCGAAGGCGATGCGTTCATGCTGTGGGTCGATTTCACGATCACGCTGCCGCCGCGCCTGGAAGAGGCCGTCAGCAAGGGCGTGCCGCTGAGCTTCCTCGTCGAGGCCGAGCTGTTCGAGCCGCGCTGGTACTGGATGGATGACAAGGTCGCCGCATCCGTTCAGACTTATCGTCTGTCCTTCCATGCGTTGTCGCGCCAGTATCGGCTCCACGCCAATGGCCAGCAGTACGCGTTCGGCGACCTGGCCGATGCGTTGGCCGCGCTCGGCAAGATCCGCGACTGGCGTTTCGTCGAAGCCGAGCGCATCCGCTACGGCAAGCGCTATGAAGGCCAGGTGCGCATCCGGCTCGATCCCACCCAACTCCCGAAACCATTCCAGGTCACCGCGCTGACCAGCAAGGATTGGACGCTGCAGACAGAATGGAAACGGTTCGAGTTCAAACCGTAGCCGACGGCAATACGCGTGCGATCAGTCGCGCGCTGCGGTTGTCGCTGATCGCGGCGTTGGCACTGTCGGTGCTGCTGCTGGCGATCCTGACGACCGCCACGGCCAACACCTCGCTGTTCCAGGAGCACTTCCCGCTGCTGCTGGGCCTGACCGGTGGCACCGCGATCGCCGTGTTCGTACTGGTGATCGAACTGCTGCGCCGGCTCGTGCTGCGCTATCGGCGCGGCGTATTCGGCACGCGGCTGATGGCGCGCATGGCCACCGCGTTCGTGCTTATGACGGTGCTGCCGGTGGCGCTGATCTATGTCGTGGCGGTCCAGTTCATCGGACGCTCGATCGAATCATGGTTCGACGTGCCGGTCGAGCAAGCGCTCGAATCGGGCCTGAGCCTGGGGCGGGCCTCGCTCGATTCGCAGATGGCCGACCTCACGCTGAAGGCGCGCAACATCGCCTCGCAGATCGACGACACGCTGCCGCAGAACTGGGCGCCCACGCTCGGGCGGCTGCGCGACCAGTACGGCATCATGGATGCGCTGATCGTCACCGGTTCGGGGCTGATGATCACCGCCAGCGGCGGCCCTTATGCCCGGTTGATTCCCGACCTGCCGCCCGCGCATGCGCTGCGCCAGGCGCGCATCACGCGCCTGTTCGTCGGTTATGAAGGCGTCGACCCCGATCCGACCACGGCGCTGCTCGACGGCACGCCGCGCGGCGACCGCGAACCCCGATTGCGCGTCATCGTGCCGCTGCCGACCGAACGGCCGCGCTTCGATGACAGCGTCTTCATCCAGTTGATCCAGCCCGTGCCCAGCGTGCTGGCCGCCAACGCCGAGGCCGTCCAGCAGGGCTATGCCGGCTACAAGGCGCTGTCGGCCACGCGCGGCGACCTCAAGAAGCTCTACCGCATCACGCTGTCGCTGATCTTTTTCCTGACCCTGTTCTCGGCGGTGGCCGGCGCGTTCCTGCTGGCCGGCTGGCTGGTCGGGCCGCTGGCCAACCTCGCGGCCGCCACGCGCAAGGTCGCCGAAGGCGACTTCCGCCCGGTCAAGGACTACTCGACGCGGGGCGAGCTGGGCGTGCTGACGCGCTCGTTCAACGCGATGACGCATCAGTTGCAGGAAGCGCGCGCGCAGGTCGATCGCAAGCAGCGCGAACTCGAAGCCGCGCATACGCGGCTCGAAAGCGTGCTGGCCAATTTGAACGCCGGCGTGCTCGTGCTCGATGCCGACCAGCGGCTGACGCTGGCCAACCCCGGTGCCGACCGCATCCTGCAGACGCCGCTGGACGATTACCTCGGCCAGCCGCTGACGCAGATCCCCCGACTCGAACCGCTGGCGCGCGAGTTTCGCGCGGCGTTCAACGAGCAGGTGGCGGCGGGGCTCGATAGCTGGCAGCGCCAGTTCGCACTGCAACGCGACGGTTCGCCCAAGGAGCGCACGCACGACGGCACGGCAGCGCAGACGATCCTGGCGCGCGGTTCGATCCTGCCCGATCGCCGCATCGGCTACGTGATCGTCATCGACGACATCAGCGAAGTGATCTCCGCGCAGCGCGCCGTCGCCTGGGCCGAGGTCGCGCGCCGCCTCGCGCACGAGATCAAGAACCCGCTCACGCCGATCCAGCTCTCGGCCGAGCGCATCGAACGCAAGCTGCTCGACAAACTCAGCCCCGCGGATGCCGAGTTCCTGCATCGCAACGCGCAGACCATCATCAGCCAGGTCGGCGCGCTGACGATCATGGTCGACGAGTTCCGCGACTATGCGCGCCTGCCCGCGGCGCGCCTGGCGCCGTTGAACCTGAACAGTCTCGTCGACGACGTGCTGCATCTATACGCGAGCACGCCCAACGGCGCCGTCATCGTCTCCTCGCTGTCGCCATCCTTGCCAGAGCTGCTGGGCGATCGCACGCAACTGCGGCAGGTCATCCACAACCTGGTCAAGAATGCGCTCGAAGCGACCGAGCATCGCCAGCCTCCCCGCATCGAGGTCAGCACCGAGCGGCTGATCCTGCCGGATGGCTCGCCGGCCGTGCGCCTGATGGTGCGCGACAATGGCGAGGGCTTCGTTCCGGCAATGCTCGCGCGCGCGTTCGAACCCTATGTCACATCCAAGGCCAAGGGCACCGGCCTGGGCCTGGCCATCGTCCGCAAGATCGTCGAAGAGCACGGTGCGCGCATCGATGTCGCCAATTGGAGCGAATCGCAGGACAAGCCCAAGGGAGCGCAAGTGTCGGTACTATTTACCAAACTGGCCAAAAATGTGGACAATCCTGGTATTGAGCCGTTGGTTCGGTGAAATGTCCGGGTTTTGACGGCGAACGATCAACGGAAGACTACAGTCAGAGCGGAGTCGTATGGCAGAGATACTGGTGGTGGATGATGAAATAGGCATCCGCGAGCTGCTCTCGGAAATCCTGGGAGACGAAGGACACACGGTGCTGCTGGCCGAAAACGCGCAACAGGCGCGCGTCGTGCAGGAACAGGAGGGCACCACGCTCGATCTGGTTCTGCTCGACATCTGGATGCCCGACACCGATGGCGTCACGCTGCTCAAGGAATGGGCAGCCAACGGCAAGCTCACGATGCCCGTCATCATGATGTCCGGCCATGCCACGATCGATACGGCCGTCGAAGCGACGCGTATCGGCGCGCTCGATTTCCTCGAAAAGCCGATCGCGCTGCAAAAGCTGCTCAAGGCGGTCGAACAGGGCCTGAATCGCAGTAAGGTCCGGCCCAACGTCGCGCAGCCGATCGGCAACGGCGTCGCGGGCGGATCGCCGATCTCGCTCGGCGGGCGATTGGGCGCCGGCATGCCGGGCGCATCGGTCCAGAGCCTGGGGGCGCCTCCGCCCAGTTTCGAAGCGCTCGGCCATCCGCATACCGGCGTATCGGGATTCACGCAGACCGGCGGCGCCAACGTCGCGGTGCGCGACCTGCCGCTCGACCTGCCGCTGCGCGAAGCGCGCGATGCGTTCGAGCGTGCGTATTTCGAGCACCACCTGTCGCGCGAGCACGGCAGCATGACGCGCGTCGCTGAAAAGACCGGACTCGAGCGCACGCACCTGTACCGCAAGCTCAAGCAGCTCGGCATCGACCTGTCGCGCGGCGCTTATCGCAAGCACAGCAGCTGATCGCGTCGCCGCCGCCCTGCGCGACGTGATGTCGCGACCTATTCGCGGGCTACGGGATAGCCCGAGCAGCGGCGGGCCTCGCTTCCGGGGATAACCCCGATCCACAGGCAAGGAGGATTCGTTCAGCCTTGCCGGCATGGAAAAAGGCCGCCGATTCTTTTCGACCTTCGCCGCCGGGAGCGCCGCGTTGACCGCGGGCTTGACGAGCCGGCGCGCGCGCGCCGCACCGTCCGGCTCGCCGATGGGGGCCATGGCCGCGGCTTCGGCCCCGCTCACGCCGGCCACGGCGGCGCCGCCCACGCCCGCCGCGGCGTCGCAGACCGTGACGCTGCGCTGCCAGAGCGCATGGGCCGCCGACGATCTGTTCCACGACCTGGCGCTCGACTTCGCGCGCAAGGTCAACGCGATCTCGGCCGGGCGCTTGCGCATCGACATGCTGCCGGCCGATGCGTTCGTCAAGCCTTAT
This sequence comes from Pseudomonadota bacterium, assembly GCA_029779435.1. GTDB lineage: Bacteria > Pseudomonadota > Gammaproteobacteria > Burkholderiales > Burkholderiaceae_E > JAKPAM01. The sequence continues at coordinate 44,419 of JAKPAM010000157.1, read as the reverse complement.
GATCTGCTCGATGCCGTCAGCAAGGGCGTGCTCGACGGCGGCCACGGCATCCTGTCGCTGTGGTACGGCAAGCACCCCGCGTTCAGCCTGTGGGGAAGCGGCCCGTCGTTCGGCATGGATCCCAACATGCTGTTGGCCTGGCACGAGCACGGCGGCGGCAAGGGCTTGCTCGACGAAATCTACAGCAGCCTGAACATGCAGGTCGTGTCGATGCTCTACGCACCGATGCCCACGCAGCCGCTCGGCTTGTTCCGTCGGCCGGTGCTGCGGCCCGACGATCTCAAGGGCGTGCGCTTTCGCGCGATCGGGCCGTCCGTCGACCTGTTCACCGCGATGGGGATGTCGATCAGCACGATGTCCAACAAGGAGGCCGCGGCCGCGATCAGCCGCGGCCAGCTCGATGGCGCCACGATCGACAACGTCACTGTCGGCGCTACCGACACGCTGTCCCAAGGCGCCAAGGTCTGCATGCTGCGCAGCTTCCACCAGAAGTTCGCGAATCTCGAACTGCTGTTCAACCGGCGCCGTTTCGACGCTCTCACGCCCGAGCATCAGGCGATCCTGAGCGTGGCCGCGCAGGCGTGCTCGGCCGAAGCCTCGTGGAAGCTCATCGATCGCTGCTCGCGCGATTACATCGAACAGCAGGACCGTCGCGGCATCACGTTCATGCCGACATCCGACGCGATCCTGCGCGCCCAGCTCAAGGCCTGGGACGAAGTGGCGACCCGCCGGTATGCCGAAAGCCAGATGTTCCGCCGCGTCGCCGACTCGATGCGCGTGTTCGCGCAGCGCGCCGGCCACTGGCAGAACGACACGCTGGTCGACTACCGGATGGCGTACGAGCACTATTTCACGCCGCGCAAGGCATGATCCCGGCGGTTGCCGGTTGCCGGTTGCCGGTTGCCGGTTGCCGGTTGCCGGTTGCCGGTTGCCGGTTGCCCGTTGCCCGTTGCCGGTGCCGGTGCCGGTGCCGCTCTCGCCCCCGTCCCTTCGTTTGTCGCCGAATTGATCAGGGCGGCGAGGCCGCGCCCTTCTCTGGCCAAGGCGCCCCCGAGGGTCGTGACTTCAATCACTCCCCGGCAGGTGGTCGCTGCCTTAGGATCGTCACGGTTTCGGACACACCTTAGAGCATGTTGAACCCTGCCGATCCTGAATTCGACAAAGCGCTGAGACGGCTTCTCAGCGGGCCCGCGCAAGCGTCCTTGCGCGATGAAGAGATCTTCATCAAGACGCGGCGGGGCCGCAAGGAAGCCGCCGAGATCGATTCGGCGCTGCCGCGGCGCTTGCGGATGCTGCTGATCCTGGTCGACGGCCATCGTACGATCGCCGACTTCCGGCGCGGTCTGACCCGCTTTCGCAGCCTGGACGAATGTTTCGATATGCTCTACAAGAAGGGCTTGATCGATACCCTTCCGACCAAGCTGGACCTCTGACCACGACCTGCCGACCTCGCCTTCCCGTCACGATCGTCTGCGGCTTTCTCGGTGCCGGCAAGACGACGCTGATCCGCCACTGGCTGCGCAACAAGCCGCCGGCCCGGCGATGGGTCGTCGTCCTCAACGAGCGCGGCGCTACGACGCTCGATGATCTGGTGGACGACGGCCGGCCGGCCGCCTCGTCGAATGATCCGGCGTTCGGTGCGCTCCGAGGTATCACCGTGCTCGATCTGGCCGACGCGTGTGCCTGCTGCGTCGCCGAGCCGGTGCTCAGGCGTCATTTGCCCCGGATCGGTGCCCGGCCTGATTGCGACCGCGTGATCATCGAACTCTCCGGCCAGGGGCAGCCGCAACGCATTGCCGACCTGCTGCGCGGCGCTGGCCTGACGGATCGCTTCGTGCTCGAACGCATCGTCACCGTCGTCGCCGCCGCGCGTGCCACGCCGTATCAGCGCCTCGACGACCCGACGTCGCCCGTACTGGCCCGGGCATTGGCCGTCGCGCAGATCGAAGCGGCAGGCCAGATCTGGCTGCGCCCGGAGGGGGCAGGCGGACATGATCCGATGGACAAGGCAGTAGGAGCAGGCGCGACGAGCAAAGAAGAAAGCGGGACAAGCGGAGCCGTCGCGGCCACGGCAGCCGGCGAGGCCGACGCAGGCGTCAACACGCCGATGGCCGACGTCCTGGCTGCCTGGCGCCCCTTCGGCCGCTTCGTCAGCACGGACATCGACGCGTTCGACGCGCCATCGCGCCCCGTCATCGATGTTTCGACGTATGTTCCCCTTGGGGCGCAACCGGGCGGTGAATGCCTGGACCGGTGGTCTTGGCCATCCGAAACCCGGTTTTCTCGCAAGCGGTTCCTGCAGGCGCTGCAGGCCTGGCCGCCAACGCGACCGCCCCGCGCGCATCTGCACGCGGTGCTGGCCACCGAGCGCGAAACCTATGAATGGCGGATAGAAGGGCCGCTAACGGACGACACATCTTCAGTGCCGGCCGTTCTTATTGAAAGAGCGAGCGCTTACTGTATGGATAACCGGATCGAGCTGCGCTGGCATGATCCGGCAGCCCGTGACTGGCTGGCCTCGGTCGCCACCGGGTTGGTTCTGCCCGCGTCCTGATGCCGTCCGCGCGAGGGGCGGGGGCCGGAAAAGCCGGGCATCTGAGCGCCTGTTGCAGTTTTCGCGAGCGGGCTGGGCGTCCATCGGGCATCGTCGGACGCCCGTCGGGCTCGGGCAGGACTTGCAAAGCCTTCGGCCGACCATAGGTAGGAATCAGCAAATCGAGGTTCGCCATGCACATGATCTATAACAGTCCCAACTACTGCGTCGTCGAGTTCCGCGACGACGAAGGGGGGCTGTTCGGTGGTTTCGAAATCATGGACAAGTCGATGCGTCGGGAAATCTATATCGATGGTTCGCTCGCATCGCGCTTTCGCGAAGACGTCCAGCAATTGATCGCCTCCGAGCCCAGCGTCGAAGAAGTCGATGACTACCTGAGCCAGTTCAATGGCCTGATGCAGCAACCTTTGACCCTGCACTGAGTCCCGGCCGCCAACGTGCTCCCTGCGGAACCTCGAACTTCTTTGCCGAGCGAGCCCCGTTGGCGGTTCAAACGCTCTAGAATGAAAAGCCTTGAACGTGCCGGGGTGCCAGTGGTTCGCCCCCCTACCGAGTCGTGAGCGAATCTCCCCCGTCCTCCTCCAACGCCCCCGTCAAGAACCAGCAGTTCAGCCGGCTCAACGCATTCCGGCGTGAACGCACGCTGGTCGACGTCTATCTGGTCAGCGGCGTCCGCCTGCGCGGTCGCATCCGCTCGTTCGATCAGTATTCGCTGATCCTCGACGTCGGCCAAGGGGAGACGTTCCTGTACCACCATGCCGTCAGTTCGATCGGTCCCGTCCAGGGCAAGGTCGGCCGCCGTCCGTCGCCGGGCGAAGGCGCGCGGGGCGGCGGCTACCATTCGCGCCACGAAGGTCCCGGGCATCGTGATGGACCCGGACACCGTGACGGGCCGGGGCATCGTGATGGGCCTGGGTATCGCGATGGGCCTGGGTACCGGGACGGCCCCCCGCATCGCGATGGTCCCCCGCATCGCGACGGGCCGCGGTATCCGCATCCCCATCATGCCGACGAGCCGCCGATGCGCCGTCCGCTCGGCGCACCCAAGCCCGCCACCGAAGTCACCGTCGTTCGGCGCGTCAGCCGCAAGATCACGCTGCCGCCGAAGGACGAGTCCGACCCGAGCAAGTCCTGAGGGCCTGACGGCCCGAACGTCCGAGCCCGACGCGGCATCGTGCCGCGTCCCCGCCTCCCTCTCCGCCTCCTTGCGATGCGGCCCCCGCGCGATGCGCCGGCCGCCACGCGCCACCCCTGCTCTCTATCCGTCGCAACCGTGCATCGCGGCCGCGGTGCATGCGTTCGTTCGTTTGCGCATGACCACTACTAATGGTTGATCTAAATTAGGCCATTAGTATTAGATCAATGGTCTCGAATTCCTGATTCTTTTCACGCGATAGTCGGTTAAGTTTTCGTGGTCGATGATCGCGCGTTGATTCTTCACCTGTTCGAACAATTCGCGATGGCAACGCCGGCCGGGGCGAACTTATAGTGGTGCAAGGGTCGACCCCGCGCTCGAGCGAACTCTGCGTTCGTCCTGCAATCACTCCTCATTCGGTTCTTCTCGCACTTAGTGCGCGACCTCCTTTTGGAAAGTGATGCATTTCCTTTCTCCGATAGAGCGAACGGAAGAGTCTTCCCTTTCACTCATCGCACCAGAAAGACGGATTGATCGAGGCTGATCGCAATGACGGAACCGACCCAGGATCACGCGGCCGAGGCTGTATTCGCCGGAGGATGGCGTCCCAATCGCGCGAGTACCAACGTGCGGTTGCTCAGCCACTACGTGTCGCCGCGTGCGATGCTGGTCCGCGGGTTCGAGTTCGTCATGCTGGTCGCTGCGCTGCTTGGCGCCCAAAGCCTGCGCCTGGAAGAACTCAAGGAATTCGCGTGGCTGCATGCGATCGTCTACGCACTGGCCTGCGTCGGTGCGCTGCAGGCACTCGAGTTGTACTCGAATCGCCGCACGCGGTTCATCGACCTGTCGATCCGGCTGCTGCTCGCTTATGGCGGTGCCGTCGTGAGCCTGACGCTGCTCTACTACGTATGGCCGCTGCTGTTCAATGGCCGGGGGGTCATGGGGATCGCCATCGGTTCATCGATCCTCGGTTCGCTGGTGCTTCGCCTGGGTATCTATTCGATCGGTCCGCTGGCGGTCGCGCCCAACCGCGTGCTGGTCGTCGGCGAAGGTAACCTGGCCAACGAGGTCACTCGCATCGCGCGCAAGGACGGTGAAGGCCTCGAATACGCCGGCGCTTATGACCCGTCGGTGCGCACGCTGGCCGGGGCATCCGATGTCAGCTACGCCAACGTGTCCTTGCGCCAGGCCGCAGAACGCGTCGGCGCGTCCGAGATCGTCGTCGCGCTGCGCGACGAACGCGGCGCCGGCGCATTGATGAAGGAACTGCTGCACTGCAAGGTCATGGGTGCCGCGGTGCTCGACGCCGTTTCGTTCATCGAGCGCGAAGAAAGGCTGCTGCGCATCGATGTCATGCGGCCCAGCTACCTGGTCTTCAACGACGGCTTCGGGCACGGCCATTTCGAAGACTTCCGCAAGCGGCTGCTCGACGTCATGATGGCCAGCATGATGCTGGTGCTGACCTCGCCGGTGTTCGTGCTGGCCGCGATCGCGATCGTCCTGGAGTCGGGTGGCCCGCTGTTCTACAGCCAGGAGCGCGTCGGACTGGGAGGACGCATCTTCCGCGTCTGGAAGTTCCGCTCGATGCGCCCCGATGCCGAAACCGCTGGCAAGCCGCAATGGGCCGCCAAGAACGACAGCCGCGTCACGCGCGTCGGCCGCCTGATCCGCATGACGCGGATCGACGAGCTGCCGCAACTGTTCAACGTGTTGCGCGGCGAGATGAGCTTCGTGGGGCCGCGGCCCGAGCGGCCATTCTTCGTCGAGCAGTTGCGTGCCCAGTTGCCGCACTATGATCTGCGCCATTTCGCCAAGCCCGGCCTGACCGGCTGGTCGCAGGTCAAGTATCCGTACGGCGCGTCGATCGAGGATGCGCTGGCCAAGCTGCGCTACGACCTGTACTACGTCAAGAACCGCTCGATGCTGCTCGACATCGTCGTGATCTGCGCGACCGTGCACACGATCCTGTTCGCCAAGGGGGCGCGGTGACCACGCGATTCCCGCCTCGCGTGGCTCGTATGGCGCTGGCTATGGGCACCATGGCTTCGGCCGGGCTGTTCGCCCCGTCCGGTGCGCGCGCGACGTCCTCCGAGGTCTCCGCCGCCCAGGCCGCGCCGCCGATCACCCCGATCAGACTCGACTGCTTGCCCAGTGGCGCCGGCCATGACTACCAGGTCGGCCCGGGCGCCGGCCAGCTCGCCGAGCTCGACCAGGTGCCCTGGGATCGGCTATCCGGCGGCGATACGGTTCGCATCTTCCATCGCGATCGTCCGTATGCCGGCAAATTCATCGTGTCGGCGCAGGCGTCGGCCAAGGTGCCGGTGCGCATTTGCGGCGTCCGCGGTCCCAACGGCGACCGGCCCATCATCACCGGCGAGAACGCCGTTACGCGTCCCGGCAGCGACTATGGTCATCCGCTGCACCAGTCGCGCTCGGTCATCGTCGTCAAACCGCTTGCCAGCCAGGGCTGGCAGGCTTACCCGCGCCACGTCCGGATCGATGGCCTGCACATCCGCAGCGCGCATCCGTCGTATTCGTTCACCGATGACAGCGGAAGCCGCCAGCGCTACGAGGCGTTTGGCGCCTGCGTCTGGATCGAGCGCGGCCATGACATCGTGATCGCCGACAACGAGATCGAAGACTGTTCGCAGGGCATCGTCAGCCGGTCGACTGACGACGGCGATTTCGCCGTCACGCGCCGCATCCGGCTGGTCGGCAACTACCTGCATGACAACGGCATCGCCGGCAACGACCGCGTCCACGCCAGCTACATGCAAAGCGCCGATGTCGTCTACGAGTTCAACCGCTATGGGCCGATGCGCCGGGGGGCCGGCGGCAACGCGATCAAGGATCGCTCGATCGGAACGGTCGTCCGCTACAACCGCATCGAGGATGGCGCTCGCGCGCTCGATCTCGTCGAGGCCGAAGACAATCCGCGCGTCGCGATGGCCGATCCCGCTTACCGGTCGACGTACGTGTACGGCAACCAGATCGTCAAGCACGGCGAGACGGGCAGCACGATTCACTATGGCGGCGACCACACGACGAGCACGCCAGGGGCCCTATGGGGCGAGCCGATCTTCCGCAAGGGCACGCTCTACTTCTTCAACAACACCGTGTATGTCCGCGGCAGCGGCTATGCGGTGCTGTTCCAGCTCTCGACGACCGAAGAGCGCGCGCAGATCTGGAACAACGTGTTCGTCTTCGATCGCACGGTGCCTCTGCCGCTGATGCGATCGACGACCGAGGTCGGTGCGGCATGGACGCCCGGCGGCATCCTCAGCTTGGGCCGCAACTGGATCGACGATCGTTGGGTCGACGCCAGCCGGGGCGCACGGATCGGCGGACAGGTGCTCGGCGTGTCCAACCTGCTGGACGGGAGTACGCCGCCGGTCAATCTCCAGACGCTTCGTCCGCTGACCGGCAGTGCGATCATTGATGCGGGCATACCGGGTCCCTCCGAGGCGCGGGGTTACCCGGTCGAATACCAGTTGGGGCATGATTTCCAACCCGTTGCACGCAAGGTATCGGGTACCGCCATCGACCTCGGTGCGATCGAATCGCTGTCCGGGCAGTTGAGCACGGCAGCGAACTGATCGTGCCGCACTAGGGCCTGGTCGCGTCAGGGTCGGATCGACGCGAACCGGCCCTAAGCGTCGAGCATGCCCCGATAGATGCGTTCATAGACGGCGGCCGTCGCCGTCACCGACGCGTTCGTCATCGCCCAGTCGCGGGCCGATTGGCCCAGCCGGACGCGTAGGGTGTCATCGGCCAGCAGCCGCCGCAGCGCCCGGGCGAACGCCTGATCGTCGGCGGGCGGCACCAGCATGCCGGTCGTGCCGTCCTCGATGGTTTCCGGGTTGCCGCCGACATTGGTCGTGACGATCGGCAGTCCGCTCGCGCACGCTTCGAGCAGCGCGATCGACAGGCCTTCGGTCAGCGAGGGCATCGCGAAGACGTCCAGCGCCGGCAGCAGCGCCGCGACGTCCTGGCGCTGTCCGCAGAACCGCACCGCGTCGGCCACGCCCTGTGCTTCGCTCAGCGCCTTCAGGTCCGGCGCAAGCGGTCCGTCGCCGATCAGCGCCAGCGTCAACGATGGGAAATCGCGCCGCAGCGCCGGCAGCGCGCGAATCAGCAGCGCATGGTTCTTCAGGCCGACGAGCCGACCCACCGCGCCGATCACCAGCGCGTCGTCGTCCAGCCCCAAGGTTCGCCGGGCACTGCCGCGATCGGCGCCGCCTTCGGCGAAGCGGGTGATCGGAATGCCGTTGCGCACCAGCACCGCCTTGCCGGCCGGTACGACGCCGGTGCGAGTCAGACGCTGGTGCACCTGGCGGCCCACCATCGCCACGCGTGCGGTGCGCAGCAGCGACAGTCGGTACAGCCAGCGCAGCCTCCGATTGCTCAGCCGTTGCCCCATGTCGTGGCAGGTGCCCAGTAGCGGCGGGCGGCGCGCGCCCAGCCGCATCAGCGCGACCGCGCTGTAGTAGTTGGGGACGAAGCTGTGCGCGTGCACGACGTCGATGCGTGCGTCATGCACGCAGTCGCGCATCCGCGCGATCGTCGTACGGTCGAAGCCGCCGGACTTGTCGCCGCTGATGACCGGCACGCCTGCCGATTCCAGCTCCGCGCGCAAGCCGTCGGTGCGGTTCAGGCTGAACACGTGCACGCCGAAACCCGCCTCGCGCTGCGCCCTGGCCAGGTCGCAGACGACGCGTTCGAGCCCGCCGACCTCCAGCGAATCGACGACGTGCATCACGCGCAGCGCGGATGGGACGGACGCGCTCATCTGTTTCCCTCGCGTGCCGCTTCGCGCCAGGCCGCGAAACTGGTGTCCAGCGCTTGCGCGGTGCCGTGCCGCGGCGACCAGCCGATCGACTTCAGCGCCTGGTTCGAGTACCGCAGCGGCCGGTACATCGACGCCACGGCATAAGGTGTGAACACCGCCGGCAACTGGCCCTTCGATCGCTTGTGGTACGCCTCGAGCCAGCCCGCGCTGCGCGAGAACAGCCACAACGGCAGGCGTACGACCCGCATCCGCTTGACCTGGCGGCGATAAGCGTCGAGATACGCCGAGCAGGTCGGCAGGTCGTCGTCGACGACATTGAACGCGCTGCCCGGCGGCGCATGCAGCGCGGCGCGGGCGACCGCGTCGGCGCAGTTGTCCACGTGGGTCAACGGTAGCGGCGCCTGGTTTCCGAGCGAGACGAACACGCCCATCGCCGCCAGTCCCACGCGCGGCGACATCGCACCGCCTCCCGGACCATAGATGACGCCGGGCCTCAGGATCACGGTTTCGATGCCATGCCGATCGGCGAACTCCCGAAATAGCTGTTCCTGCCGCGTCTTCGCATACGCGTAAGCGCCGCGCTTGACCGGCTCGGGTTCGAGCGGCGTCTGCTCGCTCAGCAGCGCGCCGGGCGCCAAGTGCACGGTCTGGTAGACGGCGAACGAACTGATCAGCACGATGCGGCCGACGCTGGCCCGCGCCGCCGCATCGAGCAGGTTGCGCGTACCGACCACGGTGTTCGCGAACATGTCGGCGACGGCGCCCCGCATGCCCGCCGCCGCGTGGATCAGGCAGTCGACGTCTTGCGTCAATCCGCCCAGCGACGCGGGCGTCAGCAGGTTGGCTTCGACCGTTTCGATGCGAGCGTCGGGGTAAGCACGCCGCAGCGCCTCCACCGATGCCGGGTCGCCGATGCGGCGGTAGTGCAGGCGCAGGTCGGTCGCGCCGGCCTCCAGCAGGCTGCGCGCGATCCGGCTACCCAGAAAGCCGCCCGCGCCCGTCAGCAGGATCTTCATCAGCGCGTCTCCTCGGTCATTGCCCGCGCTTCGCGCGTGAGCGGTACCGCTCCGGGTCCGGCCTGTTCCCGCAGGCCCGCGACGATCTGGTCGATCAGCCGGCACACCCGCAGGATGTGCTCGGGCGGAATCGGATCGGACGAGCCGTGCTCGATCGCGTCATAGAACCGCCGCAGCAGCACGCGCATGCCTTCGAAGTAATGGAACCGCGCCTTGCGGAAATCGCCGAGATTGCGCCAGCCATTGCCCGCGAACGCCTTGGCCTGGACCCACGCGGGAAACAGCCGGCCGACGGCGCTGGGCTGCGACTGCCGGGCACGATGCACGATCGTGCGGTTCGCGTAGTCGAGGTCCACCGTGTCGCGCGTACCGACCACGCGCAGCGAATGCGGCACCGGCCGCCCGTGCGCGCTGACGAGGATCGACGCGGTCACCGCGCCGCTGCGCATCTGCACGCGCAACTCGTCCGGCATCGCATCGACCATCACATTGCCGCACGCCGGCCGCCGCCGGAAGGCCAGTACCTGCACCTGGGTGTCGTCGCTCAAGTGGCGCACGAGCTTGGCCAGCACGTGGTCGAGCACGTTCTGGAACAGCTTGCCGGGTAAGCGATGGACCCAGTGATTCGGATCGCTCATGACCGCGATGCCGTAGTCGCCGGCCAGGTTGTAGCCGTAGTCGGTGTCCAGATGGACGACGTCGCCGAGCCGGCCTTCGTCGAGCAGCGTCTCCAGCCGCAAGCCTGGCGTCTCGAAGTTGTACAGGTAGTTGACGCTGATGCGCCGATTCAGTTGCCGTGCCGTGGCCAGCAGCCGTTCGGCATCGGCGGCGGTCGGCGTGAACGGCTTTTCCATGAACACGTGACATCCGGCCCGCATCGCCATCTCGCCGAGTGCGAGGTGCGCATCGGGTGGCGTGGCGATGTGGACGACGTCGGGCTTCTCGTCGGCCAGCAGACGCTCGACGTCCGTGTACCGGCCCGGCACCTGCATGCGGTCGGCAAGCTGTTCGGCCATCAGCGGCTCGCGGTCGCAGACCGCGACGACCCGGCCGGCGCCTATCGCGCGGATCTGCTCGATATGGCCGTCGGCGATCTTGCCGCAGCCGATGATCGCGATCCTCGGTTCGCGTCGCATCCTCGTTCTTGCTCCTTTGTCTGATCGATCTCGATGCATGGCCGGTTCACGGCATCCGCCTTCCTAGCCGCGGCCCACCATCACGAACACCTGCACGACGGCCATCGTCGCGAACATGCCGATCAACGTCCATCGCACCCACTGCGCGGTCGGGATGTCGCCGAACACCAGGGGCTTGCGTGCGCTGGCCCGTATCGCGCGCTGGCGCGCCTGGCTGGCCAGCTCGGCACGCGCCAACGGATGCGTGGACGCGTGCCGGGGTTCCTCGTCACCGAACGTGGTCGCAATGGTGGTCGCCGCCGCCGATGCCGCCGTCGTGTTCGCCGACGGCGTTGCGCTCGCCGCCGCATTTGCCATCGCATCCGCGGCGGCGGCGCTCTTCGCCGCCCCGCGCCGTGCCCGGGCGGCGGCGATCGGTGCCGCCCGCCTCTCGTCGGCGAGTTGGTAGCGCAGGCTCATCGACACCGAACAGCACAGCGCCAGCAGGAAGAACAGCCCCGTCGAATAGCTGCGCGACAGGAACCACGCGCACGTCAGGTAACCCAGCAGCGCCGATCGCAGCAGCACCGCGATCCGGTAATGCTCGTCGCCTTCGGGCCGGTTGTCGATCACCTGCTTGAGGCTCAGGTACGTAAGGACCAACAGCGCCATCCACGGAAAGTAGCCGATCAGTCCCAATTCGGCGAAGCACAGCACGAACGAGTTGTGCGCGGTCAGGTGATGATGCTCGAGGAAGTTGTTGTATCCGACGCCCAGCAACGGATGCGACTTGAACATCTGGATCGCCGAACCCCACGCGCCGATCCGATCATCGGCCGAGGATTCCTTCATCGACATCGCGCGTCCGCCGGCGACATTCAGCGCCAGCACGCCCAGGCCGCCCATGCCGACCAGGATCGCGGTGCGCACGTTGCCGAGCTTTTTCTGCACGCTGAAGAACAATAGCGACGCGACGCCCAGGAGCGCCCCGCGCGAATGTGACATATAGATTCCGAACAGCAGCAGCGCGGCTGGAAGACCGGCGAACAGCACTTGCCGCAGCCCGACGATCCGGTCCAGCACGCCACGGAACAGCCGCTGCACTGCCGACATCGCGGTGCCGCCGCGCGCCGCGGGCATCAGCCCGGCATAAGCCCACAGCAGCGGCAGCGTCGCGACGATCATCTGCGCGAAGTCGTTCGGGTCGTTCAGGAATCCGGCGCCGCGGATCCGCCACAGCCATAGCCCCGACGTATCGTCCGCCGGCACGAAGCCGAACGGCTCGCCACCCGGGAATCCGCTGATGTCGGTGGCCGACTGCTGCAGCACGAAGGTCTTCCACTCGAAGCCCGTGTAGAACGAGTACAGGCTCAGCACCGCGGTGGCCATCATCGTGACGACCACTGCCAGGCAGGTCAGGCGGATCCGTTCGATCGACGTCAGGTTCAGCGCCGCGACCACGAAGATCATCGTCGACGCACTGAACTCGCCGGCCGCCTGCAGGGCTCCTCCGGTCCACCCGTTGGCGACCATCGACAGCATGATGACGACCACGAACCCGACCAGCAGCAGGAAGTGGATCGGACGCGCGCCCAGGCGCCGCCGGTGCAGCGCATTGAGCACGCCGGCGACGAACGCGAAGATCCAGGCCCACAGCATCGGCCGGTGCGCCAGCAGATCGGGCCAGAACGTGTCGAGCGGCCGCAGGAACGACAGCACGATGTACAGCAGGAACAGCGGGAAGCTGGCCGCGCGTAACGTGTCGAGTAGAAAAAGCGGGATATCGAGGACGGATCTCACGTTCCATCGAGGCGCTTCGGAGGGATACTTAGTGTCGGTATTGGCGTTCATAACGAAGCGGGGCGATTAAGATAGCGCCCGCGCCGCCGATCCGAGTCGACGGACATCAGGATCCGGCATTGATCGAGAACGGTTCATCGAAGGGCAGCGACTCATGCAACAAGCCGAATTATCCGCAGCGATCGCGAACGAGGGTGTCAAATATGTCGCTTGACGGCGTTGATCGCGTTCTCTACCACCACCGCACGCAGGGCAAGGCGGTCGAAGGGGTGCATATCCGCGGCATCGCCGACGCGTTGAAGAAGGAATCGGTCGCGGTTGACATCCTGTCGCTGCCGGGCGCCGACCCGTATGCGTCGCCCAATGCGATGTCGCCGCAGAAGCAGGCCACGCACCTGATGAAGTGGGTCGCGCGCCTGCCCGAGGCGCTGTTCGAGATGGCCGAGATCGCCTACAACGCGATCATCGCTTACCGGATGCTCGGCTACTTCAAACGGCATCGCGATGTTACCTTCATTTACGAGCGCTATGCGCTGTTCACGTTCATAACGGTCCTGATCGGCCGCTGGCGCAAGCTGCCGGTGATTCTCGAGGTCAACGACTCCGCGGTCGTCGCCCGGGTCCGTCCGCTGAAGATGCAATGGCTGGCCACCTTCATCGAGCGCTGGGTGTTCAATCGTGCGGATGGCCTAGTCTTCGTGTCTGATGTCTTTCGCCAGCGCGCGTTGGCGGCCCATGGTTCGCTGGCGCCCAGCATCGTCACGCCCAACGCCGCCAATATCGATCAGTTCAGCTTCACTACCGCGCAGCGCGATGACGCGCGGCGTCGATATGGCCTCGAAGGGGCGGTAGTCTGCGGTTACCTGGGCGCCTTCGTCCCATGGCACGCGATCGACCGCTTCGTCGAGGTGATCGCCGGCCGCCTCGCCGAGGCCCCGCACCTGAAGCTGCTGCTGGTCGGCGACGGCGCTACCTTCGCGCCGCTGCAAGCGTTCATCGCCGGCAAGGGGCTGCAGGACCGCATCGTGATGACCGGCCGCGTCCCCCATGGCGACGTGCCGGGACTGCTCGCGGCCATGGATCTCGCCGTGCTGCCCAGCGCCGGCGACTATACGTCGCCCGTCAAGCTGTTCGAGTTCATGGCGTGCGGCATCGCGCCGATCGCGCCGGCTTTCGAGCCGATCCGCGAAGTGCTGACCGAGGACGCCAACGGCTGGATGTTCCCGGCCGGCCGACTCGAGGCCGCGGCCGACATCGTCATCGCCCGCTCGCGCGATCCCGAGGCGTTGCAACGCGTCGGCCAGGCCGCTCGCCAATACATCCACGATCACCGGCAGTGGCGGCACAACGTGCTGCAACTGGTCGATCTGTACCGGCGCGTGCGCCGGCCGTCGCCACGCGTCCCGGTGGAGATCGCGTCTTGATCCTGCTGGATGACCTGCGCGCCAAGCAGGCGCTGTATTCGCAGTATGGCGAGCACTGCTCGCTGCTCAAGGCGGCGATGGCCGACGGCACGTCCGCCAACGCGCTGTACCGGCTGCAGGAATGGCTCGGCGCGCACGGGCTGGCGCCGTTGGCGCTGGTGCCGCATGTCCTCAACAAGTGGTTCAACGGCTGCGTGATCGGCGTGCGAGCGCGCTTTGGGCCCGGGTTCGTGCTGATCCATCCGGTGGGTATCGTCATCAATTCGGCGGTCCGCGGCGGCCGTGACGTCTGGCTCGAAAGCGGCGTCGTCATCGGCGACAACCGCGGCGGCACGCCGCTGCTCGGCGACCACGTGTTCGTCGGGTCAGGCGCCAAGATCATCGGCCCGCTGCGCGTCGGCGACGGCGCGCGCATCGGCGCCAATGCCGTCGTGCTGTCCGACGTACCCGACGGTGCGACGATGGTCGGAATCCCGGCGCGGCCGCTGCCGCAGCGCGATTGACGCTTACTTAAGTCGACTGTTTTTGGCTGACATCGACCCAGGGCTGAGCGCGGAAAGTGGTCTGCTGTCGGTGACGATCCGGTTCTTGCTCCGCCCCGGGATCGTCGCGCCACATTCTGTCGCACCCGACCGTTCAATGGAGACTCCCGTAGAAGGAGTCCTGCATGTCGTCGAAGAAGCCCTCCCCGTTGTCGTCCCGCACGCTCCTGGAGCAAATCGGCCTGGATGCCGAGAGTGTGGGATCCCTGTTGGACGACGATGATCCGCTGGAGTCGCCGTTGGAGAGCATGGTCCAGGGGTTGATCGAACGCCAGCGAGCGCTGAGCGAGCGGCACGCGCTTCGCGTCGGCGACCTGGTCTGCTGGAAACCGGGCCTGCGCAACCGCCGCTATCCGAGAGAGCACAAGCCTGCCGTCGTCGTCGAAGTATTGCGCGAGCCGGTCTTTGATCCCGAGCAGGAGGTGGGGAGCCCGTATTTTCGCGAGCCGCTCGACATCGTGCTGGGCATATTCGTGGATCGAGGGGACGCGCGCGGACATTTCATTTGTTGGCACTTCGATAGTCGTCGTTTTCAGCATTGGTCGGCGGAGGTCGTGCGATGAGTGCCGCTCGCGTGGAATGGTTGAATTCGAACTTCTGGCGGACCGATTTGGAATCGGTCGATCCGGCCGAGCGAAGGATTGCGCGCTATACGCTTCAGATCCTCGAGGAATGTCCGGAGGTTCGCTCGAAATTCCGGGATCGGGAATTCCTTCACTCGGCCTGGCTCCTGTTGCATCCGGTGGTGAATCTGGCGGACGTGCGCGAGTGTCTGGTTTCCTGGCCCGGGCGCTCCGAGTCGGAGTCAAAAGTCGACGATGCCGGGATGGCGTCCCGGAGCCGGCTCGCTGACGAACTCCTGGCGGACGGGGCCAAGAGCATTGCAGACCGGATCCTCTCGATGGATACCGAGGCTGTCCGAATCCAGACCGTTCTTCGTGCGCGCTTCGGCCAGCCGCGGGATCGGATCGTTGCGAGCCTTGCTCGACTGGATCCGGAAGGTCTGATCCATCCGAGCCTGGATCTGCTGGCAAAGGAACTCCGGCTCGAGCCGTTCGAACGATGCCTGCTGGACATCGCCGGATTGGCGCGCCAGGTAAGGGCCTTCGGTAAGTTCCTTTCGGGTTGCGGGGCGCGCGGTGATGTAGAACGCGCAGCGGTATTGGCCGCTTGCTGCGGCGCGCCGACATCGGTGCTGAGTCGATGGCTAGTGCGGGGTGGTGTCCTGGTTCGCTTCCAACTGGTGAAATCGCCGTCGAGTTCGAGAGACCTGGAACACGTCTTGAGTCCGACGGATTTGCTGCGCGAGATCATGGCCTCTGAGCCGTCGACCGTGTCCGAGTTGCTGGCGATCATGATCGAGCCTGTCGGCGCATCTGAATGCACGCTCGTGGACTTTCCTCATCTCGCCAAGGACGCCAGAGCCGTCTCGACGACATTGCACGCCGCGGCGACGTCGCGGGCGAAGGGCGTCAACGCGCTTCTTTACGGACCGCCGGGAACGGGCAAGACGCAGTTCGCGCTGGCCATTGCGGCAGCCACGGGACTTCGGACATTTCGAGTCAGTTCGGCCGATGCGGACGGTGATGGTCTCGATAAGGATGGACGGCTGGGTGCCTTCCGATTGGCCCAGCAGATGTTGAGCGGCGCGACCGATTGCCTGCTCGTCTTCGACGAGGTCGAGGACGTATTCGGCTCCCACGGCGATGTGTTGAGTGCTCTGCTCGGACTGGATCACACGCCGTACACGGAGAAGGGCTGGATGAATCGCACGCTCGAAGAGAATGCGGTTCCCACGATCTGGATCACCAATCGCGCTTCCGACATGGATCCTGCGTTTCTGCGGCGGTTCCTGCTTTCGGTTGCCTTCTCGACGCCGCCTAGAAACGTCCGCCGGGCCGTGGTGCAACGATACCTTGGTTCGGCGTTGCTGCCGGACGAAGCGCTGGGCGACATTGCTGACGACGAGCTTCTGACGCCCGCGCAGCTTGCGGCCGCGGGACGGCTACTATCCCTTCAGCCGGATCGACCGCCGGAAACGGTCGTCAGCCAAGGCCTTTCGTCGATGCGCCGGCTCTTGCACGGCAGCAGCCGCGCGCTGCATCGCAAGACGTCCGTGCGGTTCGATCCCGCCTACCTGAATCTGGCCGGGGATATCGCGCCGTCCGAGATCGCCGACATGCTCATGCGATGCAGGCAGGGGCGGCTCTGTTTCTACGGCCCGCCCGGAACGGGAAAGACGGAGTTTGCTCACGTGCTTGCCAGTGCGATGAATCGGGAGCTTGTCGTCAAACGCAGTTCGGACATTCTGTCGCCCTACGTCGGTCAGACCGAGATCAATCTGGCGCGTATCTTCGATGAACTGGATGTCGATCGTGCGGTCCTGCTGCTCGATGAAGTGGATAGCCTGCTGCGTCGGCGTGATCTGGCGCGGCACGCCTGGGAGGTGACGCAGGTCAATGAACTGCTTCAGCAGATAGAGGCGTTTCCGGGAATTCTGATAGCGGCGACGAATCGGGTCGAAGAACTTGATCCGGCGGTCTTGCGACGTTTCGACTTCAAGCTGCACTTCCGGCCGCTGACGCGGGCTCAGCGTCGTGCGTTGTTTGAGCGTGAGCTGTCGGAAGGGAGTGCGATCGCGGCTGGGCATCCTGAAGCGGGCGATGCTGTCGCCGCGCTCCCGGTTCAAGACGTTTCGCCTGTGATCCTAAGCAAACTTGATGCCTTGGATGGGCTTACCGCAGGAGACTTCGCCAATATCGTGCGGCAGCGGGAGCTGCTGGGGCGACGGTTTACGGCTGAAGAGTTCTTTCGGCGATTGGCGGCGGAGTGTCGGTATCGGGAGCGGGTGGGGTCGACGGCGGGATGTGGGTTGGAGTTGTGATGTCGCTTCGCGGACGGCCTCGTTCAATGGTTGCGGCGGCTACGAAGGCTTCATCAGCGTATCCAAAGACGGCGGCCTTATAAACTCGATTGGCTTTTCTTCCTTCATGTCGTAAACGGTGACGCCTTCGTACCTTTCCCAGCCCTTCTTTCCCTTCTTCAGTGAACGGTGTTCCTCTGCCGTTACGATGCATCCAATAGTTTGCTCGATTACCTTGTCCAGCGCTTCAGGATTGTCAATGTAGGCCTCTGGGTTCGTGAGCAGTTTCTTGCTGACCTCACTCCGGGGATGAACGTGCTCATGTTGAATCTTTATATCGCCGCCGTTCCCGTTTCCGTCTTTGTCCACGGCGAGATCAACGACCTTTTTCGTCCTAAATCTAGTCGAGTACTTCCCGTCCGCCTCAGTGATCCACCAGAGTGCTTCTGAGATCATCTTTCGCCGATGACGATCGATGAGGTGGGTGCTTTTCAGTGCAAGAATGATTAGTTCCTTCGAACTGGCGATGATGGCAGCAGAATTCTTCCCTGGAGCGTACCGCTTTTTCAGGGTTTCTCTGTGACGATTAATGTTATCCATGGTTGGTTGGAATGCGGTCTAACTGTTGGTTGAGCCGGCAGGGTGAGGTGCGTCCAAGCCCGCGATCACCATTACTGATCTTCCGGCTCGGTCATGCTGATTGAACCCCGCGATGATTCCGACAGCCATCGGTCTGCGACCGCCGGCCAAATCCAGGTCCTAACTGGCCCGCAGTCAGCGGCGGTGAAGTGGCTGGTTGGCGTCCGCCACGACCATTGAGTCGTCACGCCACATTCTGTCGCACCCCTCGATTCAATAGAGACTTCCCCAGAAGGAGTCCCGCATGTCGTCGAAAAATCCCTCCCCCTTGCCGTCACACACGCTCCTGAAGCAGATCGACCCGGATGTCGAGCGTATGGGATCGCTGCTGAATGACGATGATCCTGCGGAGCTCGTGCGATGAGCGCCGCACATGTGGAATGGTTGAGTTCGAAATTCTGGCGGACCGATACGGAATCGGTGGGCCCGGCTGACCGAAGGGCTGCGCTGTATGCGCTGCGGATGCTCGACGAATATCCGGAGGCTCGTTCGCGGCTGCAGGATAAGGGGTTTCTGTGTTCTATCTGGCTCCTGCTCTACCCGTTGGTGGAACCGGCAGAACTGGATAGACATCTGACTGCCCGGAGCGCGCCGGGCGACGTTGGCTCCGACAACGCTGACGAGATGTGGCTGAGCAGATCCGACCGCGCGCTCATCGCAGTTGGAAGATCGATGAGCGCTGACAGGTTCCTCGCATCGGACGATGGGGCCGACCGTATGCGGGATGATTTTCGCAAGCGACTCGACCTGTCTCGGGATTGGTTGATCGCAAGACTCGACCGGCTGGATCCGGATGGGCTGACGCATCCGAGTCTGGACTTGCTTGCAAAGGCCCTGAAGATCGAGCCGCTCGAACGATGCTTGTTGGACATGGCCGGGTTGTCGCATCAGATCCGCGCTTTTGGCTCGCTTCTCACCAGGAGCGGGGCAAGTGGCGATATGGCGCGCGCGGCAGCGCTGGCGGCATGTTGTCGTGCGCCGGCATCCGCGCTAAGGCGATGGTTGATTCGAGGCGGCGCCCTGGTGCGCTTCCAACTGCTGGAGGAATCCTCCGAGTGCGACGATCTGGAGGATTGCTTGATGCCGACGGATCTGTTGCGCGAGATCATGGCTTCCGAGGCTTCGACCGTGCCCGAACTGTTGGCGCTCATGATCGAGCCGGTCGGAACGGCCGAATGCGTGCTGGCGGATTTTCCTCATCTGGCTAAGGATGCCAGGGCAGTCTCGACGACGTTGCGCCACGCTGCACAGTCGCAAGCCAGGGGTGTCAACGCGCTCTTCTACGGGCCGCCTGGAACGGGCAAAACCCAGTTCGCGCTGGCGATTGCCGTGGCCACCGAACTTCGTGCGTTTCGGGTAAGCGCAATGGATGAAGATGGTGACAGCCTTCGAGGGGGAGGGCGCCTGGGCGCATTCCGGTTGGCCCAGCAATTGCTGGCCGGAGCAACGGACTGCCTTCTCGTCTTCGACGAAGTCGAGGATGTATTCGGCGCGGACGACGTCGGCTTGACCGCTCTGCTTGGCCTGGGGCACGGACGGTACAAGGAGAAGGGCTGGATGAATCGTACGCTCGAAGAGAATGCAGTTCCCACGAT
The DNA here is from genome assembly GCA_029779435.1 of Pseudomonadota bacterium. GTDB lineage: Bacteria > Pseudomonadota > Gammaproteobacteria > Burkholderiales > Burkholderiaceae_E > JAKPAM01. The sequence goes on along the minus strand of JAKPAM010000157.1, from coordinate 24,947 downwards.
ATGGATCACGAATGACGCGGCGAGCATGGACCCGGCATTCCTGCGACGGTTCCTGCTGCCCGTCGCCTTTTCGACGCCGCCGCGAGAGGTCCGGCGAGGTCTGGTCGAGCGATATCTCGGCTCGGCTCCGTTGCCGGATACGCTGCTTGACGAGGTGGCCGATGACGCGTTGCAGACACCTGCGCAGCTTGCAGCCGCGGGGAGGCTGTTGTCGCTGCAGCCGAATCGTCCCTCGGAAATCGTCGTCAGCGAGAGTCTGGCATCGATGCGCCGGCTCTTGCATGGCAGCAGCCGGTCGTCGGTCCGTAGGGCATCTGCGCGGTTCGATCCGGCTTACCTGAATCTGGCCGGCGACACGACGCCATCGGAGATCGCTGACATGCTCGGCCGGTGTGGGCAAGGTCGGCTATGTTTCTTCGGCCCGCCCGGAACGGGAAAGACGGCGTTCGCTCACGTATTGGCGGATGCCATGAATCGGGAACTGGTCGTCAAACGCGGCTCCGACATCGTATCGCCCTGTGTCGGGCAGACCGAGATCCATATCGCGCAGATGTTCAACGACGTGGACGTTGAACGGGAAGTTCTGCTGATCGATGAGGTGGATGGCCTGCTACGCCGGCGGGATCAAGCGCGGTATTCGTGGGAGGTGACGCAGGTCAACGAACTGCTTCAGCAGATGGAGGCGTTTCCGGGAATCCTGATAACGGCAACGAACCGGGTCGAGGACCTCGATCCGGCCGTCCTGCGTCGCTTCGATTTCAAGTTGCACTTTCGGCCGTTGAACCGGGTGCAGCGCCGGGCGTTGTTTGAGCGGGAGCTGTCGCAGGGGATTCAGATCACGACGGCCAGCCCGACGATAGGTGACTCCGTGGTGGTTCTGCCGGACGAGGTCATTTCGCCCGCCGTCGTGAGCAAGCTCGATACGCTGGATGGACTGACCGCCGGGGACTTCGCCAACGTCGCCCGGCAGCGGGAACTGCTGGGTCGGCGATTCACGGCTGAGGAGTTCTTGCGACGGCTGGTGGTGGAGAACCGATATCGGGAGAAGCAGGTGATTTCTTAGAACGCATTTACGGTTGTCTGTGCTGATAGCGACTACTTGCGGCACCAGTAGCGATCTATCAACTTGGTGCGGGTTGGTGAATACGAGGGCATTGGCTTGAAATCAGATAAAGATACGAAATTGCAAGAGCTCGTTGAAAATCAACAGCCGATTTTTGAGACGGCTACTGTGTGTTCACGATCTATGGGATACGGATTCACGATAATATTACGCTCCAATGATCAAAATCCTGTGTGTGCGCGTGTTTTGGGTTTTGATGGTAAAGAGATTGGCAGTTTTCTTTTGGCAAACCAATCACCGCCGTTGTCTCATTCTGACATAGTGGATTGCTCTGCGAAAAAAGACAATCAATTGGATTTGGCAACCAAAAAGAAGATCGTTGAATGGGCAAACCAGGAAAATAAAGGAATAAAAAATTGGATTGCCGCAAGAATTGTTTGGCAAGCATTTCATCCTGACTGAAAGAACGTCTTCAGCGCGTGTGGCGTGGGCGGCCTCGCCACCGGCTGATCGCCAGGTGGAAGCTGGTACGATTGCTGTACGAGTGGGACTGGAGTCGGGAGCGGGTGATCGGCCTGTTCGGGGTGCTGGACTGGATGATGGCGTTGTCCAGAGCCTGGAGACGATCCCGGCGCGGATCGAATCCGGCTCGGCGGCGGACATCGACCGCTGGGCGCGCTGGGTTCTCGACGCAAAATCGCTCGATGAGGTCTTGTCGGACGACGCATGAGGGTTCGGTTGCCCTAGAAATTCTCGGCCCAGCGCTCCCAGAACCCCGGTTCATCGTGGTGCGCGTTCTTCATCGCAAACTCCAGGGGCACGACGTAAAAGCAGACGCCTTCAAAGCGCATCGTTCCATCCGGGTGCTCCAGGAAGGCCTGCACCTTCAGATATTGCTCGTTCGTTTCGTCGAACGGGGTATCGATGAAAATCTGCCCCGCATATGAACTGAAGCTATTTTCGGAGGCGACGGGGCCGCATTCCTGCCAGGCGATCTTCTCCTGATCGAGCCAGGCGATGATGCGCGTGCGGTTGGTGGGCTCTTTCGACGCCGTTTGTTGCTGGCGATGTTCACGAGAGAACGTCAGGTAAAGGACGTCTCGCTGCAGCTTCCGTGCAATGGCGTCGATGTGTTCGATGAGTTGCGGCATTCGTCTGGCCTCTTGCTCGTTGAGGAAAATGGAGAGGTAATGCCCGGTCCCGGTTCGATCGGACAACCCAATTCTCGCCGCCGGCACGACAGGAAGTAGCGTACCGTTTGACGCCGTTGCGCCACTTCATGACATTCACCCCGCCAGACTGTCACCTTCATCAGCGTGCATCACGAACGAAATGACGGAGGCTGTCCATCCGATGCCACGACATCTTTACTGCTGGCGATGCGAAAAGGTCGTTCCCATGCTTTCGGAGCCGGAATGGGAATGCCTTTCACCTTTGCTCGAGCGTGCGACCAACGAGAGAAAAACCAAGACAATGGCCTACCTGCGCCGCGAGAAGGTCGCACGGGGAACGCCCGCTCAAGATGAATTCGACGCCCGGTATTTCGAGATCACTGGCCGCGACGCGCGCGAAGCGGTTCACCTTTGGCATCATCGCATCGCGCTGCAGGGCTCTCCGTGCCGATTCTGCAACAAACCGCTGCGCACGCCGAACGCTTCCTATTGCGCGGCCTGTGGCCGCTGAGGCTCGACGGCCGTCATGCGCTTTTCGATCTCCTCGAGCGCTTCCAGCCCACCCATCCGCAAGCCGATCCCGTGTTTCGGCGAGATCTCGGGATTCCGCGGATTGATCCGTACCGCCTGGGCGCCGTGTGCGCGACACAGGGACTGGGTGAAGCTCCTTATCGTAGAGATGTGGACGCCGGCGCCTATCTCGACGACGACGAGGCGCTGTGCCTCCTTGATCCATTGATCCCGGCGCAGGCGTTGCAGCGTCGTCTGGGAGGCGACCCACTCCCAATCGCCGAACATCAGGACGTTCGGGCGGGCGAGCGCGCCGCAGCGCGGACAGGTGGGCAGCGCATTGACGAGCCGGCAGTTCTCCTCGTCCACCACGGGCTCGAAGTCGTCGGCAGGCCAGAAGTCCTCACGGCAGGCGTTCATGCATTGCAGAGATAGCATCGAGCCGTGGATTTCGCAGATGCGGTCGCGGCTGAAGCCGGTCTTCTGAAACTGGCCGTCGACATTGCTGGTATTCACGAAATAGCCGTGCGGCTTGGCGCGCCCCCATTCGAACAAGAGGTCGAAGGCGCGACTCGGGACGGTGTCGCGGTACCGCTGCAAGCGGTGGCCATAGAAGCCCCATGCCTGAACCGGATTGCCACGGAAGTGCTGGGGGCTGGCGGCGGCCTCGAAGTCGATTCGTGCGCGCCCCAGCGCCGGATAGCTGGCCCAGAAGCCGTTGGGTCCGCGAAAGTCGGGCAGCCCGGAATCCACGCCCATGCCGGCTCCGGAGGTGATCATCAACGCGTCAGCGTCACGAATCAGATCCGCAGCCCGATCGAGTGCTTCGGAAACCGGCAGGATCGGCCTCCTGTCGCTGGTGGAATCGTTCCTGTCCTTGTCGGCGTCGGTCATCGTTGCGTCCGGTCATCTGGAAGACCCTGCAGACTAAGGCCTGGGGCGTCACGCTGTGTCGCATGCCGGGCTGCGGCGCCAGGGTCGACGGCTGCGTTCCGCAGGCGACACTTCCTGGCATGGAGCTGCCGCACGATCGAATCATCTCCGCTCGACGACGTCGTTCAAATGCCAGGAAGCCGACCGCGCAACATCCGAACTCGCCGATTGGCCACGATGCGGCGGCGGCGGCGCGAGCCGGACCCCGAATCGCACTACCGTGGCTACGGGGAGCCTAAGGATCGGCTGCATCCGCGTGCCCTGCGCCGCTGGGTACCGGTGTATATTTCCCGGCAGCCTGAGGCCGCCGGGTTGCTGCTGGCGTGGCGCCGCGCGCGACGAGGCCTGGTCCTGACTTCGCCGGCTTTCGATCCGCACGTCTCGGTGTACTGGCGCCCGACCGGCGTATCGATCGTCGTGATGGTTGACGGGCGCTTTATCGATATGCTGTTCGACATCGATCTATATATCGAGAAAGCGGGCCCGCGGCGCTTCTTCTGTCGATTCTGTGAAGCGCCAACGATCTTCTCGTCCAAACGCAGGCTGATGGTCGATCATCTGATCGCGCCGATCGCCAAGAGAATAAGCAACGGGCAACTGACAGGCGCTATCGGCTGGGATGAATCCGATCTCGGCTCGACCTGGGCCTGGTTCGTCAAGGATCCCCGCGGGCTGCCGGCGAAATCAGGATGATCGTCCCGCCACTTCCTGCGCCACTGCCACCGGCGCAATGACCTCGAGGTCGCTACCGAAGCCCCGCAGCCACCAGATCAGCGATTCGGAGTGGGTGACCGTTGCCTGGATTCGATAGTGGTCGTCTTCTTCAGTGTGTGTCTGGTCATCGGATAGTCGGGACTCGAGCAGATGCAGCCCGGCTTTCTTTGCCACGCGAATGCTCAGTTGCACAGGATTGCCAGGCGCGAAGCCGAATCTGCCAGGTTCTATCTTCGACAGGTCGAGATCGGTGGGCCGGGTAAATCCGCGGCCAAGGCGTTCGGCGCGTTCGAGCCGGTGCAACGCGAGTCGACGATCGTCTCGATAGTTCTCGAAGCGGCACCAAAGGTAGAGCCTGCTGCCCTGCTGGATCAGGCCGAGCGGCATGACCAGCGCTTCGATGAGCCGGTCATCGGTATTGCGGTAGCCGATGTTCAGCCAGCAGTCGTGATACAGCGCCGTGCTCACGGCATCAAAAATCCCCGGCCGAATCGTGGGCGGCAGCAGCGGCTGCGATGCGCTCGCGACGCGCACCTTCTTCAACCATTCCCGCGCCGACCGGGTTTTTCCCGACTGGGCGGTCGTCAACAGATTGCGTCGCGCCTGTTCGAAGAACGGGTTCATCGCCGTGACCAGTTCGCTGGGCAGCAGCGCGGCCAGATGCTGCTCGGCCAGCGTGAGCAGCAGCGATTCCTGTTCGTTCAGCCCCGGCAGTGAGATCCCTTGCGCTCTGGGCTTCCAGCAATAGCCGAAGGGATCACTGCGCTCATCGACCTCGAGGTCGAGCGCTTCGGCCAACTGACCCAGTTGCCGCTGGACCGTGCGCAGGCTGCGATCGAACCCCGCATCCCGCATTTGCGCATGCAGGTCCCTGGCGGTGACCTTGCCGGTGCGCGGAATCCGGCGCAGGAGTTCGAGGGTGAACTTCAGGGTGTCGAGATTGCTGGGTTTCTGAGGCATCGCTGGCGATCTTCGGAACGCAGCCAGATTTGCCCGCAGGTAGGCAAAAGTACAAGCTGACTGGCTTCCAAAGGCACGTGGTGACCGATGGGCGTGCAGTCTATGACGTGGCTGCGACGATTCGTATCGCGCCGATGCGACGGGCCCGCCCTAGCTGCCCGTCGAACGGCCGCCACCGCCGAGCACGGCTTCGCACACCGCCATCGTCTCGACGGCCACGTCGTCCCAGGTACGCGTCATGCCGTCCGCGATCGCCGTCGGGTCCCAGCGCTGGTCCAGCGTCTGGCGCAGCGCCTCGGTCAGTGCATCGACGTCGCGCGGGGGGATCAGGCGGCCGCGCCGCTCGTCGAAGATCTCGCGCGTGCCGCCGACGTCGGTCGCCACGACCGGCCGCCCGCAGGCCAGCGCTTCGACGACGACGTTGGGGTAACCCTCGGACCAGCTCGGCAGCGTCAGCGTGTCGCAGGCGCCGATCCAGGTCGCCACTTCCGGCGGCGGCAGGCCGCCGGGCAGCAGCGTGCGATCGAGCAGGCCGCGCTCGGCCAGCAACCCCGGCAGCCGGTCCTTCATCACGCCATCCCCGACCAGCGCCAGGCGCAGCCGCGGGCGCTGCCGGGCGAGCCGGCCCATCGCGCCCAGCAGTTCGAGCAGCCCCTTCGCCTCGACGAAGCGTCCGACGTAGAGAATGATCTCGTCGTCGCCATCCAGGCCCAGCGTGCGCCGGCTCGCGGCGCGGTCCAGTGGCCGGAACACCGCCGTGTTGAAGCCGTTGACGATCGTGTGCACGCGCGCCGGCGGCGCGCCGAAACGCTCGATCGCATAGCGGCGCATCGCCTCGCTGACTGTCAGCAGCGCATCGACGCGCTGGATGACGTGACGCGTCATCCGCGTATTCAGGCCCGATCGCACGTGGATGTCCGAACCCAGCGCACCGACCACGCAGGGCACGCCCAGCCGCCGCGCCGTGCGCAGCGCCGCGAACCCGTCCGGATAGACCCAGAAGGCCAGCACCAGGTCGGGCCGGAACGCCGCCGCGCGCGGTGTCAGCACCGCGCTGCCGACATAGCCGTTGAGCCCGCGCGATACCACGGGTAGCACCGGATAGCTGAACGCCTCGACGTCGACGCCGTCGAGCCGATAGTCGGGGCCGACCGCGCCTTCGATGAAGCTGCGCGGACGCACGAGCGGCAGGCGCGGATAGCGCACCTGCTGGAAGAACACCTTGACGTCCGCCAGCTTGGCGAGCGAACGCGCGGTCTCGTGTACATAGCGGCCACGGGTCTGGTCATGCGGGATCGGCAGCATCGGCGTCACGATCGCGATGCGCCTGCGGCGAACGAAGTTCATGTCAACGAGAGGTCAGCGGCAAATCAGCGGAAAGAGGGAGGAAGGCGGTCGATCCAGCGCTCGATCCATGCCCGCGCGCGTGGGCCGCCCGGCATGCGCCGGCCCACCGCGCGGATCGGTGCCGCGTCGGCCTGGTTCCAGGCGCGCAGCCAGACCGTCGACAGCACGAACAGCAGCGCGAACACGAGGCCGCAGGCGGCCTGCGCGGTAGCCTGCCACGACGCCGGCGACAGCCCGGCGGGCACGGCGCCGGCCGCCATGCCGCGCGCCAGCGCCACGCTCGCCAGCGCCGCGACGGCAGCGGCTCCATACAGCCGCGACAGCTCGCGCCACGGCAGCCGCAGCGATAGCCAGCGCGCGGTCGCCGTCAATACCGCGACGAAGATCAGCACGCTGGACGCCGCGCTCGCCAGCATCGCACCGTCCAGGCCCCAGCGGGGGATCAGTGCCCAGGCCGCCAGTGCGCTGATGCCCAGCGATACCGCCGCGACGGCCGCGCGCAGCTTCTGGTTGTCGGTCGTCGACAGCAGCGCGCCCAGCACGCCCATCGGCAACGTCAGGCCGCCCGCCACCATCAGCAGCCGCAGCACGTCGACCGCCGGCTGGTATGCGCTGCCGTACACGATGTCGATCGCCGCCTGCGACATGCCGACGCCGACGCCGACCAGCAGCAGTCCCAGGAACGTGAAGTAGCGGAGCGTCCGGGCCATCAGCTCGCTGACCGCCGCGAAGCCGCCCACGCCGTACGCATGGCCCATCGCCGGCATCACGATGGCGTTCGGGCCGGCGCACAGCAGCTCGACACCGCCGCGCGACAGCGCCACGGCGATCGCGAAGAAGCCCACTTCGGCGGGGCCGACATAAGCGTTCAGCAGCATCGTCTCGATCGACCGGTTGCTGAACGCAGCGACCACGCACAGGACGACCGTCCACCACAGGTGCCGGTCGACGCGCCGGCCCAGCGACGCCTGCAGCGGCCCGCCCGCGTCCACCAGCAGTCCCCGTCCGCGCAGCCGCCAGTGCGCCAGCGCGTGATGCGCGATGCCCGCCGCGACGAACAGCCACAGGAATACGTCCAGCGATGCATCTCGCCAGGCGGCGACGGCGATCGCCAGCGTCGAGGCCATCGTCACGATCACCGTCGTGCGCGCCTCGACGCCGAAATCTCCCCAGCCCTTGGCCACCGAGATGTCGAACAGGTACAACGCCTTCGGAATCGCGCTGCACAGCACGATGACGGCCAGGCCCCACAGATGGCCTTCCCAGCCGGACGGCGACATCCACGGCAGCGCCACGCCGAGCAGCACCGAACAGATGACGACGTCGCGATACTGCCGCCGCTGCAGGTGCCGGCGCACGCGGTGCGCATCGTCGGGCGCGCCGCGGCCGACGCTTTCGGCGACGAACCTGATCGCGGTCGTCGTCAGGCCGTTGTTGCACAGCATGACCACCAGCCCGCTCAGCCACACCAGATACGCATAGCGCCCGTAGTCGGCGGGACCCAGGTGGCGGGCGATCATCGCGCTGCACGCCAGGCCCAGCAGGTAGCTGACGTGCGTCGAGCCGGTCAGCATCAGCATCGCCCGGACCGCCGCGCGCCGGCCGAACGGCCGTTCGCCCCCGCCGCTCGGCGGCACCGCGCCGCCGGGCGGTCGGCCTTCGTCCGGCGCCTCCGAAAGCAGCGATGACGGGCGCATCGTCGGTGCGGGATCCACGATTCAGTCGGCCATCGGCGCGTGCCGGTCCCGTGCGCGCCCGTGCAGCAGCAGCCGCGTGGCGAAGCGGCCCGGCCCCACGTCGAAGGTGCCGCAGCGGGACAAGCGGAACACGTCGTCGTCGCGCATGGCCTGGCCCCACGCGGTCGTCACCGCCGACTGGTAGCCGGCCTCGCGCACGATCCGCACGTGGTCGTCGTCGAAATCCATCTCCGGTCGGCCGTTGGGGTAAGCGAAGTGGCGAGGCGGCGAGGCGGTCAGCGCGGCCAGGTCTCGTCGGTTGCCTTCGATCTGCCGGCGCGCCTCGTTCATGGACACCGCCGTCAGCATCACATGATCGGTCGTGTGCCCACCGATCTCCATTCCGGCGCGGTCGATCAGCGTCACGTGCTCGGGCGTCATCATCAGATCGGTCGGCAGCGCATGTCCGTCCAGCCGCGCCATGCGCGCGCAGACCTCGTCGCGCACCGGCAGCGCCACGTACTTCAGGTGCGCGATCACGCGTTGGGCGATCGCCGCCCGCGACGCCATGTCGGACACGATGGTCGGCGGCAGGCCCAGCCAGGTCAGGTCCAGCGGGCCGGCCGGCGCCTCGCGCAGCGCTTCGATCACCGTGTCGTTGAACATCCGGCCATCGCCCAGCACCCCCGAGGTCACGTAGAACGTCGCGGGCAACCGCAACCGCTGCAGGATCGGCAGCGCGATCGCCACGTTGTCGCGGTAGCCGTCGTCGAACGTGATGCACGCCGACCGCTCGGGCAGCGTGCCGGCGGCCAGCCGCGTCAGCGCCTCGCTCAGTGGCAGCACGTTGAACACCCGGGCCAGCGCGCCCATCTGCTCGTCGAACGTGGGGGCCGTGATGTCGTGCGGCCGCATCGGATCCGCGACCGCCAGCACCCGGTGGTACATCAGGATCGTCAGCCGGCCACGCGCCGCGCCGGGCGCGCCGAACCGCGCCAGCAGGCGGGCCAGCCATGTCTGCACCGGGTACAGGTCGGACGAGCGCTGGCGCCTGGCATGCGACAGATGCAATGCCATCGACCGGCGGTGGGGCCTTCGGCTCGCGCTCACTGCATGCCGGCCCGTTGGGCGGCCGGCTCGTGATACGTCGGCCGCGGGATCTCGTAGTCGCGGTACTGCCCCGGATCGCCATCCCGGCCGGCCTCGGCCGCCTTGGCGATGTTGTACATCTCGCGCGCGCTGACGTAGTGCAGCTTCCAGTGCTTGCCGTCGTTGTAGCGGGTCTCCAGGTGGTCGAACGCCCCGGCCATCGCCGGGCCGAGCAACGTGTCGGTGTCGCGCTCCTGCGTGCCGTGGGTATGCACCTTGACGAAGACCCATTCGGGCCGGCCTTCGACGTGGATGCCGGTCCGCACCCATTGATCGACGCGGTCCGGCGTCGGCGGATTGCTGGTTCGCACGTCGGCGTTCTCGATGCGCGGGATCAGCCCGAACTTGCGGTTGCGCCACATCAGCCCGATCGGCCCGGTGATCAGCATCAGATCCCCCCAGGGCTTGCCGCCGACGCGCACGCGCACACCGGTCTCGTGCGACCGGCAGCGGTGCGGGTCATCCTTGGCGTAGTAGATCTTGTTGATCGTGCTCGTCTGGCACGGGTCCGGCGCGGCAGGCAGCGTGAAGTCGGCATAGCAACCCTCCTCACGCAGAATGATCAACTCATTATCGACGCCGCAATAGCGCCCAGTTGGGTGACTGTTGTCGAGCGCCCAGTTGCCGTGGATGAAAGCCCAGCGCGGCTGCCCGGTGCGCGGATCCAGCGGCAGCGCCCCGTGCCGGTCGGCCAGCAGGCGCGTGAAGCGGCGCAGCTTCTCGCGCAGGCCGGCCTCGGTGTCATTGTCGTGATGCAGGTGGATCTCGATCTCGCCCAGGCCGCGCCGGCATAGCGCGACCAGCGCGTCCAGGTGTTCGGGGCGGTATTCCTCTTCGGGATAGAAGAACGAATGGACCGGCGGCCGGCCGTCGGCATCGCGCCGGCCTTCGCACAGCTTGGGGTAATCCTGCGACCAGCGCGCGACGCGCGCCGCTTCGCGCACCGGATTGGCGCCTCCCCATTGCGGCTCATAGTGATCGACGAAGCAGAACAGCAGGTGCCGGGTAACGCCCGGCGCCGTTGCGGCCATCCAGTCGCGCCGAAGATAGTTACCCAGCCACCGGCCGACGTTGCGTTGGCGCAGCGCGATCGCCACCACGGCCAATGCGACCGATACGGCGAGCAGCGCAGCGACGCCGGCGAATTGCAAAAGAGAGTGGAAAGTCAAAGGGAGGTTCGAACTAAGCGGGTTGAGTCGAATGATCGCCGAGAAAGCCACCGCCGATCCGTGCGCTACGTCACGGCCGCGGTTCGGTGATCGGACTGTCCAGTCCGAAGACGGGACGAACCGATGTATACCGAGGATTGTCTCGGTACGGCTCGACCGAATGGTTGCCAACTGAAAAAACCGGGTTGAGGATCTTTACACGTTTCGCCAAACCGTCCGGGATTCAGGCCCGGCGCAGATACGGCCATCGACGATGGCGCGCGAATTCTCACAGAAACGGCCGCTGACCCTGCGGGATAATGCGTCACCCCAGGCGGCTAGGCTGCTAGACGAAAGTCTTAATCCGAACGACGGAATCTTATCGATGTCTCGACTGCTCATCCCCCTGATAATCGCTGTGTCGCTGTCCGCTTGCGCCAACATGGGGCTGCCCCTGGCGCCGGCCAAGGCGCCGCAGACCGAGTTCCCTTATCGCCTGGGGCCCGGCGACCTGATCGAGGTCAGTGTCTGGCGCAATCCCGAAGTCTCCACCAAGGTACCCATACGCCCGGATGGCAAGGTCACCGTCCCGCTGATCGAGGATCTCCAGGCGGCGGGGCGGACGCCGTCCGAACTGTCCCGCGAGATCGAGAAGGGCCTGGCCAAGTACATCCGCGAGCCGTCGGTCTCGATCATCGTGGCGCAGATCGCCGAAACCTCGCGCGAGCAGGTGCGGGTCGTCGGGGAGGTCACCAAGCCGTCGGCGATGCCGTATCGCGGGCGGATGACCGTGCTCGACGCGCTGCTGGCCGCCGGCGGCCTGACCAAGCTCGCCAATGGCAACGGCGCGATCCTGGTCCGCGGTGCCGAAGGCAACAAGCAATACCGGCTGCGCGTCAAGGACCTGCTCAGCAATGGCGACGTCACGGCCAATGCCGAGCTGATGCCCGGCGACGTGATCTCGATTCCCGAACGGTCTTTCTAAGCTTCCTGGCGCGCGACCATGATTCAACTCTGGAAGGATTTCCTGGCCTACCTGCCGGGTTTGTGGCAACACCGGTGGTGGGGGCTGGCGACCGCGCTGGTCGTGGGCGTGCTGGGCGCCCTCGGCACGCTGCTGCTGCCCGACCGCTACGAGGCGACCGCACGCGTCCAGCTCGACACGCAGTCCATTCTCAAGCCGCTGATGGTCGGGCTGGCCGTGCAGCCGAATGTCGACCAGCAGGTGCAGATGATGGCGCGCACGCTGGTCAGCCGGCCCAACACCGAGCGCGTCGCCGAGATGGTCGGCCTGTCGTCGCCGGCCGATACGGCCCGTCACGATCGCGTCGTGCAGGACCTGCTCAAGGACATCCAGTTCAAGCCCTCGGGCGGCAGCAACTTCTACAGCGTCGCCTATCGCGATCGCGACCCGGCGATCGCCCGCAAGGTCGTCGAATCGCTGCTCGAGATCTTCAACGAGACCAACATCGGCGACCAGCGCCGCGATACCGAGCAGGCCCGCAAGTTCATCGACGAGCAGCTCTCCCAGTACGAGAAGCGCTTGATCGATGCCGAGAACGCGCTCAAGGACTTCAAGGTCCGCAACCTGAGCCTGATGCCGAACCTGGCGCAGGACTACGTCGCGCGCACGACCGAGGCGCAGAAGGAGCTGGCCCAGGCCAAGCTCGAGCTGCGCCAGCTCGAATCCTCGCGCGATGCGCTCAAGCGGCAGCTCGCCGACGAGCGGCCGGCCTTCGAGACGCCCACGCTCGACAGCGGGCCCGGCGGGCTGCCGATGATGGGGGGCATGAACGCCATGGGCGCGGCCGGGCTCAGCGGCGAATCGCGGCTCGAAGCGGCCCGCAAGCAGCTCGACCAGATGCTCGTGCGCTTCACCGACGAGCATCCGGACGTCGTCAACCTGCGCCGCTCGATCGCCGAGATGGAGCAGCGCCTGGCCGAGGCGCGCCTGAACGACAAGAACGACGGGCCGCGCCCCGGCTCCGTGCTGGTGCCCAACAAGGTCTATCAGGACATCAAGATCGCGCTGGCCGACACCGAATCGAAGATCGCCGCGTTGCGCGCCAAGGTCGCCGAGGCCGGCGTGTGGCTGGCCGAGGCGCGCCAGGCCGCGCAGACGGTGCCCAAGGTCGAGGCCGAGTACACGCAGTTGACGCGCGACTACGAGGTCAACAAGCGCAGCTACGACCAGTTGCTGCAGCGGCGCGAGTCGGCCGAGATCTCGGGCAGCATGAGCAGCGGCTCGGGCGTCGGCGCGTTCCGGGTGGTCGATCCGCCGTGGGTCGGCAAGCGGCCCGCGTCGCCCAACCGGCCGCTGCTGCTGGCTGGCGTGCTGGTGCTGTCGGTCGTCGCCGGCCTGGCGATGGCATTGTTCCGCGATGCCGCGTCGCCCACGTATCGCGACCCGGTCGCGCTGCGCACCGCCACCGGCCTGCCGATCCTGGGACTCGTCACGCGCAATGTCGACGCGCTGGCCAAGGCCCAGGCCCGGCGCGGCGCGCTGGTGTTCTCGTCCAGCGCGATGCTCTATCTGGGCTTCTTCGTGTTGTTGATCGCTTTCCAGTTGATGCGCTTGTTGCGCGCCTGACTACGCCTCTCCCGCTTCGATATCGGACACCGGATCAATGAGCCTGATGGACAGAGACATGAACAAACGGACCGTCGATGGTGTGGCGGGTCAGATGGGCGCCGCGCCGCGCCGCCGCCTGCGCATCGACGTCGATGGGCTCAAGCGGCGCTGGTTCCGCGATGCCAAGGGCGAGCGCACCACGCTGCCGCGCGAGTTCCAGGAGATCAAGCGTCCGCTGCTCGATGCGGCGCTCGGGCGCGGCATGCCGGCGTTGGCCAACGGGCGGCGCATCATGGTCACCAGCGCATTGCCGCGCGAAGGCAAGACCTTCTGCTCGATCAACCTGGCGCTGAGCATCGCCGCCGAGCGTGATCACGGCGTCGTGCTGGTCGACGCCGACGTCGCCCGGCCCTCGGTGCCGCGCGAGCTGGGCGTGCGCACCGACCGCGGCCTCATCGATTGCCTGTTGGACGATTCGTTGTCGCCGGCCGAGGTCGTGTGCGGCACCAACATCAAGCGCTTCTCGATCCTGCCGGCCGGCATCCGCCACCGCAACGCTACCGAGTTGCTGAGCAGCGCCGCGATGAGCCGGTTCCTCGATCGCTTGTCCCGCCTCTATCCGGACGAGATCATCGTGTTCGATTCGCCGCCGCTGATGGTCACCAGCGAATCGCGCGTGCTGGCCTCGCACATGGGCCAGATCGTGCTCGTCGTGGCGGCCGGCGAAACGCCGCGCGACGTCGTCAACGAAGCGATCGGCAAGCTCGGCAGCACCGCCATCGCCGGCGTCGTCCTCAACAAGATGTCCGCCAATCGGCGGGCCGGCTATTACGGCCTCTATTGATCTGCGTCCGCGATGATCGTCGTCGAGTCCTTGCTGTGGCTGGCGATCGCCGGCATCGTCTATACGTACGCCGCTTACCCGGTGCTGTTGATCGCGCTCAATGCGCTGCGCCGGCGCGGTGACCACGGGCCAAAGCGCGAGCCTCGTCCGTCAGGACGAGGTCAAGCGAGGCAAGTCCATTCTGGCGCCGAAGGTGCCCCCGCCTCGTGGCGAGGAAGCTCCCGCCTTCAGGCGGGAGTGACTCACGAGCGGATGGCCGGCGTGTCCGACGACGCGGTTCCCGGCGCCCCGGCATGGGCGGCGGCCTCGGTCGACGTGCTGGTGGCCGCGTACAACGAACGGCGCCATATCGGCGCGCGCATCGATAACCTGGGGCGGACGCAGGGGCTCGACGTGCCCCTGGGCATCCGGGTCGGCTCCGATGGCTCGGACGACGGCACCGTGCCGCGCGCGAACGAGGCCGCGCAGCGCGTGCGCGCAGCCGCCGATCCGTCGCGCCCGCCGATCGACGTCGAGGTCATCGCGTTCGAGCCGCGGCGCGGCAAGCCGTCGGTGATGAACGACCTGGTGGCCCGGTCGCGCGCCGACGTCGTCGTTTTCACTGATGCCAACACCCGATTCGCCCCGGATACCATCGAGCGCCTGCTCGTCCGCTTCGCCGACCCCGCGGTGGGCTGCGTCTGCGGCGAACTGCGGCTGGTGGCCAAGGGCGGCGCGGAGAACCGCGACCACGTCTACTGGCGCTACGAACGCTTCCTCAAGTACCAGGAATCGCAACTGGACGCGCTGCTGGGCGCCAATGGCGGCGTCTACGCGATCCGCCGCGAGCTGTACGAGCCCGTGCCCGCCAATACCGTCGTCGACGATTTCTGGATCTCGATGAGCCTGATCGAACGGGGCTGGCGCTGCGTGTACGCGCCCGAGGCCGTCGCCGTCGAGGATGTGCCGGCCCGCATCGCCGACGAGTTCGGCCGCCGCGTGCGCATCGGTGTCGGCAACTACCAGGCGCTGCGCCGCTTCGCCGGGTTGCTGAATCCCCGTCGCGGCACGCTGGCGCTGGCCTTCTTCTCGCACAAGGTGCTGCGCTGGTTCGTCCCGCACCTGATGCTGGTGGCGCTGGCCTGCAACGTCACGCTCGCGGCGCTGGTGGAGCAGCCGTTCTACGCGTGGCTGCTGCTCGCGCAGTTGCTGTTCTACGGCGCCGCCTGGATCGGCCACGCGGCCAGCCGCCGCGGAGGAACGCCCGCGCCGCTGCGCCTGCCGCTGTTCCTCGTCAGCATGAACCTGGCCTTGTTGTTCGGTTGGTGGCGCTATCTGTCGGGACGGTTCGGCGGGACGTGGGCGCGCACGGCGCGCTAAGCCCAATCAGGATGGGCGAGCCTTAGCGCATCAGCGGCAGCAGCGTCTTCGTATAAGCGTCCACCGTCGCGTCGATCGAGAACTGCCGCACCATCCGCTCGCGTGCGCGCAGGCCGATCGCCCGGCACTCGGCGGGGGCGTCGATCAATGCCGCCAGCGTCTCGGCCAGCGTATCGGCTCGTCCGCGTGGAATGACGATGCCGGCCTCGCGCCGGTGGCCGACGATCTCGGGCATCCCCCCGGCATCCGAACACACGACGCAGGTTCCGCAGGCCGCGGCCTCGGCCACGACGAAGCCGAATGCCTCTTCCCACTCGGACGGCACGGCCAGCACGTCGATCCGTTGATAGAACGGTACCGTATCGGCAAGCTGCCCGACGAAGCGGGTGCGCGCCAGCAGACCCAGCGACGCGGCCTGCCGGCGAAAGGCGTCGGTGTGCGGCCCGGTGCCGGCTACCTCCAGGCGGAAGTCGCGCTGCTGCGCCGCCAGACGTGCGGCCGCGTCCAGCAGCGTGCCCAGCCCCTTCTCCGGGATGTGATAACCGATGAAACCGATCGTGAAAGGGCGACTGTCCGCGCGGGGTGTAGCCGCCGGCGCGAACCGCCGCACATCCACGCCATTGTGGATGCAGCGTACCTTGTCGGCGGGAAAGTACACGTCCTCGACGTCGCGCCTGCAGACGAACTGCGAAACGCCGATCACCTGGTCGATGTAGGTGGCCGCATGCCGGGTGCGCAGGCGTGACAGCAGCGATCCGGGAAACGCCTTGGCCGATGCCCGTCCGCTGGAGTGATCGGTGATCACCAGGCGCCGTGCGCCGCTGCCGTGCTTGATCCTCCGCAGCAGCGGATTGAACAGCGACAGGAAATGCGTCTGGATCATTGCCGGGTTCATGTCGCTCAACAGTGGCGTGATGCGCCGTGCATCCCGCGCGGTCATCGGGTCGCTGACGACCAGCCAGGGGCTGTCCAACGCTTGCAGCGCCGCGTGCATGCGTTCGCCAGGTTCGCCGGTGAACACGTGAACGGTCCGGCAGCCTTCGTCGCGCAGGCGCGAGGCCAAGCCGACCAGAAGTTGCTCCATGCTGCGCCAGGCATCAGGGATGAAATCGAGTAACTGGACGACGGTGCGTGACGGCATGGCGAGAACGGCGGATTGCGGCTTATGCCCGACGATGGCGGGGTTGAATACCTCGATTGTCTGCCAGGACAGGCCCTCCAATCGGATGTCATCGCGCGAGCATAACGTGGTGTGACATTCGGCCGATCGCGTGCTGACTATCCTGTACCAGGTCATGGTTATCCAATAAGCAACGTACGCCGGCCGTGTCGTCGATCAGTCCGAATGCCACCGCTCGGCGGGAAGTATCCGCTCGGAGCGCTTCCGC
Organism: Pseudomonadota bacterium; assembly: GCA_029779435.1. Classification (GTDB taxonomy): domain Bacteria; phylum Pseudomonadota; class Gammaproteobacteria; order Burkholderiales; family Burkholderiaceae_E; genus JAKPAM01. The sequence goes on along the minus strand of JAKPAM010000157.1, from coordinate 8,112 downwards.
GCGCTTCTACGAACTGGATCTGCTGCGGCAGGTCGCCGCGTTGGCGGCCACGCTGTACCATCGTGCGTTTCGCGGCAGCGTCGGGGAGGCGTTCATCGCGATACGCGTGCCGGAAGCCATAAAGCGTCGCCCGGTGATACAGATGAACAAATCGGTCACAGCCCGATTCGCTATCCTTCGTCAAAATCATGCTTAGTTCACGGTGCTTGTTTGTTGAGAACGTGCGTCCACCAAGAGGAGGAGCCGTGGCCGCTTGTCGTGCGTTGGCGGGCCGATAGATGATGGATCTCGATTACGTAGGGTTGATGAAGCGTGCGCGAACCCTCGCGCCAAATCCGGATCACACGCCGGTCCGCTTGGCCTTGCTGGCCGAATGCTCGACACAGCACCTGAGCGCGCTGCTTCGGGTGCTGGCCGCTGATCGTGGTATCGCGCTCGACGTCTACGAAGCGCCGTTCGGAGCGCTCACGCTGGAAGCGGCCGATCCGACCTCGGATCTCTACCGGTTCGCGCCGCAGTTCACGGCGATCCTCACGCAGACCGAGGTTCTGCGCGCCGAACTGACGTCGACGGGGACGCGTCCGACGGTGGTCCAGGTCTGCGATCGAACGGTCGCGTTGTGGGAGACGCTGGGCGAATGTTTGAGCGGTCATCTGATCCAATCGAGCTACGTGACGCCTGGCGAGCGGGCGTTCGGCAACTACGAACGTCTGGCCGAGCATTCGCTCGGCAGCCGGGTCGCCGACATCAACGCCGGTGTGATCACGGCTGCCCGCGCGCGGCGCAACGTGCTGATCCATGATGTCGACTATCTGGCCGGCGAAGTCGGTCGGCGCAACTGGGTCGACGAAAAGCTCTGGCTGATGGCCAAGACGCCATGCGCGCTCCAGTTCCTGCCGCTCTATGCGAAGAATCTCGTCGACATCATCGCTGCCGCGATCGGGCGGGTCACCAAGTGCGTCGTCCTCGATCTGGACAACACGCTATGGGGAGGCGTGATCGGCGACGACGGGCTCGATGGCATCCGCCTCGGGGATCTCGCCGAGGGCGAGGCCTTCGTCACGTTGCAGCGCTTCCTGCTGTCGCTCAAGGAGCGCGGCATCCTGCTGGCGGTATCCAGCAAGAACGAGCATGCGAACGCGGTCCTGCCGTTCGAGCGTCATCCGGACATGGTCCTGAAGCTCGACGACATCGCGGTGTTCAAGGCCGATTGGAACGACAAGGCCGGCAACATCCGTGCGATTCGCGAGACCTTGAACATCGGCCTGGATTCGCTGGTGTTCCTCGACGACAACCCGTTCGAGCGCAACCTGGTCAAGGGCCTGCTTCCCGAGGTCACGGTGCCCGAGCTGCCCGAGGATCCTGCGCATTACCTGCGGGCGATCGCCGCGCTCAATTTGTTCGAAGCGACGACGTTCTCGGATACCGATCTCGAACGCGCGGAGCTTTACCGGGTCGCGGCGCGGCGCAGCCAGGCCCAGGCAAGTTTCGACAACGTCGATGACTACCTGAAGTCGCTGGCCATGAAGATTCGCATCGAACGTTTCAACGCGTTCAACCTGCCGCGCATCGCCCAGCTCATCCAGCGCAGCAACCAGTTCAATCTGTGCACGCGCCGCTATGGCGAGCAGGCCTGCGAGCAACTGATGGGCGATACCGACAATGTTCATCCGTTCACGCTGACGCTGGAAGACAGGTTCGGCGGCCATGGGCTGATCTCGGTCGTCGTGCTGCGTGTGGCAGGGGCCGATCTCGAGATCGACGAGTACCTGATGAGCTGTCGGGTGCTCAAGCGCGGAGTGGAGAGCGTGGCGATGAACCACATCTTCGACCTGGCGCGCCATCGTGGCTGCACGCGCGTGATCGGCCGTTATCTGCCGACCAGGAAGAACGACATGGTGCGCGAGTTCTACCGGGGTTTCGGGTTCGCGTGCATCGAGACTGGCGCCGACGGCGCGACGGTCTGGTCCCTGGCCGTCGACGACTACGTCGCCCAGGCGGCTCATATGTCCATTGAATCCACTCCTACGCTTATCGAGGCCTGACGACGATGACGACCGCCATGACCCGGGATGAGGCCTACCTGAAACTGAAGCCGATCTTCAGCGACGTGCTGGGGCACGATGACTTCTCGCTCGCCGACGGCACCACGGCCGAAGACGTCGAGGGCTGGGACTCCCTGACGCACGTCAGCCTGATCTTCGCAATCGAGAAGGCTTTCGGTATCGCACTGACCACGCGCGAGGCCAAGCGGATGCGCAACGTCGGCGAACTCGTGGATCTGGTGGTCCAGAAGGCCGGTGCACGTCGCGGTTGATCGATGTCCTTCACGTCGACAGCCTTCCTATTGGCGTTGCTGCCGTCGGCGCTGATCGGCTGGGCGCTGCCGCGCGCGTTCAAGGCGCCCTGGCTGCTGCTGTGCTCCCTTGCGTTCTACGCGACGTGGAGCGTGCCTTATCTGCTGTTGCTGCTCGGCGTTTCGGCATTCGTTTACGCCATGGCCCGTGTGCTCGATCGCCATGGCGATACGCCATTGGCCGGTCGCTTGCTGCTCCTGGGACAGGCCATACTGCTCGGCGGGCTGGCGGTGTTCAAGTATCCGGATCTTCTCTCCGAGGCACTGGCGCCGACGGGGTGGGGCGGTACCTTGGCGCGGATCATCGCGCCGATCGGCATTTCCTACTATCTGTTCAAGGCCATCAGCTACCTGACCGACGTCTACTGGGGCGAATACCCGGCGCAGCGCGACCCGGTCAAGGTGGCGCTGTATCTGGCTTTCTTTCCGCAGATCGTCAGTGGCCCGATCCAGCGCGCCCAGCCGTTCTTCGAACAACTGGACGACGAACACTTTTGTCAGCGGGACTGGCGCCGGCTGCGATCGGCGCTGGCGCTGCTCGTACTCGGCTACTTCGAGAAGCTGATCGTGGCCGACCACATCGGGCCGCTGGTGGAGGCGATCAACCAAGTCCCTTATCCCGCGCCGTCGCTGGCGTTGGCCGCCGACTACGCGTATGCGCTGCAATTGTTCAGCGACTTTGCCGGCGTGACGCACATCGCGCTGGGATTGGGCACGCTGTTCGGTATCTTCGGCCCCGCCAACTTCAATCGTCCGTTCTCGGCGATGAACATCCAGGACTATTGGCGGCGTTGGCACATGAGCCTGTCGAGCTGGTTGGCCGACTACCTGTTCACGCCGTTGCGCATGGCGTTGCGCCGTTTCGGCACTGCGGGCCTGTGCGCCAGCCTGATGATCAACATGGTGCTGATCGGCGTCTGGCACGGGTCAAATGCCACATACTTCGTGTTCGGGGTAATCCACGGCGTCTTCCTGATCGTCTCGACCTTGACCCTGCCGCCGCGTGACCGCTTCTTCAAGCGCCATCCGCAATGGGTCGGCCTGCGACGCGTGGCCGCTCCGGTCATCACGTTCCATCTGGTGGTCTCCGCATTGATCTTCTTCCGCGCGCCCGACGTGTCGTTCGCATGGACGAACCTGCGCGCATTGCTGGGTGTGGGTACCGGCCCGGTCACGGGCTGGGAGGCGATCGATCGTGGCATATGGATGCCGGCCCTCGCGTATTCGTTGATCGCCCTGCAACGCGCGACAGGCTGGCCGGCCCTTCATCGCCTGGTGCCGCCATCGGGGTGGCTCCGGCGGCCGGTACTGCAGCAGTCGTTCTACTGGTTCCTGGCGCTGGTCACGATCTTTCTGGCCGCGCCCGAGCCCTCATCCTTCATTTATGCGCGGTACTAACATGCGGGATGCCGAGCCGCCCAAGCCTGTGATGAGCGCCGGCCGTCCTGGGATCCTGCGGCGTCTCGGGCGCCGGTTGCCGATCGTGGCGCTCTGCGGCCTGCTGGTGATCTGCGCGCTCGAAGCGGCGGTGCGGATCGACGATTTCCTGAGTGAGGGGGCGTTGCCGTGGGACCGCCATTCGCTCGACGCGTTGTTCCAGCCGACCCAATACGGTCGAGGCGGCGTGCCCGGCGCCCGTTTCAGCAAATGGGCGATCAACTCGCATGGCTTCGTCGGCCCGGAGCCGCTCGACGGTCGAGAGCGGATCCTCGTCTATGGCTCGTCCGAGGCCTTCGGACTCTACGAATCGCCGAGCCATGCGTTTCCCAGGCTGGTTCAGGCCCGGCTCGAACGGCTCCTTCCCGGCCGCTTCGACGTCGTGAACCTGGCGCTGCCAGGGATGCGCATCGGCCATACCGAATATCTGAAGCACGCGTTGGACACGCTGCCCGCCCGCTACGTCGTGATCTATCCGAGCCCGGCCGCCTATATCGGCGTGACCGCGCCGTACTGCGGCCAGCCGACCCGCCCCGTGCCGAATGCGATCGGTCTTGCCGATCGCATTCGGCTGATCCGAAAGCTCGATACGCTGCTAAAGGCGCATGCACCCGCGGCGCTGCTCGATTGGATGCGTGACTGGTCGCTCCAGCGCGAGATTCGGCGCGTCCAGGTCGTTACCACGCTGCCGCAAAGCGTGATCGACGCTTTCCAGGCCGACCTGCACTGCGTTGCCGACGTGATCCGGTCGCATGGCGCGACGCCGGTGTTCGTCACCCATGCGACCTGGTTTCGCGGGCAGTCGCCGCAGGCGTCCGAACCGATGCTGCGCCAGTGGCGACGCTTCTATCCGGAACTCGCCGAACCGGGGTTTCTCGATCTGGAGCAACGGGCCAATGAGGTGATCCGCCGCGAGGCGCAGGCCGCCAACGCGCCCCTGGTCGAGGCGGCCGAGAGCATGCCAGGCGGCAGCGACTACTTCGCCGATTTCGTCCACTTCACCGATGCGGGCGCCGAGCATCTTGCCGGATTGATCGCCGTGGCCATCGACGGTGCCCGGCAGGCGTCCACCGATGCGCCGATGCCGGCGACGTCCACGCCGATACCCGAGCATGTCCCGGCAAACGACGGCTCTCGCCAACCCCCGGCAACCTGATCGCCTGAATGGAAGCAAGTTTGATGCGAGCCTGCCTGAAAATCGTACCACTGCGGCGCTTGGTGTCCGCCGCCTGCCTGATAACGGCACTGCTCCATGGCGCCGCCACGGCGGCCACCACCGCCGATACGCCGGCGTGTTCGGCAGTACCCGTGACGTCGTCGAGCGGCTTCAGCCGTGTCGAGACGCCGGTCGCGTGGAACTACCGCGCGACCGAGCCGAGCACCAAGGGCTGCAAGGGCGGCAAGACGTACGAGGTCGGCCCTGGGAAGACGTACGAGAATCCTCGCAACGTCCCCTGGCTCGATTTGCAGCCTTGCGATCAGGTACTGATCCATTGGCGGCCCGAACCTTACCGCGATATCCTGTACATCGGCGTGCGGGGCGAGCCCGACCGGTTCATCAGCATCAAGGGCGTACCGGGCCCCCGTGGCGAGCGACCGGTATTCGACGGCAATGGCGCCGTGGCGCCCACCGACGTCGGCGCGCCGCGGGTGTTCGATGCGGCCGGGATGATCGTCATTGCCAAGCCCGAATCGAGCTCCCGCACTTACCGCTACAAGCCGGGCTACCTGTTGATCCAGGGATTGAAGATCCAGAACGTGCGCGCGCCATCGATGGTCACCGGTCTGAACGGTAAGCGAGCGCCTTGGAATGATTTCGTCGCGGGCATCCTGATCAACCCCGCCGAGCACGTGGCGTTGATCGACAACGAGATCGCCGACAATTCGCTGGGGCTGTTCACCAATTCGCTGGACGACGAACCCGGCCAGACCCGCGATATCCTGATCCGCGGCAACTACTTCCACGGCAACGGCGAAGGCGGGGGCAAGGCGGGCCAGCACAACGCCTATACCGAGAACATCGGCACGATCTACGAGTACAACTACTTCGGCCCCCCGTTGAAAGGTTCGAGCGCGGACAACATCAAGGACCGATCGGCAGGCATCGTTTTTCGCTACAACTACGTCGAGCAAGGGGTCGATCTGCTCGCATTGCGCGATCCCCAGTCCAATCGCCTGTTCGAAGCGGCCGCCAAGGATTGCCTCGGCGAACGACTGTCGTCTTCGGCCTTCGTTTACGGCAATACGTTCGTGGCGACCGAGATGACGGTCTGGGACGAATGGCCGATCTTCATCGCCCATGGTGATGGCGACTATGGCCATGGCGAGGTTCGCGATGGACACCTGTACTTCTACAACAATCGCGTGATCTCACGGCTCGACATGGCCGAGAACACCGGCCTGGGCGTCCCGCTGTTCCATATCCAGAACAAGCAGACGCCGACCACGGTCGTGGCTCGCAACAATGTGTTCTATGCGACCAAGGCCACGCCCCAAGGTAAGGCCGCACCGTTCGCGCTGTTCTACTGGCAGGGCAACGGCGACTTCCAATCCAACTGGATCAACCAGTACGTCAAGGTCATGGCCCGCAAGGAGGATGGTGGGATGTCCAGCGGTACGCGCTGGAACGGCGCCGGCATCGAATCGCTGAAGGCCAGCGGCGACGATCCGGGCTTCGTCGACGTCGCGCGCGGTGATTTCAACGTCAGGGAGGGCTCACCGTTCTTCAAGCTCGACGCGCCGATGCCCGAGGCCGTGATCAAGCGAGGCCTGCAGCCGACCGGTAAGGGCGTCATGCGGCCGTTCGAGGCCGTCATCCGCTGACGAAGTGCGCGGCGATGCCCGTATGCTCATCGCCCCAGCGTAGGCGCTGCGTCCCGATGCAGGCGTCGGTCACAACGACGCGCTGGCATTGTCGGTCCAGGCATCGATCCGGGCATCGGTCACGATCCCTGTCGAACTCTCCAGTGCCAGGCCCGGCCAGCCACCGTTGATCGGGGCGCTATCGGTATACGTATGGGCCGTCGTTGAATCGACCTTGATTGTGATCGTTGATGCGACCTTTCGCAGCTCGAAAACAGCCGACGTCGTCGATAGATTGACGCCGTGGACGAACTGATGAACGAACACGCCCTGTCGTCGTAGTTGGATCACCGAAGCGTCGATGAAAATGTAGTAGCCGATCGCCGAATCCCGATGATTGACGTAGAGGAATACGTGACCTGGTCCGGCAATCCCTCCTGCGGGAATGCGCGCTTTGCTGCACTGGTCGGCACTCTGGCCGTTCTTGTAGACGTAGACTCGACCGTTTACCGCCGTGCCCGCTTTGCATCGGAGCTGGTTACTCTGGCATTCGAGGTCGAAGCTCGACGTACCGTTTACATCCTCCCATTTGACGTTGACCGTTTGAAGGCTCGTCCCATTCGTGTGGTTCCAAGTGAAGACACCATTGGTATCCGGGCCGAGCGCACTGCCGGCACCCCCGGTCACGCTGACACTATTGGATGTGGCGATTGTGGTGCCGTACGGATTGCCAGCGGTCACGGCGCAGGAAACGGTCGCCCCGGCGTCGGACGTGGTCAGCATGTAGGTGCTGCCCGTCGCGCCGTTGATCGACGTCGAACCTCGTCGCCATTGGTAGCTGTAGCTGGTCGGCGATCCGCTCCATGTACCTGTGGAGCAGACCAGCGTCGCGCCGACGGTGGCAGTCCCTGACAACACGGGAGCGGTCGTATTGGTGGGTGCGGATCCCCCCGCGGTCACGCTGATGCCGGGCGACGTCGCGCTGGCCGATCCATTGCTGTTCGTCGCGGTTACCGTGCAGGAAACATTCGTTCCCACATCGGCAGCCTGAAGGAGATAAGCGCTGTTCGTGGCTCCCGCGATGTTGGTGCCATTGCGCTTCCATTGATATCCGAAGCTGGTCGGGCTGTAGGTCCAAGTGCCCGTTGTGCACGACAGTGTCGATCCACTGGTCGGCGTGCCAGAAATCATCGGCAGGACGGTGTTGACCGGAATGCCTGATAGCGAAGCGGCGGCATTGTCCGTCCAGGCGTCGACCTGAGCATCGGTCACGTTACCAGTGGTGCTGCCGACGCTCAAACCGGGCCAACCGCCATTGATCGGAGAGCTGTCGGAATACGAGTAGGCGGTCGTGGAGTTGACCTTGACGGTGAGGTTCGATCCGACCTTTCGGAATTCGAACACGGCAGCCGTGGTGGACAGGTTGATGCCGTGATTGAACTGATGCAGGTATACGCCCTGGCGGCGTATCTGAACGGTTGTCGAGGTGATCAAGCACCAATAGCCGGCCGGTGAGC
>JAKPAM010000152.1 GCA_029779435.1 Pseudomonadota bacterium | reverse complement strand
CCGCCATCTTCTGGGCGAGCTGCTGGTCCATCATCTCGGTGTACATCGCGGTCGACTGGCCATCCATCAGGCCGGACTTCGGCATCGCCTCGCGCATGCTCTTGAGCAGCGACTGCATGAACATCGCCTCGAACTGCGCCGACACCTTGCGCATCGCCGCCTGCGGATCCCGCGAGGCTTCGAGCTTCAGGTGATCGAGCGAACGCGCGTCCGCCGCCAATCCCGATGTCGCGTCCATGCCGTCCTCGTCAGATGATTTCCAGGTCAGCCTTCAGGCTGCCCGCGGCCTTCATCGCCTGCAGGATCGCGATCAGATCCTGGGCCGATGCCCCCAACGTATTCAAGGCCTTGACCACATCCGCCAGCCGCGCGGCGCCCTGGATCAGCATCAGCGCGCCGCCATCCTGGCGGATCGAGATATCGGCCTTTTCGGCAACGACCGTCTGTCCTTGAGAGAAACCGTTCGGTTGGCTGATGATCGGGGTCGACGAGATCGTCACCGACAGGTTGCCGTGCGCGACCGCGCAGTTGTCCAGCATCACGCTCTGGTTGAGCACGACCGAGCCGGTGCGCGCGTTGACGATGACGCGGGCCATCGGCTTGGGCAGCTGCACGTCGACGTTCTCCAGGTCGCCGAGGAAGCCGACTCGGCGCGCGGCCTCGCCCGGCATCCGCACCTGGATCACGCGGCCGTCCAGCGCCAGCGCCACGTCGCCGCCGCCGAACCGTCGATTGATGGCGTCGGCGACCTGACGGGCGGTCGAGAAATCGGTTTGCGACAGCTCGAGGTTGACGCTGTCGCCCTGCAGCGCGTTGTTCGGCACGGCCCGCTCGACCGTCGCCCCGGCCGGCACGCGGCCCGCGCTCAGGTGATTGACCTGCACCTTGCTGCCGCCGGCCGACGCACCCGCGCCGCCGACGACGACGCTACCCTGCGCCATCCCGTAGACCTGGCCGTCGGCGCCGCGCAGCGGCGTCAGCAGCAGCGTGCCGCCGCGCAGGCTCTTGGCGTTGCCGAGCGACGAGACGGTCACGTCGATCGTCTGGCCGGGCTGCGCGAACGCCGGCAGTTGCGCGGTCACCATGACCGCCGCGGCGTTGCGCAACTGCGGCGTGACGCCGGGCGGCAACTGGATGCCCAGCTGCGACAGCATCGCCTGCAGGCTCTGCACGGTGAACGGCGCCTGCGTCGTCTGGTCACCGCTGCCGTCCAGGCCGACCACCAGGCCGTAGCCGATCAACTGGTTGGCCCGCACGCCCTGGATCGACGCCAGATCCTTGAGCCGCTCGGCCCGCGCCGGCGTCATCCCCAGGCTCAGCGCCATGCCCAGCATCACGCTTGCCGCCACGCTTAGCGCGCGCATCATCGTTCGCATCGTTGTCGCCATCCGTCTCATGCCGCCTCAGATCGGAAACCAGCTCAGGAAGAAGCGCGACAGCCAGCCGGTCGTCTGCGCGCGGTCGATATCGCCCGAGCCGCGTACCTGCAGGCGCGCGTCGGCGATCTGCGTCGAGCTGACCACGTTGCCGGCCAGGATCGTCGCCGGGTTCACCACGCCCGAGAAGCGCAGCGTGTCGACGTTCTGGTTGATGCCGATCTGCTTTTCGCCCGACACGACCAGGTTGCCGTTGGCCAGCACTTCGATCACCGTCACGGTGATCGTTCCCGAGAACGTGTTGTCGCTGGCGGTATCACCCTTGCCGGCCATCGTGTTGGCCGACGTGCCCGCCGCGCCCAGCTTGGCCAGCGTCGACGCGTTGTTGAAGAACGGCAGCCCGCCGATCGACGCTTCGATCGACCCCTTGCGATCGATGTTGCTGGCCGTGCTCTGCTTCGCCGAGGTCTTTTCCTGGATCGACACCGTCAGCACGTCGCCGATCAGCCGCGCGCGCCGATCCTCGAACAGCGGCCGGAACGCGCCGGTCCGGTAGATCGATCCGTTGGCGGGCGGTTCGGGGGCCACCGGCGGCACGATGTACGTCGGCCTGGCGGTGTGCGGCTCGATGACCTGCACCTTGGGCGTCACCATCTCGGCGCAGCCGCTCAGCAGCGTCGCCGTCGCCACCACGGCCGCTGCCATCCGGCCCGCCGCGGATCGCTTCGCGGCTACCGCCACCGTTCTTGCCGCCGTCCTCGGCAACATCGTCGCCAACACCGTCGCCGCTGTCATGCCATGCCCTCGACGATGCCCGATCAAAGCTGCGCCAGCTTGGCCAGCATCTGGTCGGAGGTCTGGATCGCCTTCGAGTTGATCTCGTACGCGCGCTGCGTCTGGATCATCGACACCAGTTCCTCGACGACGTTGACGTTCGACGTCTCGACATAACCCTGGTTGAGCACGCCGGCGCCGTTCAGCCCCGGCGTGTTGACGGTCGGCGTGCCCGATGCCGTCGTCTCGACGAACAGGTTCTGCCCCTTCGGATCGAGGCCCGACGGATTCATGAACGTCGCGAGCTGGATCTGGCCGATCTGCGTCGTCGTGGACTGGCCGGCCAGCACGACCGACACGATGCCGTCGGCACCGATCGTCACGGACTGCGCGTTGTTCGGCACCATGACCGGCGGCGACATCGGCATCCCGTTGGACGTCACCAGTTGGCCCTGCGCATCGAGACGGAACGCTCCGTCGCGCGTATAAGCCAGCGTGCCGTCGGGCTGCTGGATCTGGAAGAAGCCGTTGCCGTTGACCGCCATGTCGAACACGTTGTCGGTCTTTTGCAGGTTGCCCTGCGAGAACGAGCGCATCGTCGCCACCGGGCGCACGCCGGTGCCCAGTTGCAGGCCCGTCGGCAACTGCGTCTGCTGCGTCGACTGCGCGCCGGCCTGGCGCATGTTCTGGTACAGCAGGTCCTCGAACAACGCCGTCGAACGCTTGTAGCCGTTGGTGCTGACGTTGGCGAGGTTATGAGAGATCGTGTCGAGCTGGAGCTGCTGCGCGTCCAGGCCGGTCTTCGATACCCACAGGGAGCGGATCATGTCGGTGTTCCTTCGGTTTCTACAGGGGATGCAGCTCAGCTTTTCAGCGACAGCAACTGGGCGGCCTTCTGCTCGTTGGCCTCGGTGCTCTGCATCATCTTCATCTGGATCTCGAACTGCCGGGACAGCGCGATCATGCCGACCATCGCCTCGACGGCATTGACGTTGCTGCCTTCGAGCATGCCCTCGGACACGCGCAACGACGGATCGTCGGGCAGCGCTTCACCGTCGCGGGCGCGCAGCAGGCCGTCGCCGCCCTTGACCAGCGCGGCGGCCGGCGCATCGACCAGCTTGATCTTGCCGATCATCACCGACGGCTGGTTGGGGCCCTTGGCGCTGACGGTGCCATCGGCACCGATCGACACCTCCATGCCCGGCGGGATCGTGATCGCCCCGCCCTCACCCACGACACTCATCCCGTGGCCCGTCTGCAGCGTGCCGTCGGCGGCCAGCACGAACGAGCCGTCGCGCGTGTACGCCTCGTTGCCGTCCAGGCCCTGCACGGCGAAGTAGCCCGGCCCCTTGAGCGCCACGTCGAGCGAACGGCCGGTGCTCATCAGCGGGCCTTGCGAGGCGTCGAAGCCCGACGTCGCCTCCAGGCTCGCCACGCGCGTCGTCGCGGTGCCGTCGGCGCGCACCGGCACGGACCGGTAAGCGGCCATGTCGGCGCGGAAACCCGTCGTGCTGGCATTGGCCAGGTTGTGCGAGATGGTCTCCTGGCGCTGCAGCAGCGCCTTGGCGCCCGTCATCGCCGTGTAGATCGATCGGTCCATCGGCTAAGTCCTCCGCGCGGATGTCGTCAGGGTCATCGAGGGTCCGGGCATCAGGATCAGCGCAGGTTGACGATCGTCTGCATGATCTGGTCCTGCGTCTTGATCGTCTGCGCGTTGGCCTGGTAGGCGCGCTGCGCGGTGATCATGTTGACCAGTTCGTCGGTCAGGTCGACGTTGGAGCCCTCGAGCGCACCGGACTTCAGCGAGCCGAGCACGCCGGTCGCCGGCGCGCCGACGACCGGCTGGCCCGACGACGAGGTCTCGCCCCAGGCGTTGTTGCCCAGCGGCGACAAGCCTTGCGGGTTCGAGAAGCTGGCCAGGATGATCTGGCCCTGCGCCTTGGTCTGGCCGTTGGTGTACGAGGCCATGATCACGCCGTCGCTATCGATCGAGAAGCCGGCGACCTGGCCCGGCGCGAAGCCGTCCTGGTCCAGCGCGGTGATCGCGAACGCCGAGCCGTGCTGCGTCAGGTCGCTCAGGTCCAGCGCGATCGTCTGCGTCCCGCCGACCGCGGCGGCCGTCGGGTAAGTGAAGTTGATCGGCGCGGCCGGCGTCAGCAGCGCGCCGTTGACGTCGAACGTCAGCGAGCCGACCGGCGCGGCCGGCGTCGCGCCGGAGATCTCGGCGCCGTCGACCGCGACGTAGACGTCCCAGGCGTTATCGCCCGTCTTGCGGTAATAAGTCGTCAACGCGTGGTTGCTGCCCTGGCTGTCGTAGACGGTGATCGACGTCGCGTCGTTGTACGACTCGGTATCGGTCAGCGCGAACGGCACGGCCGCATCGATCGCGGTATCCCGCGCATCCAGGTTGGCCGTGAAGCCGGCCGTCGACGTCAGCCGCGGCGCGATGTCGGACATGTCCAGCCGCAGTTCGGTCGGCACGCCGGTCACGATGTTGCCCTGCGCGTTGGCCGCATAGCCCATCAACCGCGAGCCATTGGTCGTCGTCACGAAGTTGCTCTTGTCCAGCCGGAACTCGCCATTGCGCGAGTACGACAGCGCGCCGTTGGTCGACAGCTGGAAGAATCCCGATCCGTTGATCGCGATGTCCAGCGGATTGTCCGACGACATCAGGTCGCCCTGCGTGAACTGCTGGTTGACCGAGGTGACCTGCACGCCGATGCCATTGTTGGCCGACCCCGAGCCGTACAGCGAGTTCGCGTACACGTCGGCGAACTGCGCGCGCGACGCCTTGGCGCCGACGGTGTTGACGTTCGCGATGTTGTGGCCGATCACGTCCAGGTTCTTGGACGAAGCGCTCAGGCCGCTCAAGCCGTTCTGAAAACCCATTTACTGCTCCTGTGGAGAATCTTGGTGTCTGACTGAGGTTCCGGGGAAAGGCGCCGTGGACCGGCGCTTCAGAACACGCCTCTGATATCGGTGACATCGATCGACGAGCCATTGGCCAGTTGCGCCCGGACGGCGCCGTTGCCCTGCGTGACGCCCTGCACGATCGTGGTGTTCAACGGCGTGGCGTCGACGGTCGCGCCAAGTGCGTCGACCGCCGCCACACGCATCGTGTAGTTGCCGGCGCCATAAGTGCCGTCGCTGTTGTTCGTGCCCGTCCACGCGAACGTCAGCGTGCCGGCCGATTGGTTCGTGAACGTCTTGGTGTCGACGACCTGGCCGCCGCTGTTGTACAGCTGCACGACGATGCGGCTCGCGTCCTCGCCGAGCGCGACGCCGGCCTGCATCGATTTCGTGTTGGCGTCCCAGGTCAGCCGCGATCCTTCGGTCAGGATCGTCTTGCCGACCAGCGCCGTCGAGTTCGCGGCATTCGCGGTCGCCGACTCGGTGAACTTGCCCATCGTCGCGTTCAGCTTCTCGATCCCCTCGACGGTGCTGATCTGCGCCATCTGCGACGTGACCGCGGCGTTGTCCAGCGGATTGAGCGGATCCTGGTTCTTCATCTGCGCGACCAGCATCTGCAGGAACTGGTCCTTGGTGTCCGCCGCGGTCCGCGTGGCCGTGCCGCTCGTCGACGAGCCGGACGAATAGAGCGACGCCAGCGCCGAGTTGGTCGTCGAAGAGGTACTGGAGGTGGAAGCCATTCGGGGTCGATTCCTGCGTGGGTTGCCCGTGATCGATCGGCGCCGCGTCGGGCGACGCCCGGCGATCGCTTATTGCCCGAGCTGCAGCGTCTTGATCATCAACTGCTGGGCCGTGTTCATCACTTCGATGTTGTTCTGGTACGAGCGCGACGCCGACATCATGTTGACCATCTCCTCGACGACGTTGACGTTCGACTGGGTCACGTACCCTTCGGCGTCGGCCATCGGATGCGTGGGGTCATAGTTGCGCTTGGCCGGCGCCTGGTCCTCGACGATGTTCGATACGCGCACGCCGGTCTGTCCTGCCGGCACGCCGGTCTGCGTCTGGAACACGACCTGGCGCGCCTTGTACGCCTGGCCGTCCGGGCCGGCCACGCTGTCGGCGTTGGCCAGGTTCGAGGCGACGACGTTCAGCCGCTGGCTTTCGGCCATCACGGCGCTGGACGATACGGAAAGAATTTTCATCAACGACATGTGTGGACTCCGTCAACGTCCGCCCGACGGCGGACAATCGGTCGATCATTCGCCCTTGATGGCGCTCAAGTTCGTACGGATGCTGCCGTTGATGAACCTGAGCGCCGCTTCGTAGTGCAGCGCGTTGTCCGCGAAGTTGGCCCGCTCGCGATCGAGTTCGACCGTGTTGCCGTCCATCGATGCCTGGTCGGGCTGGCGGTACTGCAGCCGGGCGTTCGACGCATAGAGCTGCGCGCCCGCCTTGCCCGCCAGATGGCGCGCATCGCTGACCTGCAGCCGCGTGGCGGCGCCCGCTGTCGCGGTCGAAGCGGCGGTGCGCGTCGCCGGCAGCGCGGTGGTGGACATCGTCAGCGCATCCTGGCCCGTGCCCGCCGGCAACGGCCGCAGCGCACGCGTCGGCAGGCCGGTCGCCTTGGCCAGCTCGTCGGCCAGCGTGAAGTCGCGCGCCTTGTAGCCGGGCGTGTCGGCATTGGCGATGTTGCTGGCCAGAGCGGTCTGGCGCGCCGAGCGCAGCGTCAGCGCCTGGCTCTGGAACTGCAACGTCGAAAGAATCTGGTTCAGCATGTCGATGTCCTGCGGGACCGGTGCGATCGCCCCGTCCTGATCCGAGTGCTGGCATCTTCTGCCGCCGTCCGGAAAACTTAAGTGCCGATAAGCTGCGACTAAGACCGGCTTTTCGGCTCCGCGGCGCACCGCCCGGCGATTAGTCTGGTGCTCCATGAACAAGTCATTCCTACAGGCCCTCGCGGTGATCGGGCTGGGCTTGTCCGCCGCATCCGCGCTCGCCGCTTCAGCCGACGCGAAGCAGGACGCGGATCCGGGCCGGGCGATCGTTCGCGAATTCATCGCATCGCAGGTCGGCGACGGCTCGCGCGTCGAGGTCGAGATCGGGCAGCTCGATCCGCGATGGCGGCTGGCACCCTGCGAACGGATCGAACCCTTCGTGCCCCCGGGCGTCCGGCTGTGGGGACGCACGTCGGTCGGCGTTCGCTGCGCGCAGGGCGCGAACTGGACGATCGCCCTGCCCGTTACGGTCAAGGTCTTCGGCAACGCACTCGTCGCCGGCCAGAACCTCGCGTACAACGCGCCGGCCTTCGCACAATATTTCCGGCTCGAGGAGGTCGACCTGACCCGCGAGCCGGCACCGCTGGTGACCGACAGCGCACAAATAGACGGCAAGGTGATGGCGCGGCCGATCTCGGCCGGCCAGGCGCTGCGCCAGGACCATCTGCGCGTGGCGCAGACGATCTCGGCCGGCGATCCGATCAAGGTCCGGATCATCGGCGAAGGCTTCGCGGTCAGCGCCGACGGCGTCGCGCTGTCGCCCGGCGGCGACGGGCAGACGCTGCGCGTCCGGCTGGACAACGGCAAGGTCCTGGCCGGCACGGTCAAGGATCGCGGCGTGGAGATCCGGCTCTGAGGCGCGAGCGCCGGCTCTCTCTGAATGAAGCGCGGGCGCCGGCTCCCCCCGAAGCGCGAGCGCCGGCCGTCGTTGGGCATGAATGCGACGAACGGGCGATCGAGCGGCGAACTCGCGCGACTTTTCGCGCCTTTTCGGGCCTTAAGTCTTCCGCTGCGGCGCCGAAGATAGCACCATGGGCCCATCGAGCTAGCCGGGCCAGCGTACAAGGAGCACTGCAATGAAGATCGGACAAACGAAGGACGCTACGTCGCTCGACGCCGCCTCGGTGCGCATCGGCACGCGTTCGACGGGTCAGGCCGGCGCAGGCGAAGCGGCGGGATCGGTCGAAGCCGACAGCGTCAAGCTGTCCAACGCGTCGCGCGAACTCGGTTCGGGCGAGCTGAACGTCCGTGCCGACAAGGTGGCGGCGATCCGCCAGGCCATCGACGAAGGCAAGTACCAGATGGACATCGAAGCGATCGCGGACAACATGATCGCCGAGGCCGCCCGGCTGATCCAGACCATCGGCATGCCGCCGGGCCGGGTCGCCTGACAGAGCCCGACGGATCGAGGTTTCACCCGATGTTCAATGACCTGCGCGACGCCCTGATCGAGCAGGCCCGTGCGTTCTTCGCGGCCGATCCGCAGGAACTCGAGCGCGCCAACGTGCGCATCACGCGCGTGCTCGGCGCACTGCGCGGCCGCCCTACCCCGCTGGACGCCCGGCAACAGGCGGACCTGCGCCAGTTGCTGCACACGCAGCGCGAGATGCTGACGCGCGCCCGCGCGGCCAATCACACCGCGCTGCGCACGCTCGACCTGCCGGTCTTCCCGTATCCGGCCGCCGGCGGCTATCCGAGCATCGAGCTCGACACGAGTACCCACCGCCACCGCACGCACGTGCTGGCTTGAGGGCGCCGCTTTCAACTAAAGCGCTTGTGCGCAGAAGGCAGCTGGCGCAACGATCCGCGTGCGACCCAAGTTGCCCCGTTGCAATAGCCCTGCGCGATGGTCGCCGGTGACCAGGTAGTCCGCATCGCTGGCCCATGCCATTGCCAGCAGAAACTCATCATTCGGATCCTCGGCCCCGACGCCTTCGGGCAAAGCCGGCAGCGTGTCCAGCACGATCGAACGCTGCATGTTGTTGATCATCGCTCCGACACGATGCGGTTGCAGCACATCCCTGAACTTGGGGTATCGGCTTGCGCGCCGCAGTTCATCGAGCTGAATGGCCGATGTCACCAAATCGAAATGGTCTTTTTGCCAAGCGCGGTAGATGGTGTCCGCCACACCATGAGGCGACAGCAACGCGCTGATCAGCACGTTGCTGTCCAGGACCACTCTCATCAGGTTCTACGCGCCCATTGAACAGCCTCGGCCACGATGGCCGTCAGATCGGCTTCACTCACGTTTGCGTTTGCCGCCTTGGCCTGTTCGACGGCGCGTTCGAAGATATAGGCCCGCACCGCCTCCTCGATGAAACGGGAGAGATCACCCTTGCGACCGCCGCCCTGCGAGGCGAGAAACATGCGGACGGATTGATCCGTGTCCGACGACACGGCGATGTTCCAGCGAACCGTGCTCATGAGGACCCTCTTTTACGGCATTACGGTGTTTATGCGCAAGAGTGTTTATACACTGCAATAGCCGCTACGACAAAGGCCGCTCTCAAGGGCGGTCTTCATCTGAGAAGACCGGCAACCGAGCCCTAGATCCACGCCTTCAGCTTCGTGCGCAGCCGCGCCACCGCCTGGCTGTGCAGCTGCGAGACGCGCGACTCGGTCACGCCGAGCACCTCGCCGATCTCGCGCAGGTGCAGGTCCTGCTCGTAGTACAGGCTCATCACCAGTTGCTCGCGCTCCGGCAGGTCCTTGATCGCCGCGACCAGCGCGGTGCGGAAGCGCCGGTCTCGCAGCGTCTCCAGCGGGTCCGGCTCGCTGGCGTGCACGTGCCGATCGAGATAGTCGTCGTCACCTTCGCGATCGCCGGCATCCTCGAGATAGATCAACTGGCCGCCACGGGTGTCGGCCAGCATCTGCTGGTAGTCGGGCAACGACATGCCCAGGTCGGCGGCGATTTCCGATTCGGTCGGCGGACGTCCCAGGCTCTGCTCGAGCTTGTGGATCGCCTTTTCGATGCTGCGCTGGTTCTTGCGCACCGACCGGGGCAGCCAGTCGGCGCCGCGCAATTCGTCGAGCATCGCGCCGCGCACGCGTTGCATCGCGAAGGTTTCGAACTGCGCCCCCATGTTCGCCTCGTACCGGCCCAGCGCGTCGAACAGCCCGATCATCCCGGCCTGCACCAGGTCGTCCATCTCGACGTTCGCCGGCAGCCTCGCGATCATCTGCCCCGCCACGCGCCTGACCATCGGCCCGTACTGGGCGATCACGCTTTCCCGGCTCAGCGTTCCTTGCGCGGTATACATAAGGATGTCCGTTCTCCGTTCAGTGCACCGAGGCCGCCTGTCCGGCGAAGACGGGCAGCGGCCAATCGAGCGATAGCGTCGCGATCCGCTTGAACGCGCGCGCCGCGTCGCTGTCGGCCGATACGCTGAACACCGAGGTGCCGCTGCGCTCGGCCGCCGCCAGTTCTCGCCCGTCCTCGACGACGCCGCAGAACACGACGTCGACGCCGAGGAACCGGTCCGACGCGCTGGCCAGGCGTTCGTGCGCCGTCGCCGCGGCGGCCGGCGACGTGGCCCGGCAGTACACGAGGCGGAAACGGCGGATGCCGTAGCTGGCGTGCAGCGCCTTGATCTGTCCGTAGGTCTGCGCGACCTGCCACGCCTCGGTGCCGCAGATCAGCGTCACGTCCTGCGTGCAGCCGCCGAGCAGCGGCACCAGGACCGGCGCCGGTGCATACGCGAGCACCGTGTCGAAGCTCTCGGGCAGGCTGCCGAAGCCGGCGAACAGGTCCTGCGCCGGTGCGTTGCGGCGCGCCACGTCGGCCAGGCCGCGTACCGCCGGCATGACCCAGAATCCGTCGCGCGCCGGCAGCGCCACCTGCTCGAACTGGCAGTCGCCGCTGAGCAGATGGATCAGGTCGTAGCGCGCGCGCAGCCCGAGCATCGGCGCGACCTGGCCGCGTTCGGCGTCGAGCAGCAACGTGCGCTGGCCCAATTGAGCCAGCGCCGCCGCCATGTTGACGACGAAGCCGAGCTGGTCGCCGCTACCCTCGATACTGATCAGCGGCAGGACCCGGACGTTGCGCTGCGCGAACAGCCGACGCAAGCCCGCCGCCTGATCGTGCTTGGATTCAAACACGCCGCGCTCCGCTCGTGTCGGCCGGCGACGAGCGAACCGTCGCGGCGTCGAGCAGCAAGGTCATCTCGTTGTCGTCCAGGTCGAAGATCGGGTTGGCCGGCAGCGTCATCGCGCGGCGCACCAGCTCGGCCGGATCCGGGAAGTGCCAATCCTCGGGCACGCGCTGGCCGTCGGCCATGCCTACCAGCGGCAGCCGGTGGCGGATCAGGCAGTCGACGACGCCGCCGAGCTTGACCGCCTCGTCCAGCTTCGAAACGATGACGCCGGTGCGCGCATCCGCGCGATAAGCGCCGACCACGTCGTCCAGCGTCTCGACCTGCGCGGCCGCGTTGAGCACCAGCAGCCGGTTGATCGAGGCGGATGCCAGCGATGCCAGCAGCTCGCTGACGCGTTCGTCACGCTGTCCGACGCCGACCGTATCGATCAGCACCAGCTTCTTGTTCATGAAGATGTTCATGAATTCCGCCAGACCGGTCGCGTCATGCACGACATGCACGGGCACGCCGAGCAGGCGACCGAAGGTACGCAACTGATCCTGGGCGCCGATCCGGTACGCATCCACGGTCAGCAGACCGATGGATCCGACGCCGTGACGCAAGGCGAATTGCGCGGCGATCTTGGCGGTCGTCGTCGTCTTGCCGACGCCCGTCGGGCCGGTCATCGCGTAGATGCCGCCCTTGTCGAGCAGCGTCTGGCCGGGCTCGACACCCCGCACCAGGCGCGCCAGCGACGAGCCGGCCCATTCCCTGGCCTGCGTCTCGCCGTAGTCGGACGGCATTCGCGCGATCAGCTTGCGGACCAGCAGCGGCGAGAACCCATAGCCGAGCAGGCTGCGCAACAACTGCGTGCGCACGGGATCGCGCTGCAGGTCGCTGTGCATCGCCAGCGACGACAACTGGCTCGAAATCAGCCCGCGCATCTCGCGCAATTGCGACAGCACGTCGGCACCGGGCGCCGGCGTCGACGGGCGCAGCATGTCGACGAGCGACGGAACGGTCGGGTCCGAGGCCAGCGACGCGCCGGCCACGGGTACGGAGACCACGGGCACGGCGGCCGACGACTCGGCCATCAGCATCGATGCGGCGGTCGGCATCGCCGGTGCGGCCGGAACCACGGGCGCGGCGGGGGCGGCGAACCCGGCCGGCATCACGGGGGAAGCGGGCATCGCGGGCATCATGGGCGCAGGAGGAACGCTGGATGCCGACGGTGCCGACGTCGCCATCGGCGCGGGCACGGCCATCCCCACCGGCATCGGCGTGACCATCGGCGCCGCGGGAACGGCCGACGGACCAGCGGCCGCAGCCATCGCCACCGCCGGATCGATCATCGGCACTGGCTGCGCGGCAGCCATCGGCACCGCCTGCATGGCGGGCATCGCCGCCGGTGCGGTGCTGGCCTGCGCGGCCAACAACTCCTGGCGCACCGCGACGATGTCGGCCCGATCGCCGACACGCACGGCGTGACGGGTCGGCGCGGGCGCCGGATGGACGAGCAAGCCGGCGTCGGCCTCGTCGTCGGACGGCCCGAACGCCGTCTCGTCCGGCACCGCCAGATGCGGTTCGTGTTCATGCTCGTGCTCGCGGGCATCGGCACGGGCATCGCCTTTGCGCAGCGCGAGCCGGTCCCGCACGAACTGCTGGAACGTCAACGTGCTCATCGACCGGCCCGGCGCCCTGCCCTGCGCCGCGGGCGCGTGGACGGCGTCGTCGGGCTCGGCAGTCGCGGCGCCCTCCACCGACCGGCGCAGCCGCGCGCTGGCGACGGCCGCCGGCGACTCCCGGTTGGCGGCGACGCGCTCCTCGAACGGCGGCCGGACGCGCGCGGCCGGGCGCGAGGCCGCTGCCGCCGCCGTCGCGGCCGCCGTTGCAGCCGCTGATGGGCGCGCGGCGCCGGCGCGCATCGGCGCGACGGCCAGCGCTTGTCCTTCGTCGATCTCGGCGCCATCGGCCATCGCCATGATCTCGACCCCGTTGTTCACCTTGCGGGTCTTCAGCACGACGGCGTCCTCGCCGAGTTCGGCCCGGATCTGGGCCATCGCCTCACGCGAGGTACGGGCGAAAAAGCGCTTCACGTTCATTTCATTTCTCCGATAACCCGATCAATCCGGATCGACAGGCTTTCAGGCACTTCGGAGTGCCCGATCACGCGCAGCCTGGGTGCGCTCTTCTTGACGAGTCTGGCCACCGGCACCCGGATCCGGTCCGGCACCAGCAACACAGACGGGTATCCCGCCTCTTCCTGTTCGGTCGCCGCCTCGGCGCTGGCCGATGCGACGAACTCGGCCACGCCCGGCTCGAGCGCGCTGGCGGCGCCCGGCGCCAGGCCCTGGACCAACAGGTTCTCCAGGCCGGGCTCGATCGCGATCACGTCCAGCTCGCGGACCGGCCCGTAGATCTGCTGCACGATCGACGGCGCCAGCGCGATGCGCACCTCGCGTGTCAGCTCGGCCGGGTCCTGCGTGCGCGCGCCATGCTCGGCCAGCACCTCGACGATGCCGCGCAGGTCGCGGATATGGACGCCTTCCTCGAGCAGGTTCTGCAGCACGCGCTGGAACACCGACAAGCTGATCAGCTTGGGCACGACGTCCTCGGCCAGCTTGGGCGCGAACTTGCTCAGGTGTTCGAGCAGTTGCTGCGCCTCGTTGCGGCCGAACAGGCGCGCGGCGTGGACCTGCATCAGGTGATGGACGTGCGTGGCGACCACGGTCGCCGCGTCGACGACCGTATAACCGTTCGCCTGCGCATCATCGCGATGGCGCGCGTCGATCCACGTCGCGGGCAGGCCGAACGCCGGATCGAGCGTCGCGGTTCCCGGCAGCGCCTGCACGGCGTTGCCCGGATTGATCGCGAGCATCATCCCCGGGAACGATTCGCCCTCGCCGACGACGACGCCCTTGAGCGTCACGCGGTAAGCGGTCGGCCGCAGTTCGAGGTTGTCGCGGATGTGCACCGACGGGGGCAGGAAACCGACTTCCTGCGCGAACTTCTTGCGCACGCCCTTGATCCGGCTCAGCAGATCGCCGCCCTGCTGCTTGTCGACCAGCGCGATCAGGCGGTAGCCGACCTCCAGGCCGAGCTGGTCGACCGGCGCGACGTCTTCCCAGCTCGCTTCGGGCAGCCCTTCGGTCTTGGCCGGCGCGGCATCCGTGGACGCCGGTTCGCCGCGCGGCGTCGCCAATCGCCATGCGAGGTAGCCGCAGCCGGCCGCCAGCGACAGGAACGCCATGTGCGGCATGCCCGGCACCAGGCCCAGCACGCCGATGACGATCCCGGTCAGGCCCAGCGCGCGCGGCGCCGAGAACAACTGCTTGGTCAGTTGCAGGCCGACGTCGTCGTCGCTGCCGACGCGCGACACGATCAGCGCGGCCGCCACCGAGATCACCAGCGACGGCACCTGCGCGACCAGCGCGTCGCCGATCGCCAGCAGGATGTAGTTGTTGGCCGCCTGCGCCATCGACAGGTCGTGCTGGAGCACGCCGATGATCAGGCCGCCGATGATGTTGATGAACAGGATCAGGATGCCGGCGATCGCATCGCCGCGGACGAACTTCGACGCACCGTCCATCGAGCCGAAGAAATCGGCCTCCTGCCCCACTTCCTGCCGCCGCTTCTTCGCCTCGAGCTGGTCGATCAGGCCGGCGCTCAGGTCGGCGTCGATCGCCATCTGCTTGCCGGGCATCGCGTCCAATGCGAAGCGCGCCGACACCTCGGCGATCCGCCCGGCGCCCTTCGTCACGACGACGAAGTTGATGACGGTCAGGATCGCGAACACGATGATGCCGACCGCGAAGCTGCCGCCGATGACGAACTGCGCGAACGACTCGATCACGTGGCCGGCCGCGTCGGTCCCTGTATGGCCGTGCAGCAGCACCGCCCGCGTCGACGCGATGTTCAGCGACAGGCGCAGCAGCGTCGTCAGCAGCAGCACGCTCGGGAACACCGCGAAATCCAGCGGTTTGACCGTATAGGTCGACACCAGCAGCACGACCAGCGCCAGCGCGATGTTGAACGTGAACAGCACGTCCAGCAGGAACGGCGGCAGCGGCAGCAGCATCATGGCCAGGATCAGCACCATGACCAGCGGTACCGCCAGCATGTTCACGGGCGGCAGCGTGATTTGCGTGCCGCCCAGCTGCAGCTTGAATCCGCGCGCGGCGCCCCCAGGGGGGGCCGGGTTCGGCATCGGATTGGCGCTCATCGGCCGGCTTCCTGCGGATCCAGTTCAGCAGGCATGTCGACCTGCGTCGGCGCCTGCGGCGCGCGGCCGCGGCCCGGCACGAAGTGACGCAGATGGAAGACGTAGGCGAGCACCTGCGCGACCGCCGAGAACAGCACGGCCGGCACTTCCTGGTCGACGTCGACGTGCGCGTAGAGCGCCCGCGCCAACGGCGGCAGCTCGACGATCGTCACGCCGGACTCCTTGCCCAGCTCGCGGATCCGCGCGGCCATGTGGTCGACGCCCTTGGCGACGACGCGCGGCGCGCCGAACTGCTGCTCGTCGTAGCGGATCGCGACCGCATAGTGCGTCGGGTTCGTGATGATCGCGTCGGCCGCCGGCACCGCCGCCAGCATCCGCGCGCGGCCGATCTCGCGCTGGCGCATGCGCAGCCGCGCCTTGACGTGCGGATCGCCGTCGGTTTCCTTGTTCTCGTCGCGCACTTCCTTGCGCGTCATCTTCAGGCGGCGACGGTGGTTGAACCACTGCCAGGGCACGTCGGCGAACGCGACGGCCAGCAGCACGCCCGCCATGATCGCCAGCCCGGTCGACAGCGTGTCGAAACCCGATGCCAGCGCCGGCAGCAGCGGCACGTCGGCCAGCCCGGCGAAGCGGGCCAGGCTGCCGCCCGTGTACTGCCACGCCGACCAGCCCACCGCGCCCGAGATCACGCTCAGCTTGAGCAGGTTGACCAGCGACTCGCGCGAGAACACGCGCTTGATCCCGCCGGCCGGGCTCAGGCGCGAGAACTGGAACTTGATCGGCTTGCCGCTCAGCACCAGCCCGCCCGGAATCAGGCAGGCGACCGCGGCCGCCGCCACCAGCAGCGCCATCAGCGGCAGCGCCGCGCTCATCCCCTGCAGCGCATGCTCATACAGGCGCGCGCCCATCAGCGCCGGCTCGTGCACCTGCCGGGGCGTGAAATGCATCGACGTGCGCACGATCTGCACGATGCTGTTGGCCAGCGCCGGCCCCAGCAAGCCGAACGCACCGACGGCCATGCCCATCACCAGGGCGTGCCCGACGTCGCGGGAACGTGGAACCTGACCCTCTTGCGCCGCCTTCTGCAACCGTCTGGGGGTTGCGGGCAAGTCGCGGTCTTCGCTGCTTTGCTCGTGTTCGGCCATGACCTGATTCGACAATCTGCTCGAATCGGATCTTCCGGGCCCCACCGGCCACTTAAGCGAGGATTAGCGCGGCTTTGACCGGCTTTAATCAGGGGGGCGCACGCAGCCGGCGGACGTCGGCCCCGCGCCGCCATTCGTCTGTCCGGGCGCCGACCCGGACAGCAGGATCTCCGCCAGGTCGCCCCCGGTCAGCGCCGCACCCAGACGCACCCGAGCAACACAGTCCAGCACGCGCGCGGTGTCGACCGCGGCGCAGCCCGAGCGCTTCAGCCAGCGCTCGATCTCGGCGGCGGCCAGGGCCAGCTCGGCCTGCTCGCTCGCGGCACGCGCGGCGGCGGCCAGCCAGGCCGATGGCGGTGATTCGGCCCGAGGCCGCGGCGAGGGCCCGGGCGGGCTCCCCTGCCGTACCGGCAATCCGGCCCGCGTGTTCATCGCAGCGAGCCCGGGATCGAGATCGGCGCGATCGGCGGCGAAGCCGGCTTCGCCTCGGCCGGCACCGCCTCGACCGCCTGCTGGACCGCGCCCGCCGCCTGCGCGGCATCGGCGTCGGCCGGCATCTCGATACGGTCCCCGCGCAGCGTGCGCTCGACGGCCTCGGCGTTCATCACGATCAGCGAGATCCGCCGGTTGACCGCGGCGGCAGGATGGTCCGCGTCGAGCGGCAACGCCGCCGCCAGGCCCAGCACGCGCAGCACCTTGGCCTCCTGCATGCCCCCGGCCACCAGTTCGCGGCGGGCGGCGTTGGCGCGGTCGGACGACAGCTCCCAGTTCGAGTAACCGCGCTCGCCGCTGCCGTACTGCGTCGAATCGGTGTGGCCCGAGATCGTGATCCGGTTCGGCACGTCGTTCAGCACCTTGCCGATGCTGCGCAGCAGCTCGCGCATGTAGTCCTTCACGATCGCGCTGCCCGTGTCGTACATCGGACGGTTCTGCTCGTCGACGATCTGGATGCGCAGGCCGTCCGGCGTCAGTTCGAGCCGGATCTGCGAACGGATGTCGGCCAACCGCGGATTGGACAGCAGCATCTGCTCGACACGCTTGCTCAGCGCCAGCAGCTCCTGGCGCTCGCGGCGCGCCTGGTCGGACTTGAAGGCCTGCAGGTTGATGTTGCGGTTCTGGCTCTCGACGTCGCCGCGCCGGACCTGGCCGACCGTGCGCGTCAGGTCCGCGCCGCCGCCATCGATCAGGCTGGAGCTGTCGCCGCTGCCGCGGCCGCCGGACAGCGCAACCTTCAGCGGCGACGAGAAATAATCGGCGATGCCCTGCAGATCGCCCTTGGTCGTCGACCCCAGCAGCCACATCAGCAGGAAGAACGCCATCATCGCGGTCACGAAGTCCGCGTAGGCGATCTTCCACGCGCCGCCGTGGCTGCCATGGCCGGCGACCTTCTTGATCCGCTTGACGACGATCGGCTGGACTTTCTTTTCGGGTGCGGCTGGCATCGTTCAGTCCTAAGCGGCCTTCTTGCCCTTGACGTGCGCTTCGAGCTCGAGGAACGTCGGCCGCTCGGTCGAATACAGCACCTTGCGGCCGAACTCGACCGCGATCGCCGGCGCATAGCCCTGCATGCTGGCCAGCAGCGTCACCTTGACGCACTGCAATTCCTTCGTCGCCTCGTCGACCTTGACCTCGATCAGCTTGGCGATCGGCCCGATGAAGCCATAAGCGAGCAGAATCCCGAGGAACGTCCCGACCAGGGCGTGGGCGATCATCTCGCCCAGTTCGGCTGGCGGCCGGCCCACCGACCCCATCGTGTGCACCACGCCCATCACCGCCGCCACGATCCCGAATGCCGGCATCCCGTCGGCCATCGTCTGGACCGCATGCGACGGCACCATCGCCTCGTGGTGATGGGTGTCGATCTCGTTGTCCATCAGGTTCTCGATCTCGAGCGCGTTGAGGTTGCCCGACACCATCATCCGCAGGTAGTCCGTGATGAACTCCATCAGGTGGTGGTCCTTGCTCACGTTCTCGTACTTGGTGAACAACGGGCTCTCGTGCGGCTCGTCGATGTCGGCCTCGATCGACATCAGGCCCTCCTTGCGGGCCTTGCTCAGCGTGTCGTAGATCAGCGCCAGCAGCTCCATGTACCGCGCCTTCGTGTACTTGGAGCCCTTCATGCACTGCGGGATGGACGTCACCACCGCCTTGATGACCTTCATCGGGTTGGCGACGATGAACGCCCCGAGGGCCGCGCCGCCGATCATCAGCAGTTCGACCGGCTGCAACAAGGCCGCGACGTGGCCACCGGCCAGCGCGAAGCCGCCGATGACCGAGCCGATGACCACCAGGTAACCAATTATCAAGAACATCGCAGAGGCTTCCGGTTCACAGGTACTCACCGGATAACGGCAATGCCCGGCGGGGCTTGAGCAATTTGTCACGCCGAGCCGCGGACGGCAGGGAGCGGGTAGCCGGGGGGCGACGAGCGGTTGTTCGCAGGGGGTGGCGGGTACCGGCGGAGGTGTTCGAGGCCCGTGGGTAACGGTCCTTCCGATGCCCCGCAATTGCC
This sequence comes from Pseudomonadota bacterium, assembly GCA_029779435.1. Lineage (GTDB taxonomy): Bacteria > Pseudomonadota > Gammaproteobacteria > Burkholderiales > Burkholderiaceae_E > JAKPAM01. Next base: position 1,821 of record JAKPAM010000152.1, on the reverse strand, counting down.
GAGCGAAGCCCTCCCTGTTCGCCCGACCGCCCCCGGCTCGCGACCGCCAAACTCGGCCGATGACTGAAACGACCGCCGGTCCCGTCCCCGGACTGATCCTGTCCGTGATCATGCGCAACGAGGCGCGCTGCATCGAGCGTTGCCTGGCCAGCGTTCGCCCCTGGGTCGAGCGAATGGTGGTGCTGGACACCGGCTCGACCGACGACAGCGTCGAGCGGGCTAGACAGGCCGGCGCCGATGTCCACCAGCGCCCGTGGCCGGACAGCTTCGCGGCTGCGCGCAACCAGGCGCTGGATCTGGCCGGCGACTACCGGTTCGCATTGGTACTGGATGCCGACGAGTGGTTGGAGAGCGGCGGCGGAGCGCTGCACGCTTTCGCGAACGGCGCCGGTGACCTCGGCGACGCCATCGGCGTGGTCCGGATCGACAGCCGCTTCGACCAGGACGGGCAGACCAGGATCGCTCCTTCATGGCTGTCGCGCCTGATTCCGGCCGGCGCCCGCTACACGGGCCGGATCCACGAGCAGGTCGCGAGCACGGCACGACGCGAACGGCTGCCGGTCGTGGTCGGACACGACGGTTATGAGCCGGCCCAGATGGCGGGCAAGCAAGGCCGTAATCGCCGCCTGCTGGAAGCGGAGCTCGCCGCGTCGCCCGACGACGCCTATCTGCACTACCAATTGGGCAAGGACGCAGCGATCGATGGGGACTGGGCGACCGCGACAGCATCATTCAGCGCCGCGCTGCAACGGGTGGATCCGGCTGCGCCATGGCGCCATGACCTGGTCGTGCGCACGCTCAACAGCCGGCGAAAGGCGCGTCAGTTCAAATCGGCGCTGGAACTGGTCCGGTCGGAGCAGGCCCGCTGGGACGATTCGCCGGACTTTCACTTCACGATCGGCGACCTCGCCCTCGATTGCGCCGTCGCGCACCCGGAACTGGCCGACTCGACGTTCTTTCCGATGATCGAGCGGCATTGGCTGCGGGCGCTCGCCATCGGCGACCGGCCGGAGCTGGACGGCTCGGTGATCGGCCACGGCAGTCATCTGGCTGCCCACAACCTGGCCGTTTTCTATCGCTGCATCGGCAATGCCGACGAGTGCCGGCGGTACGAAGCGATGGCGGCGAGGCTTCGGGAAGAGGCGGTGGTTTGAGCGTGCGGCAGGCGCGCCAGACGCGTCCCCGGCACTTCTCACCAGCCTGCCCGTCCGGCAGAAGCACAAAACAGCCCCGACGATCTCCCGCTTCTCGGCCAGTCATCACGATCGACGCCGACAGACCATAGGGCAACCTGAAAGCCAAGGATCCGCCCATGCTCACCGCAATTCCCCCCGCCACAGAGGATCCATCCGCGTTCGAGCAGCGATTGGAAGGGCTGGAGTCGATGGGCGTGCAGGTCTGCAGCGCGATCGAGAACCTTGCGGACATGCTGGTGAAGCTGCAACAGCAGGTCTCGGCGAAAACCGATGCGGTCGCCCCCATGGACTTCACCAGGCTGACCGCACGGGTCCAGCAACTCGAACTGCAGGCGCAGCTGCAGAGCACGTGCGCCGACCTCGCCCGGACGTCCCGATTCCATCCGAAGCGCGCCAGCGTCGTGTTCGTCGGCACCACGTACTTCGGCTGCAACGCGAAATACGGTTGGCTGGGCTTTCGCGACGCCGCACGAGCCGCTGGTATCGAATGCTGGTTCCTGCCACAGACGGCTGCCCAGGAAGCGGCGGTCCGATCACTGGATGCGGCCTGCTTCCCGACCGATCCGAACGAGTGGACCCCGGAGCACATCACGGCGGCGCTGTCGGCCGCGGTGGTGGTGACCTG